>CALVSH010000001.1 GCA_944358945.1 uncultured Bacilli bacterium
TTGGTAACGATAGCAGAGTGGGTACACCTGTTCCCATCCCGAACACAGAAGTTAAGCACTCTAACGCCGACAATAGTGTAAGCGAAGATAGGAAGTTGCCAAGAATTTTTTTTGTTTATAAAAGGCTTGTCTTAATAGATGAGTCTTTTTTTATATAATAGATCTTTTCTTAAAATAAGCTATCGTATGCTATAATGTAACTAGGTGGTAATATGAAAAAAAATGAATATGAAGAGTTATTGTCTTTTGCAATATCAACGGGGGCGGATTTTGCAGAAATATACGTAGAGGATGGAAAAACAACAAGTTACAAAGTTTTAGATTCTAAACTAGATGACATTGGATTCTATACTACAAGAGGAATTGGTATTAGATTAATAAAGGATAATGACTATTATTACACATCTACTAATAATGTATCGATAGACAATATTAAAGAACTGATTAAAAATTTAACTAAAAATCTAACTGGAACATCAACAAAAAAAGTAAAATTAAATAATCTAGAAGAAGTATATCCAGAAATAGAAATTCCGCACAATCAATATCCTGTTGAAAAGAAAAAAGCATATCTTTTAAATATGGACAAAAAGATACGAGAAGTTTCTCAATTAATTAGCCAAGTATCATTAACTTTTTTAGAAGATGATAAGGAATATATAATAGCTAATTCTGATGGAAAATATATTAAATCCAAGAATTGTGTAACAAGATATATATGCACTGTCTATGCGGAAGATAAGGATCAAAAAGCAGAAGAAATGACAGATTATGCACAAGGAAGAGGATATGAAATTTTAAATCATGACCTGGAATCTCTAAGCATTAAAGCCGCCAATACAGCTATAGAAAAATTAGGTGCTATAGATTTTAAAGGTGGAGAATTACCAGTTGTCATCGCTCCTGGATTTGGAGCTGTCATCTTTCACGAAGCTTGTGGACATGGTTTAGAGGCCACAAGAGTCGCACCGAGATTATCAGTATTTTCTAATGATTTAGGCAAGGAAATTGCAACACCAAAAGTTACTCTAATTGATGATGGTACAATACCTAACGCCTGGGGCAGTAACTTAATTGATGATGAAGGTAATCCAACTCAAAAAAATATTTTGATTGAAAAAGGTATACTTAAAACTTTTTTAGTGGATAAACTTCATAGCAAGGAAATGAAGTTACCAGCAAATGGTTGTGGCAGAAGAGAAAACTATCAATATGCACCAACATCAAGAATGAGCAACACATATTTAAAACCTGGAACCGATAAAGTAGAAGACATGATAAAAAGTATTAAACTCGGAGTATACTGTCAAAAAATGTCTGGAGGAAGTGTAAATTCGACAACCGGTGACTTTAACTTTGCTGTCGATACCGCAAGACTAATAGAAGATGGAAAATTAACAAAAATGATAAAAGGGATCACCTTAATTGGTAACAGTAAAGATATTCTTAAAAATGTAGAAATGGTTTCTTCTGATTTATTGTTATCTGGAGGATATTGTGAAGATAAAAGTGGAATGATTTATGTAACTATCGGACAACCTACAATCAAGGTATCTAAAATCTTAGTAGGAGGTAAAGAATAATGACAAACAGTGAGTTCTTAGACAAAGCAAAAGAAAAGAAAATTACAAATATCCAAGTGGTAGAAGTAATACAAAATATGGGACAAATTGAATTAATAAATAAAGCTCTAGAAACATTTGAAATCTCCGATTATACTTCATATCAAATAAAAGCAGAATATAATAATAAAACAGTAAAAGTTAGTTCTGATTATCTTGATGAAAATATTTTAGATGTATTAATCACAAAAGCAACAGAAACGGACTCCAAATATCAAGACGAATATTTGCAAGATACCTCTAATAATAACGAAACTGCAACCATTCCTCAAATTGAAATGAGCAAGGATTTAGAAATTTTAAGAAAATTAGATGATATAAGAAAGCAATATAAAGAAGTCAGTAATTTAACATTGTTTTACTCAGAAACATACACAAAAAAGCGCATTTTTAATAGCAATGGTGTAAACATAGAAACAGCCTCTCATACTTATGAATTTGTTCCAGAAATTGTAGTTCTAACAAAGGATGGAGCAAATGACTATGACAAGGTATATTTAAAAACATCAAAAGATGAACTTAACATGGAATATAATTTGAAAAAAGATATGGAAATGGCAATCAAACAAGCAACCAAGGAAAAATTACAAACTAAAAAATATAATGTAATTATTGATTCGACTGTTATGTCCTATATATTATCAAACATGATAAAAATGATTTCAGCTGATAGTATTCGTTTAAAAGTATCATGTCTAGAAAATAAGTTAAATCAAAAAATATTTTCTGACAAAATAACAATTATAGAGGATCCTACAGACAAAAAATATCCAGGTATGACCAAGTTTGATAATGAAGGAACATTAACTGCAAGAAAAGAGATTGTAAAAGAAGGTGTGTTAAAAACCTATTTATATAACATCAAAGAAGCAAAGGTGCAAAAGAAAAAGACAACTGGGAATGGATACAACGGAATTTCAACAAAAAACATGTATATTATGCCAGGAGATAAAAGTTTAGAAGAATTATTCAAAAAACTAAAAAACGGAATATATATTACAGATTGCATGGGATCTATGGGAACGGCAATTAATGCAAATACAGGAACAATTTCTTTACAAGTATTTGGCTTTATTATTGAGAATGGCCAAATCAAATGTGGTTTCGTACCAAGTATTATGACAACGACCATTTATGAGTTATTGACACAAGTTGAAGACATTAGTAAAGATGTTATTTTTGACAGAGAATCCACTGGCTCTCCATGCTTATTAATTAAGGGTATTTCTATTGTCAGTCATGATGAAGAGTGACAACAATAGTAAAATATAATCAATAAGAGTTGTATAACTCTTTTTTTTTGGTATAATAAAAAATGGGTGAAGAGATATGGATTACAAAGTAATAAGTTATTCAGAAGAAGAAACAATTGAATTAGCACAAAACATCGAATCAGAAAAATTTCCTAATATGGTAATCTGTCTACAAGGAGATTTGGGTAGTGGAAAAACAATGTTTGCCAAGGGATTTGCAAAAGCCATGGAGGTAGAAGAAGAAATTACCTCACCTACATTCAATATCATTAAAGAATACACTTCAGGAGAATTACCTTTATATCATATGGACGTTTATCGATTAGATGGAAAAGTGGATGAACTTGGAATCGAAGAATACTACACTAAAGGTGGAGTGACAATCATTGAATGGGCAGATATGATTCCAGATTATTTACCAGAAGAACGATTAGATATCAAGATTAGAAATTCCGGAGAAGACGAAGATAAAAGAGTTATAATCTTAATACCTCATGGAAGAAAATATGAAGAAGTATGTGAGGCAGTAGTATGATATTATATATAGATACATCATCTAATTATTTGTACACTGGAGTTGTGGAAAACGGAGAAATTAGAAAAGAAATCAAAAAAGAATATGGTCACAGACTATCAGAAGTTACCTTACCAGAAGTAGTATCAATGTTTGAAAATACTGGTATTACCCCTAGAGATATAACTAAGATTATCGTAGTAAATGGACCTGGGTCATTTACAGGAATAAGAATTGCAATATCTATTGCCAAAGTTTATGCGTGGACATTAAAAGTACCAATCACAACAATTACCTCATTAGAAGCAATGGCAGTTTCAAGTGAAGATGATACAGTAAAAGTCCCAGTGATTGATGCCAGAAGAGAAATGTGTTATGCAGGGATTTTCAGTAAAGACAATGAAGTAATATTGAAGCCTTGCTATATTAGTTATAAAAACTTACAACAACAATTAGAAAAGATAGAAAACTACAAGATAATTAGTAATGATGGTGAAAAGATTCAATTAAATAAACCGATTATAGAGTCTTATAATCCAGATATAGCACGTATAACAGAAGTTTATAAACATAAAAAAGGAATAAATCCGCATGCCGTAAATCCTGATTATCTAAAATTAACTGAAGCAGAAGAAAGCAAACTAATATAGTAAAATATTAATAATTAAAAGAATAATGCTAAAAAAGATAGATAAACAAGATGATTTAAAGGAAATAGAAGATAATCAGTCACTAATTTCTATCCAAACTATTCTCAATGATTTGCAAATCAATCCATTTGGTCACTATCTAATAGAGGTAGAAGATAACCAAATTATTGCTTACCTATATTACAGTGATATCTATGAAAGAGCCGAAATTAATCAAATAGAAGTAGAAATTTCCCACAGAAACTGTGGAAAAGCATCCAAATTATTAAAAGAAATGCTAAAGCTTGTGGAAAAAGATATTACCTTAGAGGTAAAAGAAGACAATTTCGCAGCAATTAACCTATATAAGAAGTTCGGTTTTGAAAAAAAAGCAATCAGAAAAGGGTATTACGAAGGAATAGATGGTATATTGATGGAAAGAAAAAATAAGGACGTTTAAAAACAAAGACTCTTACTAGAAAAAAAGAGTCTTTTATGTTAAAATAAGGAAGAAGTGAAAAGAGTGGTAAAATGCAAGAAAAAAAAGATATGATTATTTTAGGTATTGAAAGTAGTTGTGATGAAACAAGTGCTTCTATCGTTAAAAATGGAACAGAAGAAATTGCGACTGTCATTTCGTCTCAAATAGATATTCATAAAGATTATGGCGGAGTAGTTCCAGAAATTGCTAGTCGTCATCATGTAAAAAATATAACTATCGTATTAGAAGAATGTCTAGAAAAAGCAAACATGACAATGGGGGAAATAGATGCCATTGCGATTACTTACGGACCAGGATTAATTGGTTCACTACTTATCGGATTAGAAGCTGCTAAGACATTATCTTGGTTATATCAAAAACCATTAATACCAGTTCATCACATTGCGGGACATATATATGCCAACAGTTTAGTACAACCATTAAAATTCCCACTACTCGCATTAGTAGTCAGTGGTGGACATACAGAGCTAATTGAAATGACTGATCATTATAAATTTAAAAAATTAGGTGGAACCCTAGACGATGCCATTGGAGAGTGCTATGACAAAGTAGCCAGAGTAATAGGTCTTGAGTATCCAGGGGGACCAAAGGTAGATAAATTAGCTCAGGTAGGAACTCCAACTTATAAGCTTCCTATCCCATTAAAAGATGATAGTTATAACTTCTCATTCAGTGGATTAAAAAGTGCTGTAATCAACCTAGCACATAATGAAGAACAAAGAGGAAATATACTAAACAAAGAAAACTTGGCTGCCTCATTCCAAAAAGTTGCTGTAGAATCTATTGTGAATAAGACAAAGAAAGCCATTCAGGATAAAGGTACAAAATACTTAATAGTAGCTGGAGGAGTAGCAGCCAACCAAGGATTACGTAATGCTATTGAGAATCTAGGAAATCAGATGAACGTAGAAGTGTCTATTCCACCAATGAAATATTGTACAGACAACGCCACTATGATAGCAGCAGCAGGATATTATGCATACTTAGACGGAAGAGTTGCCGATTTAACATTAAATAGTACCTCTAGTGCAATATTAAAATAAACTTGACAAAAAAACATCAAATTTGGTGTTTTTTCTTTTTTTATGTGGAAAACTGTTTTTCTAAAAATTAAAAGTATGTTATAATCATAATGATAGGGAGGCTAGTGAAAATGACAAATAGAATCATATTAAATGAAACGTCATACTTTGGTCGTGGTGCTAGAGAAAAACTCGCAGAAGAAATTGAAGCAAGAGCTTTCAAAAAAGTTCTAGTAGTAACTGATAAATCACTATTAGAAACAGGAACAGTTACTTTAGTAACAAAAGAGTTAGATAAAAAGCACATAAGCTATAAGATATATGACGGAGTAAAACCAAACCCTTCTGTCGAAAACGTACAGTCCGGGGTGAAGGTCGCAAAAGATAACAATACTGATTGTATTGTAGCAGTAGGTGGAGGAAGTGCCATTGACACAGCTAAAGCTATGGCAATTGTTTGCACCAATCCAGAATTTAGTGACGTAGTAAGTCTAGATGGAACTGCTGCAACTAAAAACAAAGCATTACCATTGATTGCTTTGCCAACAACAGCAGGAACAGCGGCAGAAGTAACAATTAATTATGTAATTACAGATGAAAAAAGAACAAAGAAAATGGTATGTGTAGATGTACATGATATTCCAGTAGTAGCAATTATCGATCCAGATTTAATGCAAGGGATGCCACAATCGATAGCAGCATCAACTGGTATGGATGCACTAACACATGCGATGGAAGGTTATATTACAAAAGCTGCTTGGTTAATACCTGATATGTTCCATATTAACGCTATGGCTTTAATCTATAAAAATCTAGAAAAAGCAGCAAATGAAAAAGATGAAAAGGCAGTGGAAAAAGTTGGTTATGCACAATATATAGCAGGTATGGGATTCTCAAATGTAGGGCTTGGAATTGTTCACTCTATGGCACATTCTTTAGGAGCATATTTTGATACACCTCATGGAGTAGCCAATGCATTATTATTACCACATGTATTAAAATTTAATGGTCAAGCGTGCCCAGAATTATTTAGAAATATGGGAAATGCATTTGGATTAGATATGTCAAATACAACAGATGAAGAAGCAGTACAAAAAGTAGTGGATGCTGTAAAAGAATTATCAGTAAAATTACATATTCCACAAACACTAAAAGAAATTGGAATACCAAAGGAAATGCTACCAACGTTAGCAGAACAAGCATTACATGATGTTTGTACTGGAGGAAATCCAAGAGAAGTGACAAAAGAAGACATATTAGCTTTATATCAAGAAGCTTATGAATAAAAAAGGAAAGAGGTAGAAAAATGTTAAAATCAAAAGTAGGATTCAGTATTGATGCTGACAGTTTCAAATCAGGAGAAGAAACTGCAAGAATTGCATCACACGATATGCGAAATGCTAAATTAGGAATGTTATATACTTCTGTATTATGTGATGTAAAAGAAGTAGTAAAAGGTGCTAGAAGTGTAACAGACGCACCAATTATTGGTTGTACAAGTAGTGGTGCTATTATGGTACCAGAAGGAGTTATCACATCAGATCATGGTTTTTCAGGAATGATGATGTTAGATGACAAAGACATGACTGTAGGAGTAGCTTGCCATGAAGCAGGAAAAGATGCTCGTGCCATTGGTAGAAAAGTAGCTATCGAAGCAGTAGAAAATGCTAAAACTACACGCGCTCCTGCATATTTCTATATGGTAGCAAGTCCAAAAGAAGAAGAGGACTATTTAATGGGTATTCAAGACGTTATTGGAAGAGTACCTATGTTTGGAGGAAGTGCTGCAGATGATACAGTAGAAGGAAAATGGAAAATTTTCTGCAATGACAAAGTATTCAGTGATGGTGTTGCTGTTGCATTCTTCTATACAGATAACGAAATTGTTACATCATACACAGGTGCATATAGAGAAACTAATAACATCGGTCTAATTACTGAAGTAAAAAATAATCGTACGCTTGTTACTATCGATGGAGTTTCTGCACTTAAAAAATATGCAAACTGGATTAATTCAACTCCAGCACAATTAAAAGGACAAAATCTATTAGTAGCATCTATTACAAGACCATTAGGAGTAAAAGATCCACTAGGAAACTTAACAGTAATCCGTCATCCAATGTTCGGCAATGACGAAGGAACTAAGACAACAAGTGATGATACAATTACATTAGGAAACAAAGCTGTACCAGGAACAGCAATCATTCAATTAGAAGCAACAGTAGATGAACTAATTGACTCTACTGGAAACACTCTAAAAGATGTTAAAAAACAATTATATACCGAACCAGGTGCATACTTCCTAGTACACTGTGGAGGAAGAAAATTAGGTATTGGAGACCGTATTGGAGAAGTACATAAACAATTAGTAAAAGAAGCAAAAGGAGTACCATTCATTACAATCTTCACATTTGGTGAATATGGATACGATGAACACTCTGCAAATATCTGTGGTGGATTAATGTTATCATTTACCGCATTTGGTAAAAATTAGGAGGTAATAATGAAGAACTTAGTAAAAGGAATAGAAATGGATGCTAGTAACAAAAAGGTAATAGAAATTACAAACCCAGCAACAGGAGAATTTATTGATACTGTTCCAAATTCTACAGAAGAAGACGTAGATATGGCAGTAACTGCTGCAGTAGAAGCACAAAAAGGCTGGGCACAAGTACCATTACATGAACGTGGACGTATCTTAGAAAAGTTTGTTGATTTAGTAGAAAGAGATAAAGAAGAACTAGCAACACTTCTTTGCAAAGAAACAGGAAAACCAATTACAGAAGCAAGAGCAGAAATTGGAAATATGAGAACTTTCGTATATGCTTATGTAGAAAGAGCAAAACACTTATACGGAATTAATATTCCTACAGGAAATGAACCTGGACAGGAAAAAACTATCCAATTTACAATCAGACAACCATTAGGTGTTGTTGCTTGTATTATTCCATTTAACTTCCCAAGTGACTTATTTGGACAAAAAGTACCAAGTGCACTAATTATGGGAAATGCTGTAATTGTTAAGCCATCTACTTATAACCCATTAACATTACATAGATATTGCCTATTACTAAAAGAGGCAGGAGTACCAGATGGAGTAATCAGTTGCCTATCAGGTGATGGTCCAACAACAGGACAAGCCCTAGCAAGACATAAAGGAGTACACTTAGTAAGTGTTACTGGATCTACAGCCGTTGGTATGGAAACAATGGGAACAGCTAGTAAAAATTTAACTCACGTTATGTTAGAGTTAGGTGGAAACGATGCATTTATTCTAGATAAAGATGGAGATGTAGATTTAGCTGTTGAAGAAATGGTCTGGGGAAGACTTTACAATACAGGACAAGTTTGTTGCGCTAGTAAACGTTTCCTAGTTCACAATAAAGTAAAAAATGAATTTACTCGTAAAGTAGTAGAAAGAATTAGCAAAATGAAACTTGGAAATCCAATGGATGAAACAACAGAAATTGGTTGTCTAATTAATGAAAGAGCTGCTCGTCGTGTTGAAGAACAAGTAAACACTACAGTAGAACAAGGTGCTAAATTAATATTTGGTGGACGAAGAAATGGTGCTTACTATGAACCAGCTGTCCTAACAGATGTTACCAAGGATATGGATATCATGAAAGACATGGAAGTATTTGGACCAGTTATTCCAATCTGTGGATTTGATGATATTGAAGAAGCAATTGAAATCGCTAACCAATCAAGTTTTGGACTATGTGGAAACATTATCACAAGCGATATGAATAATGCCTTCAAAGTAGCAGAAAGACTAGAAGTAGGTGGAGCAGTTATCAATGGTTCAAGCTTCTTCCGTTCAGCAGAAATGCCATTCGGAGGATGGAAACATTCTGGAATCGGTAACGAAGGTATCGCAACTACTTTACAAGAAATGTCTAGAATTAAAACTATAGTTCTAAAAAATGTTTTGAAATAAAAATAAGGTAAAGTAAAACCTATTGTTCTATCAAGAACAATGGGTTTTTAATATTACAACAAAAACACCTTTACTTCTGTTTATACGTTAAAACTTTCATATCTTAAGAATATAGTGTATAATAAAGAAGAATAAAAGCGAGGAGTACTTATGGAAACAAGAAAAGAACTAAAGAAAAAAGCAAGAAAGAATCTAAAGCGACATTACCCAATCTTTATGGTAGCCTGTATTATTGCTGCCTTCATTGGTTCGGAGTTCCTTGGTTCTTTCAATATAACAGAATTAAAAGTGTTTCCAACAAGTATTACTACCCAGACAGAAAAAGTGGATAAAGCAGTAGAAGATGCTCTAAACGGTAACGCAGAAGAAAGTAAAAAAGTAACAAAGGAATTAAAATCAGAAATAATAAAACAAGATCAGCTAGATCAGAAAAAAGTCCTTGGAAGAAGTAGAGGAGTTTTTGCTATGATAGTAAATAGTTTCTCTACAGGGTCTATCTATGTGACATTTATTACAGGAATGAACGCCATCATTGGTCATCCCAATATTACGTCAATCATATTAGTTAGTGCCAGCCTATTATTAAGTTTTTTAACATGGTTCTTTTTAGGAAACATGTATCAGGTAATATCTAGAAGAATCTTTCTAGAAGGAAGAACGTATCAAAAGGTACCAATACAACGTTTCTTATTTTTATTACGTGTAAAAAAGTGGAACAAAACAGCATGGACCATGTTCGTAACTTCAGCATTTTATAGTCTATGGTGCCTAACGATTGTAGGAATAGTTGTCAAAAGATATTCCTATATCCTTGTACCATATATAGTTGCCGAAAATCCCAATATAAAAACATTAGATGCCATAAACTTATCCAGAAGAATGATGGACGGTCATAAATGGGAATGTTTTAAGTTAGAATTATCTTACATAGGATGGACAATACTCGGAGCTCTAACAGCCGGAATAACAGAAATTTTATACTCAAATCCCTATAAAGTCGCAACTCTTACAGAATACTATGCTAATTTAAGAGAAGTAAAAAAACAAGAAGATATCCCAGGAATTAAAAAGTTAAATGACAAATATTTATATGAAAAAGCCTCAAAAGAAACCTTAGAAGAAGAATATGCAGATGTTATAGATGCCTTAAAACATTCTAGAGTAAAATTAGAAAAACCAAATGGAATAAAGAAAGTAGTCGCAGATTTCTTAGGAATATCTCTATCTGATACTAAGGAAATGGAACAAATTGAACAAGAAGATAGAAAAAAGCAGAGATTAGAAATCTTTAAAAATGTAGTAAAGAGAAAAGAATATCCAATGAGATTATTCACAATACCAGAAAGACACCATCGTCAAAAATTAGATACCATAAACTACATGAGAAAATACTCAATTTGGTCACTGATTGCTATGTTCTTTATCTTTGCCATTATCGGCTGGGTCTGGGAAGTAATACTTCATATTATTGTAGATGGTGAATTTGTAAAAAGAGGAGTTCTACATGGACCATGGTTACCAATTTATGGATATGGAGGCATTCTAATTTTAACGGTACTAAACAAATTTCGCGATAAGCCACTAATCCAATTTCTAACAATTATTGTATTATGTGGAACAATAGAATATTTTACTGCTGTTTACTTAGAATATGCTTACAATGGTCAAAAATGGTGGGATTATACTGGATATTTTCTAAACTTACATGGCAGAATATGTGCTGAAGGACTATTAGTATTTGGCCTTGGAGGAATAGCCGTAGTCTATATTGTTGCTCCACTATTAGACAACATAATTCAAAAAATTGATAGAAAAAAACTAATAACAGTTTGCTGTATCTTATTAGCGTTATTCATTTTTGATAATATCTATTCAAAAACAGATCCAAATGTCGGAAAAGGAATAACCGATTATCAAATGATTATATTAAAAGAATAAAACTACATTACAAACAGAAAGGAACATAACATGATAGCAGTTTTTTTATCACCATTCTACATATTAATCAATTTCTATATCGCTAGATGGCTACTTAGCTGGATGCAGGCTTGTAGTAAACACTTCAATAACAAAAAAATAAGAGCTTGCATCATTGTAATTTATACGTTTTTTGCCAGTGCCATGTTGATAGGATTTTTATTACCAGCCAATGCTTTAGGAAGATTGATGAAATTAATTGGTAATTATTGGTTAGGAGTATTACTATATGTTGTTTTAACAGTATTAATAGCCGATGCCATAAGACTAGTTGTTAAAAAGACAAAAAAGATCCCAGAGGAATATATTCGTTCCAAAAGAACCTTTGTTATCGCCGGTACTGTATGCATTGTTATTATCTCAACTCTCAGTATCTGGGGAGCTATTAATGCTAGAATTATTCATACAACAAAATATAATGTAACCATTAATAAAGAAGTAAAGAAGATAAAAGATTTAAAAATCGCTTTAGTAGCCGACTTACACTTAGGATACAATATAGGGACTCCTCATATAAAAAATATGGTCAAAAAAATCAATAAACAAAATCCAGATTTAGTAGTAATTGCCGGAGATATCTTTGATAATGAATACGAAGCTTTAGATAATCCAAAAGAAATTACTAAGGCTTTAAAAAGTATCAAGAGTAAATATGGAGTCTATGCCACCTATGGAAATCATGATATTAAAGAAAAAGTATTAGCTGGTTTTACTTTTAATAAAAAAGGAGAAAAAAAAGAAAGTGATATCAGAATGGATCAACTTCTAGAAAATGCTAATATCAATTTATTAAGAGACGAAGAAGTAATGATAGAAGATAGTATTTATCTATACGGAAGACCAGACTATCGTAGACCAGGGAGAGGAATAACAACTAGAAAAACTGCAGAAGAAATTACAGAAAATATGGATAAAGACAAACCAATAATTGTAATTGACCATGAACCAAGTGAATTGCAAGAACTAACAGACGCTGGAGTAGATATGGACTTATGTGGACATACTCATGATGGTCAAGTATTTCCAGGAAATATAACTTCCGCTTTAATGTGGGAAAATTCCTATGGATACTTAAAAAAAGATAATATGCACAACATCGTAACCAGTGGAGTAGGGTTATTTGGACCTAATATGCGAGTAGGAACCATTGCCGAAGTAGTAATTATTAATGTAAAATTTAGATAAGGTGGTAATATGACAGAAAAAATTATTTATGATTCCTTATCAGGAAATACCAAGGAATTAGCAGAAACAATAAAAAAAGAAAGAAAAGATGCATATATAGAAAAAATAAGTAACAAACTAACAACAGAAATAGAAAATATAGAAGTTTTCTACATAGGAAGTCCTATCATCAAAGGATGTTGTACAGAAAAAATAACAAAACTTCTGCAACAACTAGAAAATAAAAAAATCTTTCTCTTTTTCACAGCCGGCTATGGAGAAAGTCAGGATTACTATAATACATTAAAAGAAAGAATAATAAAATTAATTCCAAAGACCAATCAAATCATAGGTGCTTTTTTCTGTCAAGGAAAGATGCCAGAATCAGTAAAAGAAAGATATGTAGAATTAATAAAAGAACATCCTGAGGATAAAAAATTACAAGTAAGCCTGCAAAATTTTGAAAAAGCTAAAACTCATCCAAATAATCAAGATAAAGAAAATTTAATCAAAGAAATTAATAAAATTAACTTGACCTAAAGTCAACTTTAAGTGGTAAAATGAAGACGAAAGGAGAAGATAATATGGAAAAAGCAAAAGTATATTTTATCAAAGAGATAACTCCAGAGAATATTATTAAAGCATATGAAGCTTTAGGAAAAAATTACCAGGAAAAGTTGCTGTTAAAATGCACTCTGGTGAGAAAGGAAATCAAAATTATTTAAGACCAGAATTTGTACGTGATATGGTAAATCATGTAAATGGTACAGTAGTAGAGTGTAATACAGCTTACGCTGGTGCCAGAAATTCAACGGAAAAACATAAAGAACTAATCAAAGAACATGAATGGGATAAATATTTTCCATTTGACCTACTAGATGAAGAAGGTCCTGATATGGAGCTTGATATTCCAAATGGAAAGATTTTAAAGAAAAATTATGTAGGAAAAGATCTAGCAAACTATGATTCACTACTAGTACTATCACATTTTAAAGGACATGCCATGGGAGGATATGGTGGAGCGCTAAAACAATTATCAATTGGTTGTGCATCATCTGCTGGAAAAACTCTAATTCATACTGCTGGAAAAGTAGATGATCAAAAAGAATTGTTTAATAATTTACCAGAACAAGATAGATTCTTAGAATCAATGGCAGATGCAGCATCAAGCGTAGTAAAATACTTTAATGGAAATGCTGCATATATCAATATTATGAAAAATATCTCAGTAGATTGTGATTGTGATGGTAATGCTTCAGCTCCATGTATGCAAGATATTGGTATTCTAGCAAGTCTAGATCCTATCGCAATTGACCAAGCATGCCTAGATTTAGTGTATAATTCTGAAGATAAAGGAAAAGATAAACTAATCGAAAGAATTGAATCCCTTCATGGTGTTCACACAATAGAAGCATCAGCAGAACTTGGATTTGGAACTAGAGATTATGAACTTATTAATATAGACTAAGACGATTATCGTCTTTTTCTTTTGCAAAATTTTAAACAGACCAACTAACACATTTTAAACATTCTCATATAATATCATAGTGAAAGGAGAATTATGAAAAAGAAAATTATTATTTTTATAATAGGTGGTATTTTAGTATTTTTATTAGCCGCCTTAGTGTTATTTGATCTAAATAAGGAAAAGAAAGAAGAGAGAAAATTAACGGAGATTACATTAGCGGAAGTTACCCATTCTATATTCTATGCCCCTCAGTATGTCGCAATCGAACAAGGATATTTCAAAGAGGTTGGAATCGATGTAGAATTAATTCTAACCAGTGGTGCCGATAAAGTTACCGCAGCAGTTTTATCAGGTGATGCTGATATTGGTTTCTGTGGAAGTGAAGGTACAATTTATGTATATAATGGAGGAGAAAAAGATTATCTAAAAACATTCGCTCAGCTTACCCAGAAGGATGGTTCATTCCTAGTGTCTCGAGAGAAAATAGAAGATTTCTCATTAGAAGATCTAGAAGGAAAAACAGTTCTAGGAGGTCGTGCTGGTGGAATGCCAGAGATGACGCTAGAATACGCTCTAAAAGAAAATGGAATTGACCCAGAAAAAGATGTAAATGTCGATACTTCAATAGACTTCGCAGCCATGGGAGGAGCCTTCATCGGAGGTCAAGGAGACTTTGTAACGTTATTTGAACCAAATGCCTTAGAACTTGAAAAAGAAGGTTATGGTTACGTAGTCGCAAGCGTTGGAGAATTAGGTGGAGTAGTTCCATATACTTCATATTCAGCTAGAATTAGTTTCTTAGAAGAAAACAAAGAATTAATTACAAACTTCACAAAAGCTATTCAAAAAGGACTTGATTACGTACACAATCATTCAGACGAAGAAGTCGCAAAAGCAATTATCAATCAATTTCCAGACACTTCCCTAGAAGATATTGCTAAAGTAGTAAAAAGATATCGTGTTATTGATGCATGGCCAGAAACAACAGACTTTTCGGAAGATTCTTTCAATCATCTACAAGATATTATGATTGACTATGGAGCTATTACAGAAAAAGTTCCATATGATGAATTAATGTATCGTGAATAAAATATTAACGATTTCTAACTTAGAGAAATCATTTCATACAAGAGATGGAGAAATCAAAGCCTTAGAATCTGTATCATTTAATGTAGAAGAAAAAGAATTTATCTCAATTGTAGGACCAAGCGGATGTGGAAAGTCAACTATACTTTCCATTCTCGCCGGTCTAGAAGAAAAATCAAAAGGTACAATCAATTTTTCCAAAGACTATACAATTGGATATATGTTACAAAATGATTCATTATTTGAATGGAGAACAGTTCTAGAAAATTGTCTACTAGGTTTAGAAATAAATAAAAAACTAACAAAAGAAAATAAAGATTATGTAATTTACTTATTAAAAACTTATGGTCTAGAAGAATTTATGGATGAATATCCATCTAGATTATCGGGAGGAATGAGACAAAGAGTTGCCTTAATTAGAACTCTCGCTACTAAGCCGGATATATTACTATTAGATGAAGCAATGTCTGCCTTGGACTATCAATCTAGACTAGCAATCAGTGATGATGTTTTCAAAATTATAAAACAAGAAGGAAAAACCGCTATTATGGTAACCCATGATATTGCAGAAGCCATCAGTATGTCAGATAGAATCGTAGTTTTATCGAAAAGACCAGCGGTAGTAAAAAAGATATATGACATAAAATTAACGAATAAATCAACTCCAATAAACAATAGAAAATGTAAAGAATTTTCCAAATATTATGATGCGATTTGGAGGGATTTAGATGTCCACATATAGTAAAGAACATATAGAATATTTAAAGAAACAAAAAAGGGAAAAAAGATTTGTCTGCTTTTTTCGCTTGTTAATTATTATTGTCTTCTTAATAGCCTGGGAATTATTATCAAGACTAGAATTAATTAATACCTTTTTATCATCATCACCATGGGAAGTAATAGAAACAACCATACAATTATTAAAGGATAATACATTATTTTTACATATAGGAGTAACTCTATACGAAGTAATAGTAAGTTTTATTATAGCAACACTAATTGGATTTATAACCGCAACAATTCTATGGAGTAATAAAGTAATCGCCAAGATTATTGATCCCTATTTAACAATATTAAACTCTCTACCTAAAGTAGCATTAGGTCCACTAATTATTATCTGGGTAGGAGCCAGTACCAATTCCATAATATTTATGGCGCTACTAATCAGCATCTTTGTAACAACAATCACTATCTACCAAGGATTTGCAAATATAAATAAAAGTTACATAACTCTATTAAAGTCCCTAGGAGCAACAAAAAAACAAATATTTATAAAAGCCATTCTACCAAGTAATGTACCAACACTAATCAGTGCCTTAAAAATAAATATTTCTATGTCTTTAATTGGACTATAAGACATATGGGGAGAAAACACTATAATTTTTATGTTAGTTCTCACTAACATTCCAGTATATTTTTAAAGTATTACCATCAACAACTATTTTATCTAGTAGTCCTTCAATGATAGTTCTTTTTTCTTTAAACTCTAAGTGAGTCCATACTTTACTTAAATTTTTTATTTCTTCATAACTTTTTTTCGTCTGTTCTTTTTCTTTTATATCTTCTAGCTCTTTTGTTATATTTGTCTTTTCTTCTATTAGCTTTTCTAATTCTATCTTTATTTCTGTCTTAGCAATATCTTCTGATAATAGTTGAATTAAGTTTTCTATTTTCTTAACGATTTTGTCTAATCTTATTTTTAGTTCATCTTCAAGATTCGTTTTTGATAAATGAAACGTTTCTCTAAATAAATTTTCATCTAAAGACATTGCAAATAACTGTTCTAAAAAGGCATCTTCAATTTCAAAACTATCAAGTCTTAAATTATTACAGTTTGGATCTTTTACTAATTTAGGTTTGCTTTTCTGTTGTGAATAGCAGTAACAAATTATTCTTTGTCCCCATTTTTGATAACGATATTTGGCACCACATTT
>CALVSH010000002.1 GCA_944358945.1 uncultured Bacilli bacterium
TCCTACCTCCCTAAATATCCAAATTCTGTACATAAACAGCATTTTCTTCAATAAATTCTCGTCTTGGAGCAACCTCTTCTCCCATTAGTTTAGAAAAAGTATCATCGGCCGCCATAGCATCATCCACAGTAATTTGACGTAACACACGTTTTTCAATATCCATAGTAGTTTCATTCAACTCTTCTGCATCCATTTCTCCTAAACCTTTCATACGCATAATATCATATTTTGTATTTGGAGAAAGAGTAGCCAAATATTCGTCTCTTTCCTGCTCATTAAGTACATACTTAATATTTTTACCATGCTTAATAACAAATAATGGAGGTTGAGCAGCATATACATGACCAGCTTCCACAATAGGTCTAAAGAAACGATAGAATAAAGTAAGCAACAACACACGAATATGACTACCATCTACATCCGCATCTGTCATAATAATAATCTTGTCATATCTTAGCTTACTTAAATCAAAATCATCACCAATACCAGTTCCAAAAGCCGTAATAATAGTACGTATTTCTTCATTAGCAAGAGCTCTATCAAGTCTAGCTTTTTCAACATTCAAAATCTTACCACGTAATGGTAAAATTGCTTGTCTCATACTATCTCTACCCTTAATAGCTGATCCACCTGCAGAATCTCCCTCGACCAAGAAAATCTCACATTCTGAAGGATCCTTACTCTTACAATCAGAAAGTTTTCCATAGAAATTAGTAATATCCAAATCACCTTTTCTACGAGTTAATTCCCTAGCTCTCTTAGCTGCTACTCTAGCACGAGAAGCCGTCATACTCTTTTCAACAATAATACGTGCTTGATCGGGATTTTCCATCAAAAAACGTTCAAAAGCTGCCGAAAAAATTCTATCAGAAATAGCTCTACATTCACTATTACCCAATTTAGTTTTAGTTTGTCCTTCAAATTGAGGATTTGGATGTTTAATAGATACTATCATAGTAAGACCTTCTTTAACATCATCACCAGTCAAAGAATCATCATTATTTTTTAAAATCCCATTAGAAGTAGCATATTTATTTAAAATACGAGTCAATGCTCTACGAACACCATCTTCATGAGTTCCACCTTCAGGTGTATTAATGTTATTAACAAAAGAATAAATACTAGAGTTATAACTTTCATTATACTGTAAAGCAACTTCCAAAGAAATATCTTTCTCAATTCCCATACAATCAATAATAGTATCATGAATAGGTTTTTTATCTTTATTTAACATCGCAACATACTCACGAATTCCACCTTCGTAACAAAAAGAATCAGACACATTATCTTCTCTTAAATCATACAAAGAAATACGTAATCCTCTATTTAAAAAGGCAAGTTCACGAAGTCTTGTTTTTAATACTTCATAATCAAAAATAGTAGTTTCCTCAAAAATATCAGGATCTGGTTTAAAAGTAACAGTAGTTCCAGTACGATCATCATCACAATTTCCTATAACTTTTAAATCCTCTTCAGGATGCCCACCATTGGAATAACGTTGAAAATAAACATTTCCATTCTTATAAACTCTAACTTCCATCCATTCTGAAAGTGCATTAACAACACTAGCACCAACTCCATGAAGACCACCAGATACTTTGTATCCTCCCCCACCAAATTTTCCACCAGCATGTAACACAGTATAAACTGTCTCAACTGTACTTTTTCCAGTTTTTGGATGAACTTCTACCGGTACACCACGTCCATTATCTTTAACAGTTATAGTATTTTCTTTACCAATTTCTACTTCAATATGAGTACAATAGCCAGCTAAAGCCTCATCAATCGCATTATCTACTATCTCCCATACCAAATGATGTAAACCTCTAGAACTAGTAGTACCAATATACATACCCGGTCTTTTTCTAACCGCCTCTAATCCTTCCAACACTTGAATAGCCGAAGAATCATATTCTTTTTCTACTTTTTCATCATTCATATAAATACCTACTTTCTTTCAACTTCTCCATTTTTCACATTGTATATATAAGCATCCTCTAAATATTTTTTATTAATATTTTTTAAATCAGTAGTTGTAATAATACTTTGAATACCAGTATGAATTAACTTTAAAAGTCGATTTCTTTTTTTTAAATCCAACTCACTAAAAATATCATCCAATAAAAGAACTGGTTGAGTTTGTAAATCACGCTCAAATATAGATATCTCTGATAATTTATAAGCCAAGACCGCCGTCTTTTGTTGTCCTTGAGAACCAAAGAATTTTAAATCTTTTTCACAAAACAAAAAAGAAAAATCATCACGATGAGGACCAACCAAGGTCATTCCATAATTAAGTTCTTTCTTATAATTCTTCTTATAATAATGTTTTAACTTTTTTCTCATCTCTTCACTATCATAAGAAGAGAATTCAATATTAGGTTGATATTTAACTAATAAACCAGTCTCTCCATTTATCTTCTTATAATAAGTATCAATATTCTCATTCACAGAATCAATATACTCTTTTCGTTTCTGATAAATAAATATAGCTTTTTCAATTAACTTATCTGTAATAATATCCAAATAACTAGAATCTGCAATAGAATTTTGAAATAAAACTTTCAAATATTCATTTCTAGTTCTAAGTAACTTATTATACTCATTATAAATATTCAAATAAATTTTAGAAATTTGCGATAATTGTATGTTTAATAGGTTTCTACGCACACTTGGAGAACCTTTAATAATCTCCAAATCATCAGGTGAAAAAACAATAATATTCAAATTAGAAATATAATTAGCAACTTTTCTAATTTCTGTTTGATTCACAAACAATTTCTTTTCATTTTCTGCCATATCAATTTCTAATTTAGAAATAATTTTGTCTCTTTTAACAACTCCTTTAATTTTTGCTTTCTTTTTATTAAACATAATGACATTAGGATGAACACCCAATCTATGAGATTTAGTTAAAGCCAAAAAAGTAATAGCTTCTAAAATATTAGTCTTTCCCTGCGCATTATCTCCAACAAAAATATTCATATTTTGACCTAACTTAATAGTTAAAGTAGAATAATTTCTAAAATTTACTAAGTTTAATTTAGTGATTTTCAATCAGACTTAAAAAAAAGACCCATATAATCACCTATCCCCTATTTCAGTATTCCTATACATACATCAATATTATACCATAAAAACAGCTAATAACATAGGAAAAAGTGATATTATGAGTACTTTTTATAAATTTGATTTTCTTTTTCTCATCAAAAAATCTAACCTAGATGCTCTAGAAATTTGATTTTCTAAAGTTCGATAAGAAACAGGAACAATAATCTCTGTATTATTATCAAAAATAACTCTAGTATTTGTAAGATCAATTTTTTCAAATGCCTTTACCCTCTTCAAAGAAATCCAAATACAGTCTTCAGATCTAGGAGAAGTTGTCGGAAACACAATCAAATTATCTGTATCCTCTACAATAACTGGAACTTTATATTCAGCTCCCAAAATAGCTTTTGCACTATCTTTCCTTCCCTCATAAGTACTACCGAAATACTTACAACTCTCTTCCATTATCTGAAATGGCGTTTGATGAATTAAGAATCTTTCATCATCTTCATAAACTAGACTATCAGCCACTTCATTAGGAAGAATGGCCAATGTCCCTTTGTTAATTTCATATTCCATATAATTCCCCCTCCTCAACATGAAATTACGCTTAGACTAACAAATTTTAATGTTGGAATTTGTCGTTCTTTGAAAGAAATGATTCTTTCACTTATATTATTATGAAAAAAGAAAAAATTCCCAAAAAAAAATCCAAAAATTGGATTTTAATTCTAATATGTACGAATTGGTAAAACTAATTGAGTTAAAGTTTCATCTTCACTAGATTTAATTAAAATTGGTTTAATTTCTCCAACAAAATGAATATCAACAGTTTCAGTGGAAAAACTCTTTAACGCTTCCATCATATATTTAGCACTGAAAGAAATTTTTATATCTTCACTATTATTTTTAGCAATTGGCATTTTTTCTTCTACTCTACCAATTTCAACAGAAGAACTCTTTAACACCAACATATCCCCTTTAGTTTCCAATGTAACGATATTTTTCTCTTTATCACTAGTTAATATACTAACACGATCAATTACGTCGTAGAAAGCATTTAAATTAGTGCTAACGACTAAATAAGATTCATCTGGAAGTAAATTAGAAGTATTTGGATAAGTTCCATTAATTAAACGAGACTCAAATTTTAAATTTCCAGTCTTAAACAAAATCTTATTATTAAAGATATGCAATTCAATATCATCATCTTCATCATCAATTATTCTAGAAAACTCTATAATGTTATGACTAGGAATAACTATATTATAATTTTCTTCACTAGCACCAGATAATTTAACAATTTTTCTAGCTAATCGATAAGAATCTGTAGAATTACACTCTAAAACATCCCCTACTATATTAAAATTAATACCAGTAAGAACAGGTTTACTCTCTTCATTTGAAGAAGCAAAAGCTGTTTGATTAACAATATCCTTAAATACAGATGAATTAATATGTACTTTTTTCTTACTTTCTTCCAAACCTATATTAGGATATTCACTTTCACTAATTCCATTTAAATTAAATTCACTATTTTCTGTGTAAATCAATATTTTTAACTCATCAACTACCTCTATATTGATATATTTATCAGGTAATTTACGAACAATATCTGAAATATATTTACCCTGTATAATAATACTACCTTCACTTTCAATTTTAAAATCATCATCATTAGTAGCATCTATCATAGTTTGAATAGTAATATCATTATCACTAGCAGTTAATATTAATTTTTTCTTTTTTAACTCAAATTTTATTCCAGCAAGAACAGGAATAAGATTTTTTGTTGAAATAGCTTTTGACACTTTATTTAATGCATTCAATAATAAATCTTTTTTAATTGTTAATTTCATTTTTTTATCCTTCTTTCTTTCTTATTAGTTTATTATTTTTATTATTACTGTGGAAAAAGTGAAAAACTCAAATATAACCAAGTCCCATAATGATTTTATCATATTTTTAATTGTGGAAAAAGAAAAGTTTCTCATCATTTTTGCACAATCCCTATATCTTTTTTCAACTTTTCAATAATATTAGCAAGATCCTTATTCATCTTTATCTCTTTTTCTATTTTTTCAACAGAGTGCATAACCGTAGTATGATCTTTTCCACCAAATTCTGTTCCTATCTTTGGAAAAGATTCATTTGTCATAGTTCTACAGAGGTACATAGCAATCTGTCGTGGAAAAGAAATATTAGAACTCCTCTTCTTACTGCGTATATCTTCAACAGAAATCTGAAAATATTCGGATACAATTTTTTGTATACGGTGAATATCATTTTTTTCACTCATGCCTTTACTAATAAAATCTTTCAGTGCTTCAATTGCTAAATCCAAAGTAATTTCAGCACCTCCCATAATAGTCGAATAAGCAATAAGTCTGGTAATTGACCCTTCTAATTGCCTAACATCAGTTCCAATATTAGAAGCAATATACTCTACTACATCATCTGGAATTTCTTTTTCAAAATTACCAGCAATAATTTTCTTTTTTAATATCTCCGTTCGCAAGGCAAAGTCAGGAGGGAAAATATTAACAGTTAATCCCCAACAAAACCGTGTCCTTAAACGGTCTTCTAATAGTTTCAAGTCATCTGGAGACCGATCTGATGAAATAATAATTTGTTTACTATCATTATACAATGTATTAAAAGTATGAAAAAATTCTTGTTGTGTTTGAGTGGCACCACCCAAAAATTGTATGTCGTCAATAATTAAAACATCAATATTTCTATATTTGTTTTTAAAGAAATCAACATAATTAAAATTAGTCCCCTTCTCGTCTTTTTTATTGATTCCAATAAAATCTTGAATAAATTGATCAGACGTAACATATAAAACACGTCGGTTACTATTATTTGTAATATAATTTCCTATGGCATGCATTAAATGTGTTTTCCCTAACCCACTATTTCCATAGATAAATAAAGGATTATACATGTTACCAGGATTTTCCGCGACAGAAAGTGCCGCAGCATGAGCAAACTTATTACTATTGCCAACTATAAAATTATCAAAAGTGTATTTACTTTTTAAATTTGATTGTGCTTGTTCATGAGGAACACCAACCGACTCCATAGATTGATGAATAATTTCCTCTTCTAAAGGAGCATCCTCTTCTACTTCTTCTTCAATTTCTTCTCTCAATAAGAAAACTAGTTCAAAATTAGTACCAGTAATATGATTTAGATGATTTAAAATCAAATCCGAATAATTATCAGCCAAATGTTTTTTATGAATCGGCATAGGAACAATAATATAAGCTTTTCCATTATTTAACTTATATAATTCAGTATCTTTAAACCAAGTATCAAAAGAAAGAGATGTCAAATCGTCTTTTACTTCGTCTAAAAATTTAGACCATAGTATATCTACATTCATATGACCATCTCCCCCACAAGAAAAATTCTACCAATAGTTTAGCTCAAAATGTGAAAAAAAGAAATAGAAAAATTGAAAAAAAAGGAAATCACAGCTTTTCCACAAAATAAATCACAATCAAATCTGTGATAAAATAAAGCAAATAAATATATTTCCACATTTTCCACAATTTTTTAAACACACCAGTGAATAATTAAATTCACAGGCCTGTGGAAAATGTGGAAACCGAAAAAAGACTGAAAAACTTAACTTTTGATTGACAAAAAGCCAATAATATTATTATAATAATGTAGATTTATGTCTGGAGGTGGAAGAAGATGAAAAGAACATATCAACCAAATAATCGTAAAAAATCAAAAAAATTAGGATTTTTCGCACGTAAGAAAACAAACATTTTAAATCGTCGTCGTCGCAAAGGACGTAAACGCCTTTGTAAATAATTTACCGCTGCCAAAACAGTGGTTTTTTACTTATAAAGAGGTGAAATATGAAAAAGAAATATATAGTAAAACATCAATATGACTTTGATAGAATCATCAAAAAAAGAAAAAGGAAACAAAATAGTAGCTTCGTAATTTATTCAGAAAACAACAATTTACCATATGCTAGATATGGAATATCAGTTGGGAAAAAATTAGGAAATGCTGTATTTAGAAATCGAAAAAAAAGACAGATACGTTCTATCATAGATAATTTAGAAAAAAGCTACTTAAAAAACCAAGACTATATTATAATATTAAGAGAGAAAGGGAAGTATTTAGATTATCAACAACTAAAGAAGGAATTACAGTCCCTTATAATAAAAGGAAAGGACCAAGCATGAAAAAGAAAAACAAGAACAAAATAAAAATAATAATTGTATTGTTATTGCTATTAATTACAACTGGTTGTACAACAACACTAGTCGATGATGATAAAAAACCAGTCACCAATGAGCAAACAGGACAAAACTTAACAGAAAATATTCTTTGTCAACCAACCAATAAAGAAAATATTAAATTGTATGAAAAAAATGGTGTTAAAATTGACAAATTACCAACTTGTGATGAATTTAAGGTAACATCAGGAAAATATGAAGGACTATGGACATCAATTTTCATTAAACCATTAGCGTTTGTCTTATTATGGTTAGGAAGAATTGTAGGGAATTATGCCGTTTCTCTAATTTTAATTAGTGTTATTATTCGATTGATTACATTCCCATTAACTAAAAAAACAGCCTTACAATCTGAAAGTATGAAAAAGGCACAACCTGAAATAGATAGAATTACTAAAAAATATAAAGATAAACAAGATCAAGAATCAATGATGAAACAAAGTCAAGAAATGATGATGGTGTATAAAAAATATAATATTAGTCCAATGTCAGGTTGTTTGTTTGCTATGTTACAGTTACCATTATTTATAGCCTTTTTTGAAGCAGTTCAAAGAACACCAGCTATTTTTGAAGGACAATTCTTAGGTTTACATTTAGGTACAACACCAGTAGTTGGAATAACTTCAGGAACATTTATTGCTTATATTATTTTAATGTTATTGATTGCCGGTACGACTTTCTATTCATTTAAAATGAATTTATCCGGATCAGAGCTAGATCCAAGTATGAAGATGATGCCAATTATGATGAGTTCTATCATCATTATCACAGCATTATTCATGCCATCAGCTTTAGGAATTTACTGGGTAACATCAAATCTATTAATAATTATCCAGAATATAGTTGTAAAAAGGAGTAAAGAAGTACATGGAAAAGCATAAGTTTATAGGAAAAACAAAAGAAGAAGCCATAAAAAATGCTAAAATTGGACTACAAGAGTTAGAAGAAAATTTGATTATCAAAGAACACGAAGTCCAAAAAGGTGGTTTATTCAAGAGTAAAAAAATTGAAATAGAAGTAATAGAAAAAAGAGAAGTTGCTCAAGAAATCAAGCATTACTTATCAAAATTATTAAAGGACCTAGGATTTAATGCTAATATCGAACTGAAAATGAAAGAACAAATTCCAACATATACAATTTATTCTGATAATGATGCTTTATTAATAGGAAAGAATGGAAAAAATCTACATGCACTATCTATTATAGTAGGTCAATATATCAAAAAAGAAATAGGAGAGAATTATAAATTCCTAATCGATATAAATGACTACAAAGAAAAAAGAGAAAGAACATTAGCTAGATTAGCAAAAAAGACTGCTAGAGAAGTTGCAAATACAAAAATAGAAGCTAAAATGGATTCTATGAATTCCTATGAAAGAAGAATTATTCATAATACACTAACAAACAACAAAAGAGTTTACACAGAAAGTGAAGGAGAAGAACCAAATCGTTATGTAGTAATAAAGCCAAGGGAAGAAAAGTAACTCTTCCTTTTTTCATGGAATATTGAAATAAACATAGATATATCTAATCTGATAAAAAAATGATACAATAAATAAAAAGAGGTGTCACATGCATATAGGAATCTTAAAAATTAAAAACAAAAAAATTTATATTGATATAGAAAATAACAAAATAATTTCATACTATTATAAGAACAAACAAAGAAGAGACATCTCACTAGAAGCATTAAACTATATTGTAACAAAGTTATTCTTTAATCAATCCCAGGAAAAATTTTTATATGAAGAAAATGGATACCAAGTCTACAAAAATATAGAAACTGGATATAAACATTATTATAAAAATAATAAACAAGACTACATCAAGTTCTACCTAGAAAATGGAAAAAATGCTATTTTAAATAAAGAAATATCAACATTACTAACAAAGAAACTATCAAAAGCAAAACAAAAAGTAACCATTCCTAAGTTTATTAAATTTGGGCAGGCACTACTCATTGGTTCTAGCTTATATTTTGGAACCTTAGAGGTAACAGAAAAAGTAACAATGCGACAAATTGAAATAGAAAAAGAAGTTTCTGAAATATTAAAAGACATTGAAGAATTAATTGACCAAGAAAATCCTTTATCAGAAAAAATGGAGTATACAACAATACTAGAATATATCAATGGTTCTGAAAATCTAACAGAAGAACAAAAAATGTTACTATCTAATAAAAACTTAATCATAGATATTAGTAACACACCAATGACAGAAGACAGAATAGTAGACTTAGAAAAATCATTAACTGATATACAAATAGTACTATTCACACAAGATGATATAGAAGAAAATAATTACAGAGAAGAAAATGATCTACCAAAGCAAACAGGTTATTATAATTTACTTGAACCAAATATCCTTCATATAGCAGATTTAACTGATATCAATACAATATGCCATGAATATATTCACTTACTACAAGATAATAATGAATACCATTATCTAAGAGAAGCCTGTGCAGAAATAATAGCCAGCGAATATTTTTATAATAAAATAAATAGTTATTATTCTCCAATTATAAGAACGAGAGTGTTGATGGAAATAATTGGAACAGATCCAATCTGGGAATTGAATTTTAGTGGAAAAACAGATAGATTAGAAGAAATCTTAGACACGTATTTATCATCCGAAGAATCAGAAGAATTAAAAGAATTATTTATGATAAGTCCATCGCAATACAATGCAGCCGATTTAGAAGAGATAAATCAAGAAATAGACCAATATCTATCAAAATTGTATACAAGTATTTATAATGAGCCTATAGAAAATAATGAAATCATAAATTATTTATATAATAACTCAGCTATCTATTACACGACATCAGAAACTCCCAGACACTATTTTTCAGATTCAGAAAATATAGAAGGTCGATTACAAGAAGTCACAAGGGAAATATCAGTATCAGATGCCATCACAGCAGAAATGATAAAGTGCTATAAAACAACAGAAGAAGAAATATCAAAAACAGAATATGAACAAGGCATATCATCAGGAAAAAAAGTATATTTTAGTATCAAACCATCATCAGAAGAGGTTTCAATAGAAGCTATTTCACCACCAGAAACAGATGTTTCTTATTACTTAGTAAATAACCAAATCAAAGTTTTAACAGAACAAGATTTAGTCAATCAAGGTTATGCAGTTCCTGATAAATATTACCAAATAAAAGAAGATCTTATTACAACAAATCAAGAGTTAGTCTCTGCTTATGAAGAAGAAGAGAAAGGAAAGTGCCTAGTTTCATACATCGCACAAGGCAATTATAAAACAGGAAAGGTTTTCACACAAATAAATGATGATAAAGAAACAATTATGATAGAAATAACACAACAAGTAAACTGGGAACCAGTTAAAGCAAATATTCCAGAAAATACCACCCAAAAAAAATAAAAAGTGTTATAATATAACAACGAAAGGAGACGGATACTATGAATGATACCATAGCAGCAATATCGACAGCTCTAGGAGTAGGAGCAATATCTATTGTAAGATTAAGTGGAAAAGAAGCCATAGAAATCGTAAATAATTGTTTTAAAGGAAAAGATTTAACGAAAGTAGAAAGTCATACTATTAATTACGGATACATTGTAGATAAGGATGAAACAATAGATGAAGTTTTAGTATCTGTTATGAGAGCTCCAAGAACGTATACAACAGAAGATGTAGTAGAAATTAACTGTCACGGTGGAATCATCTCTACAAAACGAATCTTAGAGACAATGTTAATACATGGCGCTAGATTAGCAGAACCTGGTGAATTCACAAAAAAGGCATTTTTAAATGGAAGAATAGATTTGGTAAAAAGTGAAGCAGTTATGGATATTATAGATAGTAAAAGTGAAGAAGCAAATAAACTAGCGTTATCTCAACTTAGCGGAACAACGTCAAATATGATAAAAGATTTCAGAGAAAAATTAAAACAACTACTAGCTAGCATTGAGGTAAATATTGATTATCCAGAATATTACGATATAGAAGTAGTTACAAAAGAGAAAATAGATAAAGAAGTAAAAAAGATGAAGGAAGACCTACAAAAAGTAATTCAAGAATCAAAAAATTCAAATTTAATCAAAGAGGGAATCAAAACAGTAATTATAGGTCGTCCTAACGTGGGAAAAAGTAGTATCCTAAATAAATTACTAGACCAAGATAAAGCAATTGTTACAGATATAGCAGGAACAACTCGCGATATCGTAGAAGGTGAAATATATCTAGATGGAATTCTTCTAAATATCATAGATACTGCAGGAATTCGTAAAGCAGATGATGTAGTAGAGAAAATAGGAGTAGAAAAAAGTTTATCAATGATTACTGATGCAGATTTAGTAATCGTTGTCTTAAATAATAATGAAGAGCTAGTTCCAGAAGATATAGAAATATTAGAAAAAACAAAAGATAAACAAAGAATAATTGTAATTAATAAAAATGATTTAACTAAAAAACTTAACCTAGATTCTATAAAGTTAGAAAATGTAGTAGAAACTAACACAAACACGACAGAAGGAATAGAATCTTTAAAACAAAAAATTATAGAGCTTTTTCAATTAGAAACTATAAAATCTAAAGATTATACATACTTAACAAATGCTAGACAAATCTCTCTAGCAAAAAAAGCGTATCAAAGTTTAAAAGATGCAGAAGAAAGCTTACATAATGATTTGCCAATAGATATGGTGGAAATGGATTTAAAAGAAACCTTTGACCTATTAGGTGAGATTATTGGAGAAACCTATAGTGAAGAAATTCTAGACCATTTATTCGCAAACTTCTGCGTAGGGAAATAAGGTGAAAATATGAAATATGAAATAATTGTTGTAGGTGGAGGTCATGCTGGTTGTGAAGCAGCTCTAGCATCCGCAAGACTAGGCCATAAAACACTATTGATAACATCAAATATAAATAATATTGCAGATATGCCATGTAATCCATCTATAGGAGGACCAGCTAAAGGAATTGTGGTAAGAGAAATAGATGCCTTAGGTGGAGAAATGGGAAAAAATGCCGATAAAGCAGCCCTTCAAACAAAAATGCTAAATACAAAAAAAGGGCCTGCCGTACAAGCACTACGTTTCCAAGCTGATAAAGTGACTTATCCAAAAGAAATGATAAAAACACTAAACTCTACAGAAAACCTAGAAATCAAAGAAGCAATGGTAGAAAACCTATTAGTAAAAGATAAAAAAATAGAAGGAGTAGAGTTAGAAAATGGTGAAAAAATACTAGCCAGTTCTGTTATTTTAACAACAGGAACTTACTTAAAAGCTGTTGTTCTAGCAGGTTCTACTCGTAAATCAAGTGGTCCTCATGGAGAAAAAGAATCAAAATTTTTAAGTGATAGCTTAAAAAATCTAGGTTTTACCATCAAACGTTTAAAGACAGGAACACCTCAAAGAATAGATAAAAACACTATTGATTATAGTAAAACACAAGAAGAAAAGGGAGATGACATAGCTCGTACCTTTTCCTTTGATAACATTGTTTACAGAGAGCCAAAAGATCAAATATCTTGCCATTTAATTTATACAACAACAAAAACACATGAAATTATAAAAGAACATTTAAATGAATCTAGTATGTACGGTGGCTACGTAGAAGGGGTTGGTCCAAGATACTGTCCTTCCATAGAAGATAAAGTAGTAAGGTTTAGTGATAAAGAACGTCACCAACTATTCTTAGAGCCAGAAAGCCTTTATTATGATGATATCTATATTCAAGGTTTTTCCACTAGTATGCCAAATGAAATTCAAGATTTAATGGTACATAGTCTTCCAGGATTAGAAAATGCCAAAATATTAAAATATGGTTATGCAATAGAGTATGATGCCATCGATTCCATGCAATTAAAAAGATCTTTAGAAACAAAGCTAGTAGAAAATCTATATACAGCAGGACAAATTAATGGAACCAGTGGATATGAAGAAGCTGCAGGACAAGGATTAATAGCTGGTATAAATGCTTCCTTAAAGTTAGAAGGAAAAGAGCCATTAATATTAAAAAGAAATGAATCATATATCGGTGTATTAATTGATGACTTAGTAACAAAAGGAGTAAAAGATCCATATAGACTTCTCACATCTCGTGCAGAATATAGATTGTTGTTAAGAAATGATAATGCGGATTTAAGATTAAGAGATTATGGTTACCAAGTAGGACTAATAAAAGAAGAAAAATATCAAAAATTTTGTAAGAAAAAAGAAAATATAAAAGAATTAGAAACATTACTAAAATCTACAAGAATAACACCTAAAAAAGAGATAAATGATTATATAGAAACAATTCCATCAACACCTCTAAAAGATGGGATATCACTATATGATTTTCTAAAAAGACCAGAGGTAACACTAGAAAATATAAAACATTTTATTGAGTTAAACTATTCAGAAGAAGAATTAGAACAAGTTAAAATTAATACTAAATATGAAGGATACATAAAAAAGGCTAATAAAGAAGCCGAAAAAATGTTATCGTTAGAAGAAAAACAGATTCCAGAAAATATTGATTATGATAAAGTTCCTAATCTAGCAAGCGAAGCAAGACAAAAACTATCAGAAGTAAGACCAACGACTATAGGACAAGCATCAAGGATAAGTGGAGTAAATCCAGCAGACATATCAATATTGATGGTATATTTAAGAAGGAATGGTTAAATGACAGAACAAGAATTTATAGATGCAATCAAACAACTAGGACTAACACCAACAACACAACAGTTACAACAACTAGAAAAATTTTATCAACTACTGATAGATTGGAATAAAAAAATTAATCTAACAAGAATAACAGATAAAGAAGACGTTTACTTAAAACACTTCTATGATAGTTTAACAATAATAAAAGAAATAGACCTTTCTAAAGTAAATACATTATGTGATGTTGGCACTGGTGCCGGTTTTCCAGGTGTTGTATTAAAAATATTTTATCCTAACATAAAAATAACTATGGTTGACTCACTATTAAAAAGAGTAAATTATCTTAATGAAATAATAAAAGAATTAGAATTAAAAGATATAAAAGCAATTCATACAAGAGGAGAAGATTATCATGAAACTTTTGATATTGTAACAGCTCGTGCCGTTGCTAATATCGAAAAACTTTTAAAATATACAATGCATTTAGTAAATAAAAATGGAAAACTTATTGCTATGAAAGGTAATATTGAAGAAGAACTAACAAAAGATGTAAAAAATAGAATCAATAAAAAATATAAAATTACCAAAATAAACAAATTTCTTTTACCAAGAGAAAAAAGTAATAGAAGTTTAGTAATAATAGAAAACAAGGGCTAAGTTCCCTTTTTTTATTTTGAAGTTATTCTTGAAAGGCAAAAGAAAATAGTCTATAATGATAACATAGGATTACTATAAAGAGAATAAAGAGAGGGATAGCTATGCAAGAGCAAAACAAGGATGAAGTTGTTTATCTATATTTAGATGATATTATACCAAATAGATTTCAACCCCGCGAAGTATTTGATGAGAGAGCACTAAAAGAACTTGCTATCTCTATCAAAGAACATGGTGTAATACAACCAATTATTGTTCGTAATGTAAATGGAAAATATGAAATTATTGCCGGAGAACGTCGTTACAAAGCTTCTGCCATGGCAGGTTTAACCAAGATTCCAGCAATTATAAGAGATTTAGATGATAAAGAAAGTTCAAAAGTAGCCTTACTTGAAAACTTACAAAGAAGAAATTTGAATCCGATAGAAGAAGCTAGAACTTATCAAAAAATATTAGAACTTGATCAAATGACTCAGGAAGAACTAGCAAAAACAATGGGAAAAAGTCAATCAGCCGTTGCTAATAAAATAAGATTATTAGGTCTTTCAGATGAAGTACAAGACGCTTTATTAAAAGAAAAAATATCAGAACGTCATGCCAGAACATTGTTAAATATTCCTGATAAAAGGAAACAAAAAGAAATGGTAAAAAAAGTCATTAATGAAAGAATGACGGTTCGCCAATTAGAAGAAGAAATCAAAAAGTTGTATCCAAAACAAGAGAAAGGAGAGCCTATGAATAATCCAGCTGCTAATATATCTTCAACGCCAATAACTGCCACGAACTTTGTAAATAGTAAACCATTAATGCCAACAGCAGAAATGCCAGAAGATCACTCTAATTATGGAAAAATAACAATAGCCCCTCCAACTGATTCAGGAAACGAAACATCAGAAGCTCATCAACCTCGTTTTATTAATTATGGAGAAATCAAAGATGATGATGAAGATGATGATCCAGTAGTAGGAGGAATAAATCCAAATAGCACACAAACATCTCTAGATATTTCAGATATCAAAGCTAATGCAGTAGATATCAATACACCACAGACAACTCCAAAAGCCGATTTAGATAGTCTGTTAAACTTAACAGCCGCAGCTCCAGTACAATCTAACCCTACTCAGGAAGAACATTATAGATTTATTACGCCAGCAGAAGAAATAGTAAAAACAGATGCCAATAAAGCACCAAAAGAAACGACAGAAGATTATTTTAAAACTCCTGATTTAATTCCAGTAGATTTGCCAAGTGAGGTACAAACAAAAAATACTAATACAGTATCACTAGATGAAATAGAAGAAAAAAGCAAACTAAAAATTCCACCAGCAATTGAAAAACCAAAGGATGCTGCAGAAACAGCGCCAATACTAAATAATAAAAATATAAAAACAAATCTTTTTGGAGATATCGTAAGACCAGAACCAAACTCTAAGAAGAATGAACAATTTACTGTACAAAAGTCTATTGATATGATAAGAAATCTTGTAAAAGAATTAAATAAACACGGAGTAAATGCTGATATAGATGAAATGAACTTCTCTAAATCATATCAAATAATTATAAAATTAGATAAAACAGCCGAGTAACAAAGTAGAGACAAAAATCTACTTTTTTTTCGAAAAGCATTTAAAAAAGACTATTTCTTTGATACAATATATTAGTAAAAATGGAAACAGGTGATAAACATGGGAAAGGTGATAGCTTTAGTAAATCAAAAGGGTGGAGTAGGAAAAACAACGACTAGTATCAATCTTTCTGCATCATTAGCAGTACTAGGAAAAAAAGTTTTATTAATAGATTTAGACCCTCAAGGAAACACCACAACAGGAGTAGGAATTAATAAAGGTGATATAGAAAAAAGTGTCTATGATGTTTTAATTGGTGAGTGTAAAATATCTGAAGCAATGATAAAAACCAAATATAAAAATTTGTATGTTTTACCAGCAACAATTAATTTAGCTGGATTAGATATTGAATTAGTAGAAAAAAGTAAACAAGAATCTGGCTTTTTAAAAGGAGAACAACTAAAAATCCACTTAATGGATATTAAAGACAGTTTTGATTATATTATTATAGATTGTCCTCCATCACTAGGTGTAATTACAACAAACGCTTTAACAGCTTCTAATTCTGTTATTATTCCGGTACAATGTGAATTCTTTGCCCTAGAAGGAATTACTCAATTATTAAAAACCATTATGTTAGCACAAAAAAGCCTAAATCCAACACTAGATATTGAAGGCGTATTGTTAACCATGTTAGATTCTAGAACGAATTTAGGTTTTGAAGTAGTAGAAGATATTAGAAAATTCTTTAAAGAAAAAGTTTATAATACTATTATTCCGAGGTTAGTTCGTCTGACAGAGGCACCATCTCATGGCGAACCAATTATTGCATACGATCCAAAAAGTCGTGGAAGTGAAGCTTACTTAAATCTAGCAAAGGAAGTGATTGAGAGAAATGGAGAATAATAATAAACGTAGAGCCTTAGGTCGAGGATTAGAAGAATTATTTTATAATGAACCAATTGCTTATGACAAAGTAGAGGAAAAAATCTTAACAGAAACTCCAAAAGAAGAAATTGTCAATGTAAAAATATCTGAGTTAAGAAGCAATCCATATCAGCCAAGACAAGTATTTGATGAAGAAGCTCTAAAAGAATTATCAGCATCTATCAAGGAACATGGTGTATTTCAACCAATTATTATTAAAAAGAGCATAAAAGGATACGAAATTATCGCTGGAGAGCGTCGTGTAAAAGCATCACAGATGGCCGGTCTAGAAGAAATACCAGCAATTATAAGAGATTTTACTGAAGAAGAAATGATGGAAATAGCTCTTTTAGAAAACCTACAAAGAGAAAATTTAAACCCAATCGAAGAATCACGTGCTTATAAAAAATTAATAGATACTCTACATATAACGCAAGAAGAACTAGCAAAAAGATTAGGAAAAAGTAGAAGTTACATTACTAATATGATAGGATTACAAACCTTACCAGACAGCATTCAAAATATGCTTTCTGATAAAAAAATGAGTATGGGGCATGCTAGAGTATTAAGCAAATTAGAAAATGCTATTCAACAACAAGAATTAGCTGAAAAAGTAATAACAGAAGGCATTAGTGTTAGAGAGTTAGAAAACTTGACCAAGTCTCCAGAAAAATTCGAAAGAACACATAAAATCCAAAGACATACACCAAGAACTAATGAATATCAATATTTAGAAGATGAATTATGTGACAAATTAGGAACCAAGGTAAAGATAAAATCAAATAAAATTGAAATTAGTTTTGTTAATGGTAATGATTTAAATCGATTATTAGAGATAATGAATTTAGAGGCAAGGAGGTAATCCAAATTGCGAATATTTAACAGTATAACAATTGAAATAGAACAAATAATTTTTCCAATAGTCTATATCGCTATTGGCTTTGTTGTCTATAAATTATTAAAAAGATTGGTAAATAAAGTAATGAAAAAAACACCAAAGATGAAGAAACAACATCAACAAAGAGCAAATACAATAAGAATAGTTATTTTAAATGTAATTAAATATGTAATAGTATTTGTTGTATTACTTGCTATATTAGCCAATTTCGGAATCAATGTAAAATCAATTGTTGCAGGACTAGGTATCACAACAGCAATCATAGGACTAGCTTTTCAAGATCTAGCCAAGGATTTTATTGCTGGTGTATCTATTATTACAGAAAACCAATTCGAAGTTGGGGATACAATAGAATACGATGGCTTTATGGGAGAAGTTGTTTTCTTAGGGTTAAAAACAACAAGAATTAAAGATTATAGAGGAGCAGTAAAAATTATTGCTAATCATAAACTAGATACAGTAATTAATTATAGTTTAAATAATTATTTAGCAATCATTGATTTAGGCGTATCATATGATGAAAATCCAGATCAAGTTGCAACAGCCTTAGAAGAAATTAGAAAAGAACTAAATGGAAAAGTTCCAAATGCAACAGGTGATATTGAAATATGGGGATTAGATGACTTTGAAGATTCTAATATGAGATATCGCGTGGTAGTAGAAACAAAAGCTATGCAACATTATGAAGCACAGCGTTTTCTACGTACAGAGTTCAAAAAACGTCTAGACGAAAGAAACATCAAAGTGACTTGTCAACAGATTGAGGTGACAAATGGAAACGAATAATTATAAAATCGGTACTAAAGTAATGATGAAAAAACCTCATCCATGTGGAACAAATGAATGGGAAATAACTCGTTTAGGTGCCGATATCAAAATAAAATGTTTAAATTGTGGTAGAACAGTATTAATACCAAGAATAGAATTTAATAAGAAATTAAAAAAAATAATTTCTCAGGAAGGATAAAAATATGAGAGAAAAAAGAAAATTAAAACTTAAAAAATTTTATTTTCATCCAATTACAGTATTTCTATTTTTAACTTTTGCAACTATTATACTAAGTGGTATTTTATCAGCATTTGAAATGCAAGCAACCTATAATGTTATAAATCCAAATACCAATGAATTAGAACCAACTTTAGTTGCAGTAGAAAACTTACTAAGTTTTGATGGAATGAAATTTTTAATAGGAGATGCAACAACTAATTTTATTAGTTTTGCTCCTTTAGGTACATTATTACTTGCTTTAATTGGAATTACGATTGCCGAGTCAACAGGATTGATTGAGACTTTATCAAAAAGATTCTTTTCCAAAATGCCTAAAGAAGTATTTACTTTTATTATTATCTTTGTCGCAACCATCTCATCACTAATTAATGAGGTAGGATATGCTATATTAATTCCATTAACAGCTCTAATTTATTTTATCAATGGCAGAAATCCAATATTAGGAATCATAACAGCTTTCTGTGGTGTTGCTTTTGGATATGGTGTAACTATATTCGTAGGTTCTATGGAAGTAGCATTAATGGACTATACAAGAACAGCAGCTTGGCTAATTGATGATAATATGCATATTTCTCTAACATCAAATTTATACTTCATCATTGCAACATCTATTTTAATATCAATTATTGGAACAGTTATAATAGAAAAGATAATTGCTCCAAGAGTTGGTAAATATAAAAAAGAAGAAGTATCAGCTAAAACTGAACAATATAGAGTAATTAATTTGGAAGAAGAAGAGCAAAAAAGAATTGAACGTGAAAAATATGAAAAAAGAGGTCTACGCTTTGCCTTAATTACAGGTATTATCGTCCTACTTTTATTTGCTTATATGTTAATACCAGGATTACCATACTCTGGAATGCTTCTAGATATGAATGAAGAAACCTACCTAAATCAATTATTTGGAGAAACATCATATTTCCAATCAGGATTTACTTACTTAGTAACATTATTACTAGTACTAATGGGACTTGCTTATGGATTAGGAGCAAAATCTATAAAAAGTGATAAAGCTTTGATAGAAGAAGTAGGAAAGAAATTTAGTAAAACTAGTTATATATTTGTATTAATCTTTGTAGTATCTCAATTTATTTCAGTTTTTAGACAAACAAATATTGGACTAGTAATAACGGCGTGGTTAGCAAATTTACTAGAACATCTAGAATTCAGTGGTATTCCATTAATCGTAGTAACTTTAATAATCATAGCTTTAGCTAACTTAGTATTAACCAGTCCAACCACAAAATGGATGATATTTTCTCCAATCGTAGTACCAATGTTCATGCAAGCAAATATATCTCCACAATTTGCTCAAATAGTAATGCGAATAGGAAACTCAATGACTAATGGATTTACTCCTATATTAGCATCCTTCGTAATTTACTTAGGATATCTCAATGTTTATAATTTAAACAAAAAGCGACCAATTACAATAAAAAAATCTTTAAAAATGATTGCACCATACTTTTTAATTATTTCAGCAGCATGGATTTTAATTGTAGTAGGATGGTATATTACAGGTCTACCAATAGGACCAAGTGGAGTATACCCAACTTTATAAACACCAAGCGGTGTTTTTTTCTTGCAAAAATAAAGAATTTATATATAATAAGAAAAGGTGATAAAAGGAATGCAAATAATATAATAATAAGATCAATCGAAGACAAAGACAAAATAAATTATTTAATGAAGAAACATTTGGATGTATAGGAACGAATGAAACTCAAAAACCATCAATATATGAAGAAGAAAAAATAGATGTCTGGGAATATCATATTGGAGAATTTGTTATAGAACAAAGTCAGATAAATCAAGGATATGGTAGCTACTTATTAGAAACAATTAAATCTTATGCAGACAGTGAAGGATGTAATATATCTTTAGAATGTCCATCATCTTCTCAATCATTCTTTTTGAATCATGGATTTAAAAAATCAGAAATCAACTTTAAATACGAAACTCCAAATTATAAAGAACAAACAACACAATCTCCTATATTTCTAGATTATGAACAAATAAAAAAAGAAAATGAAGCAGAAGCTCAAAAAAGAATAAAAGAATATAAAAAATTCTTATCATCACAATTAGCCAAAGACATATTCAATATGTTATAATAATAAAAGAAAAGAGGTATGAATATGAGTTTAACAGCAGGAATTGTAGGACTACCTAACGTAGGTAAGTCAACACTTTTTAATGCAATTACAAATCAAAAAATATTAGCAGAAAACTATCCATTCGCAACTATTGAACCTAATGTAGGAGTAGTAACCGTACCAGATAGTAGAATGGACAAATTAAAAGAAATGTACGAACCTAATAAATTTATTCCAACTGCCTATGAATTCACTGATATTGCTGGACTAGTAAAAGGAGCATCACAAGGAGAAGGTCTTGGAAATAAATTTTTATCTCATATCAGAGAAGTAGATGCTATTGTAGAAGTAGTTCGTTGTTTTGATGATGGAAAAATAATTCATGTAGATGGTAACATTGATCCAATCAGAGACATAGAAACGATTAATCTAGAACTAGCAATTGCCGACTTAGATGTAATAAATAATAGACTAGATAGAGTCTCAAAAAAAGCAAGAACTACCAAGAATAAAGATGACCTAGTAGAAGTAGAAGCCTTAGAAAAAGCCAAAGCTGCTCTAGAAGAAAACAAAGCATTAAGACAAGTTGAGTTTACAGAAGATGAAAAAAAATTATTAAAATCATACAGTTTCTTAACTTTAAAACCTATCATCTATCTAGCAAATATCAAAGAAAGTGAATTAGGAAACCCAGATAATGAATATGTAAAACAAGTAAAAGAATATGCATTAAAAGAAAATGCCGAAGTAGTAAGTCTATGTGCTAAGGTAGAAGAAGACCTAAGTGAATTAACCAAGGAAGAAAAACAAGAAATGTTAGAAGCCTTAGGACTAGAAGAATCTGGATTAGATAAACTAATACAAGCAACTTATGATATTTTAGGATTAGCCACTTATTTCACAGTAGGAAAAGACGAAGTAAGAGCATGGACATTTAAAAAAGGAATGAATGCTAAACAGTGTGCAGGTATCATCCATAGTGACTTTGAAAAGGGATTTATTCGTGCAGAGGTAATATCTTACGATGATTTAATAGAATATGGAAATGAATTAAAAGTAAAAGAAGCAGGCAGAGCTAGACTAGAAGGAAAAGATTATATTATGCAAGACGGAGATATTTGCCATTTTAGATTCAATGTATAATTTAGAAAATAGAAACTAATATAACACCAAGAGAATATTAGGATATACTTCCTAAAAAAATGAAATATTAAATAGAAAACCAAGTAACAAAGAAAAAAAGGAATGAATCAAATGACAAAGTATAAACTTCAAATATTTGAAACAAATAGACTAGATGGATGTATGTCTCAAGCTAAAAAGTTTTATCCATCAAACTATACAGAGCAAGAAATCAAAGACAAATTACAAGAAGTAAAAGAAAAAATTGGAAAAAAATATCATTTTAATGGCAATCATATTTTACAACCACAACAAAAAGAAATAGAAAAAACATTGGATTATCCAGATGGAAAATATATCAGGATAACAAAAGAAAAACTAACTCAAGAAGATTACTGGTACCTAAAATTTCCTTGTGATATTCTTCTAATAGGTAAAGATTTACCAAACGTAGTAATAGGTCATAGAATGGCTGATTGTCCAGTAATAATAGCCGAAGATATAAAACATCAAGTTGTCGCAGTATCTCACTGTGGAGCAGTACAAATCAATAGAGAAGTACCTAGATATACAATAGAAGCTCTAATAAAAGAGATAAAAAGCAATCCTCAAGACATACATGTATATATTGGTAGCTGCATAAAAAAAGAAAGTTATCAATATGACAGATATCCTCACTGGGCCACCAACCATAATATTTGGAAAGATTGCATAACTAAAAAAGAAAATACCTATTATATAGATCTAGTAAAAGCAATCAAAAAACAACTTCAAGAAAAACAAATACCAGCACAAAATATTACAGAAAGTCCATACGATACCTATACCTCAAAAGATTATTATTCTCATACCGAAGAAGTAAAAAAACCTAACTGTAATATAGGTCAAAACTTTGTAGGGTGTTTTTACAAAGCACTAGAAGAGTAGAAATACTCTTTTTTTTCATAAATTTTACACAAAAAGTTCACCATATTAACAAATTATTTTCATACTATTATAAATAGGAGTAACCACAGATAGAAATTATTAGCAGTTTAATAAATAACAGAAAGGAATCAATCTATAAAATGGTTGCTAAAGAAATGAAAAGAATAGCTTATTTTGACAATGTAAAAGGAATTTTAATTTTATTTATTATTCTAGCACATGTACTTAGTTTATGTTCCTCTTATTACAATTACAGTGATGACTTTTCACTCTACAAAACTTATAAATATAGAAAGTAATATTACAAAAAAATCCTCTAGACAAAAAAAAGAATACTTGCTATAATACTAACGAGTATTTTAAATACTCCTTGCTACATAGGTAGCCATTAGTCCAAAAGGAGGTGTAAAAAAATGAGAAAGTACGAAATTATGTTTATCGTAAGACCTGATATGGAAGAAGCAGAAATCGAAAAAACTGCAGAAAACCTTAAAAAAGTCCTAACAGATGAAAAAGCAAAAATGCTAGAAGAAAAGAAGATGGGACAAAGAGAATTAGCTTACGAAATTAGAAAATTTAAAACAGGATATTATTACTTATTCGTAGTAGAAGCAACTCCAGAAGCAGTTGCTGAATTCGACCGTGTTGTTAGAATTAATGAAAACTTATTACGTCATTTAATCGTAAAAGTAGAAGACTAAAAAAGAGGTAGAATATGAATAAAGTATTTTTAATTGGAAGATTAACAAGAGACCCTGAATTAAGATATACAGGTTCAAATACAGCTGTTGCTTCATTCTCTTTAGCAGTAAATAGAAATTTTACAAATGCCAGTGGAGAAAGAGAAGCAGATTTTATTAATATTGTTGTTTGGAGAAAACAAGCCGAAAATGTTAAAAACTATTTATCTCAAGGTAGTCAAGTAGCAATAGACGGTCGTATTCAAACAAGAAGTTATGACGATCAAAATGGTCAAAGACGTTATGTAACAGAAGTTGTAGCTGATAATGTAGAATTCCTAGGTTCAAGAGGGTCATCAAATAATACAAATGTAAATGCTAACAGTGCAGCACCACAACAACATGATGCCGCACCTACACCATATGACTTTGGTTCAGCACCTGAACCTAAAGGTACGGATGTAGATAGCAATCCTTTCGCAGACTTTGGATCAAGTATCGAAATAAGCGATGATGAATTACCATTCTAAGAAAAGGAGGAATTTAAATGGCAGAATTCGGACGTAGAAAGAAAAAAGTATGTATGATGTGTACTGGCGCAACAGTTGACTATAAAAATCCTGAAACTTTAAAAAGATATGTAAATGAAAAAGGAAAAATAGTTTCAAGAAGAGTTACTGGAAACTGTGCTCGTCATCAAAGATACATTTCAACACAAATTAAAAGAGCAAGAGCAATCGCTTTAATGCCTTATACAAGATAAAAATTGAGTTCTTTATGAACTCTTTTTTCATTTTACAAACATAGGAAAGTATTATATAATAAGTAAGAGGAATACAGGAGGCGAAAATGAAGATAATAGAACAAAGAAGAGCATTAAATAAACAAATAAAAAAAGCCAAGACTATCTTCTTAATGGCTCACAAAGATCTAGATTTGGATGCCTTAGGAAGTTGTATAGGGTTAAGTTTAATATTAAAACAACGAAAAAAGGACTATTATATTATCATAGATGATAAACAACATGAATTAGGTGTTGAAAAAATCTTAAGAGAACTAGAAGGATGTATTCCAATTATTAAAGGAGAAGATTTAGATAAACATCTATATCCAAATAACAAAAAAAATCTTTTAATTGTCCTAGATACTAATAAAACAGAATTAGTTCAAAATAAAGAAGTATTAAAAAAGATAGATAATAAAATAATAATCGATCATCACGATTTAGGGAAAACAACCATAAAAAACGCCTTAATTATCAATGATGATGAAGTATCAAGTACCTGTGAAATGATTACAGAATTAACAGAATTTTACGATGTAGAATTAGATCCATACTATGCCACTGTATTATTATCAGGAATTGTCCTAGATACTAATAACTTTACTTTAAAAACAACTGCAGAAACATATTATGCAGCATATTACTTAGCTAATCTAGGAGCAAGCGCTAAAAAAGTTCAATATCTACTAAAACAAGATGTAGAAGAATATACTGAAAGACAAAAGTTACTAACGGATATAGAAACAATTAATAAAAAGATTGCTTTCACGAAGGCAAGTCCATACACAATATATAGAAGAGAAGATCTAGCAAAAGTTGCGGATACCCTACTATTCTTTAACAATATAGAAGCTTCTTTTGTAATTGGAAAAGTAGGAAAAGATACAGTAGGAATCAGTGCTAGAAGCCTAGGAAATTATAATATTACGAAAATACTAGAAAAACTAGGCGGTGGCGGAAATGATTATAATGGGGCTGCTAGAATAGAAAAAACTACGATTAGTAAAGTAGAACAAGAGTTAAAAAAAGCAATCGCTAAAGAAGAGGGTGAATAACATGGAAGTAATCTTTATCAAAGATTTAAAAAACCAAGCTAAAAAAGGTGACATAAAAAAAGTAAAAGATGGCTATGCTGAAAACTTTTTAATAAAAAATGGCTATGCTGTTATCAAAAATAAAGAAAATCTAGCAAAACTAGAAAAAGAAAAACAAACAAAAGCAAATCTTGATGCTGAAAATAAAAAGAAAGCAGAAGAGATGAAAAAGGAACTAGATAAATTAGTTCTAGAATTCAAAGTAAAAACAGGAGAAGGAGACAGAGTCTTTGGAAGTGTAAGTATTAAACAAGTAAAAGATGCACTTTCGAAAGCAGGATATAAGATTGAAAAAAGCCAGATAAATCTAACAACATCCATGGCAAGTTTAGGTTTTCATCGCGTTGAAATAAATTTATATCCAGGAATAGTCGCAACTGTTAAAGCACACATCATAAAATAGGAGTGAGGATATGCCAATAAGAACATTACCAAACAACATAGAAGCAGAAGAATCTGTTTTAGGAGCATGTTTTTTATCAAAGTATGCTTTACAAAAAGCCTGTGAAAATTTAACACCAGACTCTTTTTATGATGAAAAAAATGGTAAAATATTTGCGGCAATGAAAACTTTAATTAAAGAAAAAAAACCAAATGATATCACAACAGTAACCGGATATTTAAAAAAACAAAATCAACTAACAGAAGTTGGAGGAGTAGAATATTTAACAGAAGTATTAAACTTTGTACCAACGGCAAGTAATGTAGACTATTATATAAAAAACGTTGAAGATGCATCTATTCTAAGAAAATTAATAGAAACCGCTACTGAAATAGCATCAGAAGGTTATAGAACAGATGAAACAGTTAACGAAATTCTAGACAATTCAGAGAAAAAAATATTGAACATTGTAAAAAATAGAAAGTCTAGCGAATTTCGTTCTATAAAAGAAATATTACAAAAAACACAAGCAGATCTAGAAAGACTATCTGAACACAAAGGAGAAGTAACGGGAATAGGTACTGGATGGTATGATCTAGATAAACTAACAACTGGATTGCATCCCAATGAATTAATCATTATCGCGGCACGTCCAGCTATGGGAAAAACCGTTTTTGCTCTAAATCTTGCGACTCATGTCGCTATGACCCAGGATAAGTCAGTGGCTCTTTTTAATCTAGAAATGAGTGCAGAGCAACTAGCAATCAGAATTATTTCATCACTAGGTCAAATCGATGGATTCAAACTACGTACTGGTAATTTAATGAACACAGATTGGAAAAGAATAAATGAAGCATCATCCCAACTAGCTAATACAAATCTAGTGATGGATGATACTCCAGGTATTACAATTGGAGAAATACGTGCCAAGTGTAGAAGACTTGCTAGTAGTGAAAAAGGTCTAGGCTTAATAATTATTGATTATCTTCAGTTAATCTCTGGAGGTAAAAATTATGGAGCTAATCGACAACAAGAGGTATCAGATATTTCTAGAAGTCTAAAAACCCTAGCTATGGAGCTACAAGTTCCCGTAATAGCCTTATCACAATTATCACGTAGTGTAGAATCTCGTGAAGATAAAAGACCAATCATGAGTGACTTACGTGAATCAGGATCAATCGAACAAGATGCTGATATCGTAGGATTTCTATATAGAGATGACTACTACAAAAAAGAAGCTAGAAATGAAGATAACACCAGTATTGTAGAAGTTATTATTGGAAAACATCGTAATGGACCAACCGCAACCATCGAATTACTGTTTAAAAAAGACACATCAACGATGTTAAACCTTAGTAAAGGAAATAGAGGTGAAGAAGCGTAAGATGAAACATAAAATAAATAAAATTTTATTAATACTAATATTAGGGATAACTCTTCCATTTTTAACTGCCTATTCATCTGCCACCCCTAAAACTTTATATCGTGTTTATTTAAAAGGGGAATCTATAGGATTAATAGAATCAAGGACAGAACTAGAGGAGTATATTGATAAAAAACAAAACCAAATAAAAGAAAAATTTGGAGTAGACAAAGTATATCTACCAGAAGATTTGGACATAGAAAAAGAAGTGACTTTTGATAATGATATATTAAGTGTAAAAGAAATTTACAACAAAATTAAAGATATTTCACCATTTACAATCAATGGTTATGCAATCACCATTGGTGCAGTTGACTCACAAGCAGTTGATGGTACAGAAGTAAAAGGTAAAAAGCAAACAATATATGTTCTAGATAAACAAGTATTTGAAGACGCAGTAGATAATGTAGTACATTCATTCATTTCTGAAAAAGACTATGAAAATTATGCCAATGATACTCAAGAAGAGATTGAAGATACAGGAACAATAATTGAAAGAATATATATAGAAAATAAAATTACTATTAGTAAAAGAAATATCCCAGTAGATGAAACAATCTATCAAGATACAGATACCTTGAGTCAATATTTAATGTTTGGTACAACAGAGCCACAACAAACTTATACAGTACAAGCTGGTGATACAATTGAACAAATCTCTTTCAACAACAAGATTTCAACAGAGGAATTTTTAATTGCTAACCCAGACTTTACAAGTGCAAATACACTGTTGTATGCAGGACAAGTTGTAACATTAGGTATATTGAAACCACAGTTTAGAGTTGTAGAAGAGGATCATGTAGTGTTAGATGAAGAAACAAATTATCAAACAGAAACACAATATGACAACAACAAAGAAGTAGGTTATAGTGAAGTAAAACAAGCTGGTGTAAAAGGAGTAACCAGGGTAACTCAAAAAGTTCAAAAAGTAAATGGAGAAACTGTATCTGTTGCCAGAGTATCATCTGAAGTTCTAAAAGAACCTGTAAATGAAATCATCGTAAAAGGTGGTAAAAAATCAAGTTACTCAGGTTATGGAGAAGCAGTTACTACAGCTGGAGAATGGGGATGGCCTGCAACGTGTTCATCTGTATCAAGTCCATTTGGATATAGATGGGGAACTTTACATGACGCTATCGATATTGCTGGATGTGGATACGGCTCAAATATCTTTGCCGCAAAAGATGGTATTGTAGTACAATCATCATATAAATATGACAATGGAGAATTTGTAACTATAGATCATGGAAATGGATATTATTCACTATATGCACATATGGTATCAGGTTCAAGAAGAGTTAAAGTTGGAGACTATGTTGTAAAAGGACAAGTTATAGGAAGTATGGGTAGAACAGGAGCCGCAACAGGAGTACATTTACACTATGCTATCTGGAGAGGTTTCCCATATCGTGGTGGAAGACCATTGAACCCATTAGCGTTCTATTAAAATGAAAGTTAAAACAATAGCCAGTGGTTCAAAAGGAAATTGTTCAATAGTATTATGTGAAAATACAAATATAATTATAGATATGGGAATTTCCTACTTAACTCTAAAGAGGAGTTTAGAAGAAAATTCCCTTTCTTTTGAACAATTTGCTGGAATTTTAATTACACATAGTCATAAAGATCATATTAATGGATTAAAATCATTGATAAAACATACCAACTTAAAAGTTTATATACCAGAGAAAATGTATGAAGACCTAGAAGAAATTGTACCAAGATATCGTTGTGAATTTATTGAAGACAAATTTAATATTCAAGAAGTAGATATAGAATTAATCCATACTTCTCATGACACATCATGTTCAGTAGGATTTATTATCTATTACCAAGATAAATCACTCGTATATGTAACAGATACAGGATATATCAATAGAAAATATTTAGCCAAGATGACCGAAAAAGATATCTATGTTATAGAAGCCAATCATGATGAAATTATGTTAATGGATGGACCATATCCAAGATTCTTAAAAGAAAGAGTTATTAGTGATAAAGGTCATTTATCAAATAAAACAACAGCCAAATATTTAAAAAAAGTAATTGGTAAAAATACAAAATATATAGTATTAGCACATTTGAGTGAAAAAAATAACACAGAAGAAAAAGCTTTAGAAGCAATCAAAGATGAACTAGGAGAAACTAATATTAATGTTTTGATAGCCAGACAAAAAGAAGAAAGTCCAATGCTTGAGGTGTAGTATGATAAAAATAATTACAGTAGGTAGTATAAAAGAAAAATATTTAAAAGATGCCATAGAAGAATATAAAAAAAGACTAAGTAAATATACAAAATTAGAAATAATAGAAGTAAAAGATGAAGGTTTATGTCCACCACAACAAGCCATGCAAAAGGAATCAGAAAAGATAAATAAATACTTATCTGAAAAAGATTACATAATCACTCTAGAAATAGAAGGTAAAGAACTAACATCAGAGGAATTTTCTAAAAAACTAGATGAGATTATGATAAGAAATAGTAATATAACATTTATAATTGGTGGAAGTTATGGAATTGATAAATCAATTAAAGACAAGGCAAAATACCATCTATCTTTTTCTAAAATGACATTTCCTCATCAATTATTTAGAGTTCTACTACTAGAACAAATATATAGAGCATTTAAAATCATGAATAACGAAAGTTATCATAAATAGAGGTAGAAATATGAAATATCTTAAAGTGATGGATAATATTAAATCAAATGCTAATCCAAATATAGTTTATAAAATCAATGAAGTAAATGTTGCGCAACATTGAAACAAAAATGCTGAAACTCCAGAGGAAATGGCAGGATTTAACTTTTCTACAGAAGATAAAATACTAAGATGAAACGCCATTTACGAGGTGATAATTCCAGAAGGAACCGAAGTAAATGAATGTGAATCACCTTCTACTCCACATGGAGTATTTAGAACTAATAAAATAATAATAAAAAATCCAATAGAAGTAACCGATGAAGTAGCCCTAGACTTGTATAAAAAATCTGACTTGCCATGGAAGTCATATATTCAAATATTATCTAGCGGCATTTAATTATAAAAATACATCATATAAAATTCTAGAAGAAAAAAATAAAAAGTTTGCAATATGAGAAAGAGGGATAAAATGATAGGTAATAGCTGGGACGAATTATTAAAACAAGAATATCAAAAGGAATACTTTAAAAACTTAATGGATTTTATCAAAGAAGAATATAAAACCAAAACAGTTTATCCAAAACAAAGTGAAGTATTTAATGCTTTTCGATATACAGATTTTGACAATGTAAAAGTGGTAATTTTAGGACAAGATCCCTATCATGGACCAAATCAAGCAGAGGGTTTATCTTTTTCAGTAAGTAATGAAGTATTAAAACCACCGTCATTAAAAAACATTTTTAAGGAATTAGAAAGTGACTTAGGAATACCATTTCCAAAACATAACTCACTTAAACCCTGGGCCAAAGAAGGTGTTCTACTATTAAATGCAGTTCTAACAGTAGAAGCACATACACCAACATCGCACAAAAATCATGGCTGGGAACAATTTACAGACCAAGTAATTGAAATTATCAATAAAAAACAAACACCTGTTGTATTTATTTTATGGGGAAGCTATGCAAGAGCAAAAAAGAAATTAATTACGAATCCTATACACTATGTTATTGAATCAGCACATCCATCTCCATTTTCTGCATATAATGGTTTCTTTGGTAGTAAACCGTTTTCTAAAACAAATGAGTTTTTAAAAAGTAAAGGACTAAAACCAATTGATTGGCGAGTAGAATAATTACATAAGAAAAACACTATAAGTCTTTATTTTATAGGAATTATAGTGTTTTTTCTTATACTATCTCTTTTTATTAAATTCACTTAAATTTCTCAGCTTTTTGCTAAATTGTTTAGAAGATTCATGGTAAAAGGTAGTTTCCACATCTTTTTAATCTTCTCCATCCCAATCTTTAGGACCAACAAAATAACTTAATCCATAATCAATGGATTGCTTAGAGTCGTTTACAGTAGAACAAACCGGTAAAATTAATTTTCCTTTTTTACCAATTTTAATATTACCCATGAATAATCCTACTACTAATAATAATTATATCATATTTTTGAAAGTTAAGACCAAGATTAAATAACTAGCAGGTTTAATTAATACCTAACCTTTGCAATCCCTTTGTTTTGTGCTATAATAAAGGTGTATTTTCAAATGGGGGAATGATTTATGAAATACATGAACATATATAATAGAACAGTAGATTTACTTAATGACAACAAAAGATTAGAAACAATAGCTCAATATAGAGGTGTATTAGAGGATTATCCACTTGATAAAAGTAAAAGAGATAGTGATGAAAAGAAAAAATTAGACGAAAAATTAATGCAAAGTGACAACCTAGAGTATAATAAAGATAAAGCAGGAAAATCGCTTCATATTAAGTCAAATAATTATAAAAAAATAAATTCAGAAGAAAACTACACAATATATATAAATACCATGTTAAGAAATACAGATAAGATGTTAAGATTAATGATAGAGGAATTTGATAAAAGGGAACTACCATATAAAATTGATGCAAAATTCTTTGATAATTCCAATATATACCAAAGGACAATCAATGGTAGAATTAACATGGATGTACCTCTAGAAAATTTACCAAGATATATTGAAGTTTTTGATAAAATAGGAAAAGAAAATCCAGATATTAAGAAAAATTGCGCAAATTTACCATTATTAGCAGGTGTTATTGATAATTGGTTAGGTATAACGGTTTCATCAACATATTTACTTAATGTGGAGATGGTTCAAAAAGTTTTTAATGAAGCAATGATAGGATGGTTTAATACTAATGAATCAGATAATCTTGATACATACTACAAAAATCCAGATTTTATAGAGTTCTTTAAGAACAGTTTAAAGATAGAGGCAGAAGTTAATAATTTAGTATCACCAGAAAAAATATGTTTCAGTAACAATACAAAAGAATTGTTTATGGAACAAGATGCTTCTAAGACAGATACTATAAATTCAAATACAACTGCTAAACAATATATAAAATAAATAAATGAAAAGAAGTAATTGTGTGTACACAATTGCTTTTTTTGACATTATAAGGACTTTGTGATAAAATATAGCCTTGAAAACCAGCGTTATAGGGGGAAATATTATGAACTATAAAGAGTTGTACAATCAAGTGATTGATTTTTCAGACAACAAGACATTATTAAGTAAAGCAAGTTTCATTTTAATGGCATTACGAAATAATAAAGAACTATCAAGAAATGCCAAGGAAGAAGAGTTAGAAAAGTTATTTTATTCAATAAAAAAAGACAATAGTAAAATAAAAAAAAGAGATAGAAAAAAACTAGAAAAACTAATCGATAAGAATAATATTACTTTCAAAGAAAGTACAAAAGAAGAAGAAAAAATAGAAATGTTTTTATTAAATTATAAATACAAAAAAACCAATATGATAGGTGGCTGTAGTATATATATAAATATTAATAGAGATCAATTATATACTTTATTACAAAAAGTTGTAAAAAGTTACACTAAGGAGGACTTACCATTCAGGTGTGAAGCAGGTTCCACAAACAATTACAACTATCAATTAGAGTTTATTATTCCAGCAGATAAAGCGCCAAGATATGTAGAATTATTACAAGAAATAGGGGATAAAAGTTTGAGAATAAAAAAATCATGTGAAACTCCACCAATTTTCGCAGGAAATATAGATAATTGGCTTGGATTTATCTGTAATACAGATGAAAAGAATCCAAACAGAGTAATTGATGATGATATAATAATTAACGAAATTATGACCGCATTTAAAAATGCAGAAAGTATTTGGAAAAAAAATCAACCAAATTCAACAGATTATTATAGAAGTGTAAATTTTATAAAATTATTTCAAAGACAATTGAAACAACAAATAAATAGACCAAAATTATCTTTTTCTGAAACTGCTGAAAAATACTTTGTTAAAAACCCAACAATAAAAAAACAACATCAAACAACTAAAGATAAAACAACAAACAATAAGAAATCAGAAAATCAAGAAATACTTGATGATGTCATTATTGCATTGACAACACAAGCGGTAAAAAGTAATTACAATCAACCAAGAGAAAAAAATAACTCAGAATCTCTAAGTGAATATATACAATACTTAAAAGGATATAAGTTTATGTTAGATAGTTTAAATAATCAAAACATTGTAAATGGTAAATATCATATGACAAAAGAAGAGTTAAAAACTCAAGAATTTAATAAAAATATAGGTATGACTGAAAAACAGATACAACACTCTAAACAAAAAATAAAAGAACTAAATATTGCGAAAACAAAATAAAAAAACTTCCATTTAGATGTCCTAAAACATCTATGGAAGTTTTTATTTACCTTGAGCTTGTACTGCTGTAATAGCAACAACACCAACGATATCATCTGCACTACATCCACGAGATAAATCATTAACAGGAGCAGCAATACCTTGTGTAACTGGTCCATAAGCTTCCGCTTTTGCCAACCTTTGTACTAACTTATAACCAATATTACCTGCATCCAAATCAGGAAAAACCAATACATTAGCATGCCCAGCTACTTCACTATTAGGAGCTTTTGAACTCGCAACTTCAGGAACAATAGCCGCATCTAACTGTAATTCACCATCAATTTTATATTGAGGATAATTTCCCTTTGCAATTTTAACAGCTTCAACCACTTTATCTACATCAGGATGAGAAGCACTACCCATGGTAGAATGAGAAAGCATCGCAACATATGGTTCTTTTTGTACTAATAACTCAAACGTTTCCGCACTAGAACCAGCAATAGCTGCCAACCTTTCAGGATTAGGATTTTGTTCAAGACCACTATCAGCAAAAATAAAGGTACCTTTTTCTCCATATTCACAATCAGGAACTACCATCAAAAAGAATGCTGAAACCAGCATAGTACCTGGCTTGGTTTTAATAATCTGTAATGCTGGTCTTAAAGTATTAGCAGTAGAATGACATGCCCCACTAACAACACCATCAGCTTTGCCAACTTTTACTAACATACAAGCGTAATACATATAATCTTCTAATAACATTTTTTTAGCATCATCATAAGTAAGTCCCTTATTTTTACGAATCTCTACTAACTTATCAATTAATTCTTCAGTAAGAGAATCAGTAAAAGGATTAATAATAGTAGCCCCACTTATATCATAACCCTGACTAACTTTTTCAATTTCCTCTTCTTTACCAATCAAAATAATATCAGCTAACTCTTCTTTCAAGATTTTCTCCGTAGCTTCCATAATACGTTTATCCATTGTCTCTGGTAAAACAATGGTCTTTTTATCTTTCTTCGCTCTTTCTTTTATAGTATTAATAAATGACATAAACATCCTTCTTTCTAATCATCTTTTAATATTTCATAAATTTCTCTTTTTTCATGATTATAAAACTCTTTTTTACGATATCCAAAAAACAACCGAATAATATTAGATGGAAAAGATACAATCAACTGATTAAATGTAACAACCGTATCATTATAAAACTTAACTGCCGCTACTAAATCAATTTCATTAGAATTTAACTCTTCAATAATTTGCGTTAAAGCCTCACTCTTAAATAACTTTTCATTATCATCTAACGTCTTAAAGAACTCATTATAAGAGCGTTTCAACAATTCATTTAACTCAAAATGATTAAGTTCTAAAACTGTATCACTATCCAACTCTTCCAAAAAGTCCTCCATTTTCAATTCTTTTACAATAACTTTTCTTGCTCTTTTCAATAATTCTAATTTTTTTTGTAAGAACAAATCTATATTGTTTTCAGCCTCTTCCATTTTAACAACAGAAATGCGGAATTTATTATGATATAAAACAATAATAGTCCCAAGTAAAGCTACTAAAACAATACCACCTAAAATAGCTTCAATCATGATATCACCTCATACATAAACATTATAACAAACAAACGGTTAAAATAACATAATAAAAATATAAAAAAACAAGTGATGTAAAAAACATACTTGCTCTAATTAAAATATTCTATGGAGAATAACTTTCTTCTACTTTTTCATCAAATACTTCTTGTTCTGTACTGTTAGGTTCTGTACCTTTAATAAAATACATCATTTTCTTCTTGGTATCACTATCAGTAGCCAATTTCCCAGAAATAGGTTCAACAAGAACAGCAGAAACATTATCAGGCATCTCATACCATCCTTCATCACTACCAACATTTCTCTCATAATGTTCAATAGATTGATACCAAATATTCTGTGCATATTTATACTCACTAGTTTTTAGAGTTTGATTATCATCATATCCCACCCAGACAGCACATACAACATCTTTATTAAAACCTATATTCCAATTATCAGTTTCTGTAGTACCACTTTTTAATGCATATTTATGTGTAAGTTTAGAAGCAAGTCCAATTGCCGTTGGATAATTATAATCAATATAATCACTGTCATAAGTAGCAGTAAGTAAATTATTTAGAATAAACGTAATACTAGGGTTTAAAACAGCTTCCTTTGAATTTTTTGCTTCATATAATACTTTTCCATCAGAATCTTCCACTCGCTCAATAAAGTGAGGTTCTACTTTATAGCCAAGATTTGCAAAAGCTGAATACCCGGCAGCCATCTCTAAGATATTAATTTCATTGGTTCCTAAAGGAAGGGAAGGAACATCTTCCAATTTAGCAGAAATTCCAACTCTACGAGCAACATTGATTAAGGCATCTCCTCCTAAAAACAAATGAGTCTTTACGGCATAAATATTTTCAGAATAAGCAATAGCAGTTCCCATAGAGATTGGTTTATTTCCATAAGTTTGATTATAATTTTGTGGTGTGTAATCATCTTGATCATTAAAAACAAAAGTAGTTTCTTCACTTGTAAAAGAAGAACTTGAAGTAAAACCATTTTCCAATGCAGCATAATATAAATAAGGTTTCATAGTAGAACCAACTTGTCTCATAGAATCAGTAGCTCGATTAAAAGAAGATTCATTATAATCTCTCCCACCAACTAAAGCTAAAACACCACCAGTATTAGGATCCATCAAGACAACGGAAGTTTGTATTTCAGAATCTTCAGGAATAGATTCTTTTATATTTTCTTCTACTTGCTTTTGTAAATCAAAATCCAAATTTGTATATATTTTAAGACCACTGGTATCAGAATATGATTTTGGAATACTATCTATAGTTTCTAACTCATCCATAACGGCATCATGATAATACATAACTGTAGTAAGTTCATCTCTATCTTCTTCCCCTAAAAAATTTAATTCTTTATCATAAGCTTCCTTTTTTTCTTCTTCCGTAATAATACCATTTTCCACCAATAGATTTAATACTAACAATTGCCTTTCCTTAGCAGCTTCAAAGTCAACTAAAGGAGAATAATTAGAAGGTGACTTTGGAATACCTGTTAACATAGTAGCTTCTGCTAAATCTAGTTCACTAGCACTCTTTCCAAAATAATATTTACTAGCATTTTCAATACCATACATACCATGACCATAATTAATGGTATTTAAATATCCCTCTAATATCTCATCTTTTGAATAAGTAGCTTCCATTTTTATGGTATACCACATCTCGTCCCATTTTCTTTTCCAAGTTTTATCAAACGATAAAAATAAATTCTTAGCATATTGTTGAGTAATAGTAGATGCACCTTGTTGTGTAGAACCACTGGTCATATTTACATAAAAGGCTTTTAAAATACGTAAATAATCAAAACCATGATGTTTATAAAAGTTTTTATCTTCGGTATAAATAGTAGCATCAATTACATATTGTGAAATATCATCTAACGAAACCCACTCTGATTCAGCATTTCCTTGAAAAAAAACTTCTTCATTATTATCATATAGAAAAACACTATTAGCCGTATTAATAACTACTTTAGGAGACAATTTAACATACAAATATATTCCTAAGTAAAGTAATAAACCAATGACAAAAAATATCATAACTATTTTAGTAAGTCTCTTAAAAAAACGCATGGAATCATTCCCTTCTTTACTATTATTTGGTTCTACAAAAAAATTATGTATGAAATTTGATAATTTAAAAAAGTATGAAAAAGAAAGAAACTATGTTATAATCGAGACATGTAATTGAAAGGGGATGAAAAAATGCCAAAAATTAACATAAAAGTCACTATTATAAATAGTGATAAAAAACTAGAACAAAAATATAATGCTATTTTTCATCCACAAGAAAATGAAATTGTTTATCAAGAAGAAGATAAGACAATTACCAAATTAAAAATAGAAAACGAAAAAATAAAACTCCGACGAAATAATAATGAGTTGGAAATGGAATATATTTTTCATGAACATACACCATCAAAAGCAGAGATTAAAGTAAAAAGTCTAAATAAAATATTAAATTTGGAACTAAAAACAGAAAAAATAATAAAAAAAGGAAAAAATATAGAACTATTTTATAAATTAGAAGAAGATAAATTTCAATATAAATTAGAGGTGATATAAATGAGTATAATGAAAGAATTAAATAATGACATAGAAAAAATCGTAGAACAAGCAGGGTATAAAGTAGAAAACTTTTCACTACAACCATCAGGAAGAAGAGATTTAGGACAATTCCAATTAAATGACGCTATGAATTTAGCTAAAGTTTATAAAAAAGCACCTAGAATGATTGCAGAAGACATTGTAAAAGAATTAGAAAAAGATAATAAATTTACAAATTTAAACATAGCTGGACCAGGTTTTATCAACATTACATTAACAGATGAATATTTAGGTAGCTTATTAACTAAAATCTATAATGATAAAAATAATAATATTGATAAGAGAGAAAAGAAAACAGTAGTAATTGACTACGGTGGCGCTAATGTTGCGAAAGCTCTTCATGTAGGACATTTAAGAAGTGCAAATATTGGTGAAGCATTAAAACGTTTAGCCAAGCTATTAGGTTATGAAGTAGTAGGAGATGCTCATCTAGGAGATTATGGTCGTCCCTTAGGACTAGTAGTTCTAGAAATTAAAAAAAGATATCCTGATTTACCATATTTTGATGAAAACTACACAGGAGATTATACAGAAATAACTCTTCCAGTAACAAATAAAGATTTAGAAGAAATCTATCCCTTCGCTTCCAACAAGTCAAAAGAAGATGAAAAATACTTAGAAGAAGCTAGAGATATTACATTTAAAATACAAAATCATGAAAGAGGATACTATGATTTATGGAAAAAGGTCGTAGAAATATCAAAAGCAGATATAAAGACAGTCTATGACATGTTAAATGTTGAATTTGAGCTATGGTTAGGAGAAAGTGATGCAGCTGAATATGTAGGCGAATTAACAAATATATTTGAAGAAAAACATGCCTTAGTAGAAAGTGAAGGAGCTCTAATCGTCGATGTAAAAGAAGAAAGCGACAAAGCTCCTATGCCACCACTACTATTCAAACGTTCCAATGGAACCATTTCCTACGAAACAACAGACCTTGCAACAATTTTACAAAGAAAAAAAGAAATCAATCCTGATGAAATCTGGTATTGTGTGGATGCAAGACAAGAACTACACTTTGAACAAGTATTTAGAGCCACAAAAAAAGTAGGACTTGTATCTGACCAAGTGAACTTAGAATTTATAGGTTTTGGAACTATGAATGGAAAAGATGGCAAGCCATTTAAAACTCGTGATGGTGGAGTAATGAGACTTAAAGGATTAATTGACTTAGTAGAGGCAGAAACAAAGAAAAGAATTAATAAAGAAACAGTAGAAGAGGAAAAACAAGAAGAAGTGGCTAAGACAGTAGCAATCGCTGCTTTAAAATATGCAGACCTTTTGCCATTTAGAGGAACAGACTACATCTTTGATCCAGAAAAATTCTCAGATCTAGAAGGAAAAACAGGACCATATCTTTTATACTCTACTATCAGAATGAAGTCTCTTCTAAATAAAGGAGAAAATTTAGAAATAGGAGAAATAACAAAATTTAAAACAGAGACTGAAAAAGATTTAGCCCTAACAATATTAAGACTACCAAGTATCCTAAATAAAGCATTAGATTCAAGAAGTTTAAATGACATAACAGAATATATATACAAATTAACGTCTTTGTACAACACTTTTTATGCGGAAAACAAGATTTTAACAGAAGAAGATCAAGAACTTCAAAAATCTTGGTTAACATTGACAAAAATTGTCTATGATATAAACATGATGTTATTAGATGTACTAGCAATTAAAGTTCCTGAAAAAATGTAAAAAAGTGTTGCATGTCTAATAGATATATGTTATAAGTTTATTGGTAATTTTTTTACCATAACAAATTATGAGTTTTAGCATATCATATAATGTTTTAAATATAGGAGGGCAATATGAGTCTTAGTAAAATGAAAAAAGAAGAATTAGAATTATTATCAAATAAAGATATAACAAATTTAATCTTAGAAGAAAGTAAAAGACCGATAAACACAGCCAATTTATTTAAAAAAATAATAAAGTTACTTGGTTTACCAGAAAGTACTTTTGAAACAAAAATAGGAGATTATTACACTTCTTTATCTACAGATAAAAGATTTATTCTATTAGATGATGGTAGATGGGACTTAAGAAGTCGTCATACTTCTGATAAAGTTGCGAAAATAACAGAAGATGAAGACGAAGAAGATGATAGTGAAGCAGAAACAGAAAAAGAAGAAATAGAAGAAATCGATGAAGATAATTATGATGACAATGATGAAGAATATGATGAAGACGCAACAGAAGAGTTAAAAGATTTAGTAGTAATCGACGAAGATGAACTAGAACTAGAACAATAATCTAGTTTTTTTCTTAACAGAAATATGTTATAATACCAGTGATTACCAGGAAAGGGTGAGAACATGATAGAAAGATTAGAGGCAACCTTAGAAAAATATAATAAATTACAGGAAGAATTAACCAAGCCTGAAGTTTTAAGCGATATAAAAAAAACTAGAGAATACTCTAAAGAAATGGCTTCTCTAGAAGACGTAGTTAATTGTTATAAAAAATATAAAAAAGTATTAACAGGAATCGAAGATGCCAAGGAAATGACAAAAGATGCTGAGTTAGGAGAAATGGCTAAGGAAGAATTAAAAGACTTAGAAACAGAAAAAGAACAACTAGATAAAGAATTGGAAATTCTTCTAATTCCAAAAGATCCAAACGATGGAAAGAATGTTGTCATGGAAATTCGTGGAGCTGCAGGTGGAGACGAAGCTAATATTTTTGCAGGAGATCTATTTAGAATGTACACAAGATATGCTGAAAAGAAAGGTTTTTCTTATCAAGTATATAACTCAGTAGACGGAACAGCTGGAGGATATAGTCAAATAGAATTCATTGTAAAAGGAGCTAATGCCTATTCTCTATTAAAATATGAAAGTGGCTCTCATAGAGTACAAAGAGTTCCAGTAACAGAAGCCAATGGAAGGCTTCAAACATCAACTGCAACAGTTTTAGTAATGCCAGAGGCAGATGAAGATATAGAAATTGAAATAAATCCAAGTGATTTAAGAATTGATATTTATCGTTCCAGTGGTTGTGGAGGTCAAGGAGTAAATACTACAGATTCAGCGGTAAGAATTACTCACTTACCAACTAATACGGTAGTAACTTGTCAAAATGAAAGAAGTCAAATTCAAAATAAAGAACAAGCAATGAAAGTTTTAAAAACCAGATTATACGAAATGCAATTAAGAGAACAACAAGAAGCAGCCGGTGCTGAAAGAAGAAGTAAAATTGGTACTGGAGATCGCGCTGAAAAAATAAGAACATATAATTATCCACAAAACAGAGTAACAGACCATAGAATTGGATTTACAACTAAGAATCTAGATAGAGTTATGGATGGAGATCTAGACGATGTAATTAATGAACTAATTGCAGAAGATCAAAAAAGAAAATTACAAGGAGAAACAGAAGAGGTATGACAGTAGAAAATCTTCTGTTTTTTGCTAAAAGTCATCTTCATTCAGACCATGCCAAAATATTAATTGCAGAACTAATTCATTGTAATCCTTTAGAACTTTTAAATCACTTGGAAGAAGAAGTACCAAGTGAAAAAGTAGAACTATTAAAAAAAGAAATAGAAGCCCTAGAACAAAATAAACCATTACAATATGTATTAGGTCATATTAACTTTTATGGTCAAGACTTCTATATAGATGAAAGAGTACTAATACCAAGGTTTGAAACAGAAGAACTAGTAGAAAACACTGTAAAATATATAAAAGAATTATTCACAGAACCTGTGGATATTATTGATTTAGGTACTGGTAGTGGGGTAATTGGTCTTACTCTAGAAAAAAAAGTTTCCACAAAATCTGTGGATTTAGTAGATATTAGTCAAAAAGCTCTAGAAGTTACCCACATAAATTGTGAAAAACTACATTCAAAAGCAAATATAATAGAAAGTGACATGTTTTCTAATGTGGATAGAAAATATGATGTAATAATCAGTAATCCACCATATATAAAAACCGAAGAAGAAATTGAAGATATTGTAAGAGAAAATGAACCAAGCCTAGCTTTATACGCTGGAAAAGATGGATTGGATTGTTATAAAAAAATACTAGAAAATATTTCTAATCATATGAAAGATAAATGTCTAATAGCCTTTGAAATAGGTTCAACTCAGGCAGAAGATATAAAAAAACTTGTAGAAAAAAATTTACCTAATGCCAAGGTAGAAGTAAAAAAAGATCTATCTGAAAGAGACAGAATGTTCTTTATTTTCTATAATTTGTAAAAAAATTAAATTTCTTGAATAAATAAAAAAAGTTTCTCTCACTATAAAGTTGAAAGGAAGAGAGAAATGAAAAAAATAGTAATCATTCTAGCAATATTTGTTACCATCTTATCCCTAAATAAAGAAGAAAAAGTTATTATTCCAAAAGAAGCAATTCGTTTTAGAGTCATTGCTAATAGTAATAATTCCGATGATCAAACGTTAAAAAAGAAAGTAGTAAATAACTTAAATGGAGAAATCAGAAAATTAACAGTATTAGACACTTCCCTAGAAAAATCAAGAAATAATATCAAAACAAAAATTCCAGAGTTCTCAGAAATTGTATTAGATACCTTAGAAAAAAATCAAAGTGATCAAACTTTCACAATAGATTATGGAATGAATTACTTTCCAGAAAAAGAATATAAAGGAGTAGTATACGAAGAAGGAGAATATGAATCATTAGTAATAACATTAGGTAATGGAATGGGAGAAAACTTCTGGTGTGTGTTATTTCCACCACTATGTCTATTAGATGAGGAACAACAATCACAAGATGTTGAATATACATCTTTTGTAAAAGAAATGATTGATAAGTATTTTTAATGACTAAAAGAAATAGAATATATAAGGTGATACAATGAATAACATCCTTATATATTTTTTTATGGCCATAGGATTAAGTATGGACGCTTTTTCTCTAGCTTTAGCATATGGTACCACACAAATCTCTATGAAAAAAAAGATATTACTAAGTATAACAGTTGGCCTATTTCATTTTTTTATGCCACAGTTAGGTTCTCTATTAGGAAGTGAATTACTACTAAACTATATAGTAAAAGCCAATTATCTAGTAGGTATCATTTTTCTAATCCTTGGAACAGAAATGTTTATTTCCAGAAACGATAAAGAAGCAGGTGCCATCACTAATATCTTATCAATTACAATTTTTTCTTTTACCGTAAGTATTGATAGTTTTTCAGTAGGAATTGCCCTATCTCTAACAACAAAAAATGTAATAACACCTAGTCTAATATTTGCCATTACTAGTCTAATTTTTACATTTCTAGGAATTCATCTAGGTAATAAAATAGCCGAAAAGTTAGAAAACAAAGCTACATACATTGGTATTATCATTTTAATGCTTTTAGGTATTAAATATTTATTTAGTTAGAATGGTAACAATCTATCAATAATAACGAAACTATTATCCACAAAATAAAGTTTATAAACGCAACCTTATCAAAAAATGAAAGAATTGAAAATTAGAAAGACTAAATCTTTCTTTTTCTTTGACAAACACAGTAATATTGCTTATGATATATATGGAAGGGTGGCCTAATATGTTAGTAAATTTTATAGAAATGTTACAAGAAGCAAAACAAGAAAAATATGCGGTTCCGCATCTTAATATAAACGATTTAGAATGGACAAAATATATTTTAGAAAAATGCAATCAATTACAGATACCTGTCATCTTAGGAGTAAGTGAAGGGGCTGCAAAATACATGGGAGGATTCCATGCAATAACAGGAATGGTAAAAGGACTAATGAAGGATTTAAATATCACAATCCCTGTTTGCCTACATGTAGATCACGGAAGTTGTAAGGAAAATTGTCTAAAAGCAATTGATGCAGGCTTTACTTCAGTTATGATAGATGCTTCTCGCTATGAGTTAGAAGAAAATATAAGAATTACTAAAGAAGTAGTAGAGTATGCTCATGAAAGAGGAGTAAGTGTAGAAGCAGAAGTAGGACATATCGGTGGAGCAGAAGATAATATCGTATCCACTATAAGTAATGCAACTTTAGAGGATTGCCTAACTTTATATAATAATACAGGAATCGATTCTATCGCTCCCGCACTAGGTAGTGTTCATGGATTTTATAAAGGAGAACCTAACTTAGATTTTGAAACTATGAAAGAAATTAGTGATAATTTACCAATTCCTCTAGTATTACATGGTGGAACAGGTATTCCAGACGATAAAATAAAAAAAGCTATTAGCTGTGGAATATGTAAAATAAATATTAATACTGAACTACAATCCGTATGGAGTAAAGCAGTTAGAGAGTATTTAGAAGAAAATAAAAATGTTTATGACCCAAGAAAAATAATTGGTAGTGGAGAACAAGCCATAAAAACAAGAATTGAGGAAATTGTCACTCTATTTGGTACAAAACGATAAAATATAGTAGAGCCTCAGGAGGTAAAAAAATGAAGATAATGGAAATAGAAGGTAACCATGAGTTAAGTGGAACAATAAGAATAAGTGGTGCAAAGAATGCAACAGTCGCATTAATACCAGCAGCAATTTTAACTGACGAAGAAGCAACTATATGTAATGTTCCTGAAATCACAGATATAGATGCTTTATGTGGTATTTTAGATGAATTAAAAGTAGATGTAAAAAGAGCTAGTGAAAGTATTATTATTAATCCTAAGAACATGCAAAATATAGAAATTGCTGAAAAATATTCAAAAAAACTAAGAGCATCTTACTATTTTATGGGAGCTTTACTAGGAAAATATAAGAAAGCTATTATGTATTTCCCAGGAGGATGCTCTATAGGTGCTAGGCCAATTGACTTACATTTAAAAGGTTTTGAAGCTTTAGGAGCAACAGTTACTAATGAAAAAAATAAATATATTGTAGAAGCAGAAGAATTAAAAGGAGCAAATATCTACTTAGACATCGCATCAGTAGGAGCAACAATTAATATCATGTTAGCAGCTGTAAAAGCAAAAGGTGTAACTATAATTGATAACGCAGCTAAGGAACCAGAAATAGTAAATGTCGCTACCTTCTTAAATAATATGGGAGCTAAAATAACAGGAGCTGGAACTTCTACTATTAGAATAGAAGGTGTAGAACATTTACATAAGTGTTTTCACGAAGTAATACCAGATAGAATTGAAGCAGGTACTTATATTATAATTGGTGCTCTATGTGGAAAAAATTTAAAAATAGATAATATTATTCCAGAACATATTGATTCTTTACTATCTAAATTAGAAGAGATGGGTACAGACTTGCAAATAGGAACAGATTATGTCTTGATATCAAAGGCAAATAAATATAAATCTACAAATATAAAAACACTGGTATACCCTGGTTTCCCAACAGACCTACAACAACCATTTACAGTTTTATTAACTCAATGTTGTGGAAAATCAAAAGTTACAGAAACTATCTGGGAAAATAGATTTATGCACATTTCATATCTAAATTCTCTAGGTGCAGACATTACAATAAAAAACCAAACTGCTACCATCATGGGTCCAACTAAATTAACAGGAACTTCTGTAGTTGCTACAGATTTACGAGCTGGTGCAGCTATGGTCGCAGCAGGCCTAGTAGCTGAAGGAACAACAACAATTACTAATGTAGAACACATCTTAAGAGGGTATGAACAAATTGTAGAAAAACTAACGAGTGTAGGTGCTAAAATAACCATTAAAGAAATATAATGAAATAGTTATATTTCTTTTTTTTTGGGAGGACCTATGATAAAAAAACATTACAAACTAATTATATTTCTATTAATAGTTTTAACGATTTTCCTAATTTATAAAGATAACCATAAAAATTACTTCAACTATACTTCTCTAGGAGATGGTTATGCTTTAGGGATTAACTCATATGGTCAAGTCGATTATGGTTACAGTGATTTTATTAAAGATGCACTAAAACAAGAAGATAAATTAAATATATATACCAAGAATTTCTCAGAAAAAGGCCAATCGATAGAACATCTATATGATAGTATTGTCACCAATGAAAAAATAACCATTAACAAAGTAGAGAAAAATCTAAAACAAACATTAAGAGAATCAGACTTAATAACAATGACAATAGGATTAAATGACCTAATTTACCATATTGCAATTACACCCAATATGAATAGTTATCAATTAAATAATATTACAGAAGAGATAAATCAAAATTTAAACAATCTAATAACAGAAATAAAAAAATACTATCCTAAGAAAATAATAATAATAGGCTATCCTAATATACCAGTAGAAGACCATTACATAAAAGAAGGAATTACAAAGTTAAATGAAATGTTTCAAAATATAGACAATGTAATTTATATTTCAACAACAGATATTATCACTAATCAAGACTTTTTAAATCCTAATAACATTTACCCTAGTAAAGTCGCCTATCAAAAAATAGCAACAGAAGTTACAAAAAAACTTGCCAATAACGAAAATACCTGATATACTAATAACGCTGAGAAATTACTATGACTTTAATGAAGTCATGGCGGAAGGAGAGATAGAATGAAAAAAGGAATTCATCCAGAAGTAAAAGATTGTACAGTAACTTGTGCATGTGGAGAAACTTTTACTTGTAAATCAACAAAAGACAGTATTAGCGTAGAAGTATGTTCAAAATGTCATCCATTCTATACTGGAAAACAAAGTAGAGCATCACGTGCTGGACGTGTTGATAAATTTAACAAAAAATATGGATTTGATAAACAAGAAACTGCTAACTAATCTTTAAAAGAAAGCAGTTTTTCTTTTTTTTGAAAAAAGCAAAAGGAGACGTAAAATGGTATTTGCTAGTAATAACAAATCAAAATTACAAGAAATAAAAGAAATATTTAATGACTATAAAATAGAATCTTTAAAAGATAAAAATGTTACATTAGATGTTGAAGAAGATAAAACAACGTTTTATGAAAATGCCTTAAAAAAAGCAATAAGCTATTACAATGAAATAAAAGAACCAGTAATTGCAGATGATTCAGGTCTTATTGTATCTGAATTAAATTGGCCAGGTGTTTATACAAATCGTTTTCTGGGGAATAATAAAACAGATAGAGAAAAGAATTTAGCAATCATAAATAGAGTAGATAAAGAGTGCCAAACAAGAAATGCCGAAGTAGTTTGTGTGTTAGTATACTATGATGGAAAAAATATAATTTCTGCAACCGGAAAATTAAAAGGTAAAATTCCATCTCATCCAAGAGGAGAAAATGGTTTTGGCTTTGACGAAATATTTGAATATAAAAACAAAACACTAGCAGAGCTTTCCCCATCAGAAAAAAATAATCTTTCTGCCAGAAAATTAGCAGCAGAAGAACTAAAGAAAAAACTTTTATCCACAACTTCTGTGGATAAAACAAAATACATGGTATAATAAAGTAGTAAAAATAAAAGAAAGAAGGATAAAGATGATAAAAATAGGAATCACAAGTGATCATAGAGGTTATACATTAAAAGAACAAATTATAGATAAATTAATAAATAAGTATGACATTACAGATTGTGGAACAACATCATCCGAATCAGTAGACTACCCAGATTTTGCCTTCAAACTAGGAAATTTAGTAGCTGACAAAGATATAGACTTTGGAATTGCAATCTGTGGCTCAGGAATAGGTATAAGCATTGCTTGTAATAAGGTAAAAAAAGTACGTTGTGCTAAGGTATCGAATAAAGAAGAAGCAAAAATAACAAGAAACGATAATGACGCTAATATTGTTGCCTTTAGTGCAAATACATCATTAAAAGATGCCCTAGAGATAATTGACAATTTTATTAACACACCATTTTCAAATGAAACTCGTCATCAAAAAAGAATTGATAAAATAACAGAATATGAGGAACAATAATGGCAGGAAAACTAGTATTATATGTATTTGTAACTATTATCGTTATCTGGGCAATGGACTCTGTCAATATCAATCAAATATTTAAAAAAAACAGAGTAGTACAAGCAAGAGTATTCTATTTTTTACTAGGAATTTCACTAATTTATTTAGTAACCAATTTTCTAATGGATTTATTTACTTGTTCAAAAATTTTTTAAAACAAGTATAAATCCTTTTTTCTTGGTACAAACTTATAATGAGGTGAAAAAAATGAAAAGAAGAAAATTAAAACCATACGTATTACCGACATTAATGATTTTAGCAATTACAAGTATAATCTTTGGTACTGCAATGATAAGTAACACATTAAAAGAGGATAAGCCAGAAGAAACTCCATCAAGTTATGTAACAAATACTATCTTAGAGGAAGAAGAACCAGTAATTAACGAAACTAAAACAATGATTAATCCTTATACGGATACTAGTGTAACAATTGGAAAGAGTTACTATGATTATAAAGCAGATGCTGCAACTCAGGAAAAGTCAATTATATATCATGATAACACCTACATGCAAAACTCTGGTACAGATTTTATAAGTGAAAATGTTTTTGATGTAGTAGCCGTATTAGATGGTAGCGTAACCGATGTAAAAGAAGATGAAACTTTAGGAAAAGTAGTTGAAATCAAACACGACAATGGTTATATTAGTATCTATCAAAGTTTATCTGAAGTAACTGTTAAAAAAGGTGATATGATAACACAAGGTCAAGTAATTGGAAAAAGTGGAACCAATGAATTAGATAAAGATATGGGAAATCATTTACACTTTGAATTATATGTAAATGGACAAGTTGTCGACCCAACACTTTACTTGAACAAAGAGGTACAAACTTCCGAAAACAAAGAGTAATACACTCTTTTTTTCATAAAAGCAAAAAATATGAATATATTCTATTATAAAAGTACAAATTTATGATAAAATATTAATGACAGAAAAGGAAGTGACAGATATGTGGACAAAAGATATAGGAATAGACTTAGGAACAGCCAATGTTTTAATATATGTGAAAGGTCAAGGAATTGTATTAAATGAGCCAAGTATTGTAGCGATAGATACAGATACTAAAAGTGTCATTGCTGTAGGAACAGAAGCAAACGAAATGTTAGGAAGAACTCCAGGAAAAGTAAAAGCAATTAAGCCAATGAAAGATGGAGTTATCGCTGACTTTGAAATTACAGAAATTATGTTAAATTCCTTTATAAAAAAAATAAAAGCTAAAAAATTATTTTCTAGACCTAGAATTTTAATTTGCTGTCCAACCAATATTACTCCTGTAGAAAAAAATGCCATTAAAGAAGCAGCAGAAAGAACTGGAGCAAGAAAAGTTTATATTGAAGAAGAACCTAAAGTTGCCGCTATTGGAGCAGGAATGGATATCTCAAAACCAACGGCAAACATGGTAATAGATATTGGAGGAGGAACAACAGATATTGCTATACTTTCTCTAAATGATATTGTATCATCTGCATCTGTTCGTATTGCAGGTAATGTTTTTGATCAAGATATTATTAAATATATAAAAGAAAAATACAAATTATTAATTGGGGAAAGAACTGCCGAAGAAATCAAAATAAACTTTTCAAACATCTTTGATCCAAGTAAAAAAGAAAAACTAGAAGTAAGAGGAAGAAACTTAATTACTGGTCTACCTGATACTATCGAAATCAATCAAGAGGAAACAAAAGAAGCATTAGAAGAAAGTCTACAAAAAATAATAAAAGCAACTACTAATGTCTTAGAACAAACACCTCCAGAATTATCAGGAGATATTGTAGAAAAAGGAATTATTCTAACAGGTGGAGGAGCCATGTTAAAAGGATTGCCAGAGTTGCTAGAAAAAGAACTACAAGTACCAATATTAATAGCTGAATCTCCACTAACTTGTGTTGCAGAAGGTACAGGTACACTATTAAATAATATAGCTTTACTAGAAGAAGACCAATAAATTTGGTTTTTTTCTTTTCTAAAAAAAAGAATTTTGGTATAATTTTAATAGGAAGTGACGATGATGAGAGAACAAATCCTAGATGCAAGTAAAATTGTCTTAGTAACATTTTTATTTACTGCTATGATTATACCTTTAATAAAAAGAATTGCTATACACGTTGGAGCAATTGATATACCACGTGCTGATGAAGGACACAGACATATTCATAAAAAAGCGACTCCTATGTTGGGAGGAGTTGGAATATTCTTAGGTTTCTTGTTTGGATATATGTTATTTGGAGAACAGAGTATTAGAATGAATTCTATATTAATTGGTAGTTTTATTATAATACTAACAGGAATAATAGATGATATTAAACCAATAAGAGCCTATCAGAAATTAATAGGACATATAGTAGTAGCCTGTATTATTGTTTTTTATGGACAAATAACATTAGATAATATTACTGCTTTTGGATTCTCTCTAAATTTTGGAGCATTTGCACCGTGGATTACAATTTTATTTATTGTCGCCTGTACTAATATTATTAATTTAATAGATGGAGCCGATGGCCTAAGTGGAGGAATAAGTTCAATATTTTATTTAACGATAGGAATTATTGGTTTTTATCAGGGAAGAGGAAATAGTTTAGTAATGGTTTTAACCTTTATTATGTTAGGATCTACACTAGGATTTCTACTACATAACTTTTATCCCGCTAAGATATTTGCTGGAGATTGCGCAACATTTATGGGATTTATTATATCAATAATTACATTATTGGAATTTAAAGGACCAGCATTAACATCGTTCTTTGTTCCAATTATGATTTTAGGAATACCAATATTGGATACATTATTTGCTATAATAAGACGTTTATTGAAAGGACAACCACCTTTCCAAGCAGATAAACAACACCTACATCACCAATTATTAGGTATGAATTTCTCACAGAGAACAACAGTTTTAATTATATATGGTATAAATCTACTATTTGCAGCAGCATCTATTCTTTATACAATTAAAGATCCAGTTTTAGGAAAAATAGTATATATTATTATATTTATAATTGTATTATGGTTTGTATTACATACTACAATTATTTCTGATAAAACACCAACCAGAACAAAAAAGATAGAAGAAAAGATATCAATATTCAGAAGAAGAAAAAAATCCTAAAACATCAGACTGCTAGCAATAGCAGTTTTTCTTTATTAATTAATTGGAAAATTTTGGAATTACAAGTGGGAGGGAGATGGATATGATAAACTTTATTATTTGTGAAGACGAACCAGAGTTATTAAAAGAATATAAAAATCAAATTGACAAGTTTATGATGAAGTATGATATAGATTATAAGTGCCATGTATTTGATTGTTATAATAAGAAATGGAAAAGGGCAATCAAAGAAATAAAAGGTTTCAAAATTTATTTACTAGATATAAGAACGGATGAAGGTTCAGGGATAGATGCTGCAAGACTTGTTAGAGAAGAATATGATGATTGGGTATCAATGATTATTATGATTTCAGGATATGCAGAATATAAATATGAAGCATTAGGTAAAAGATTAATGTTAGTAGATTTTATTAATAAATTAGATCACTCAGAACAAAAGTTACAAGATGCATTATTGATATGTATGAAACACTATGATAACAAATATAAGTGTTTAAGATATACATATAAGAATGTAGCTTATAACATAGAATTTAAAAATATTATAATGGTAGAAAAAGAAATGGATAGTAAAAGATGTATGATTCATGCAGAAGATGGTGATTATCCAATTCAAGGTTCATTAAATGAAGTGCTAGAAAGACTAGATAAAAGATTCTTTAAATGCAATAGAGCAGTAGCAGTCAACGTAGAACAGATACAAAGTTATAACTTTACTAAGAATGTAGTAATATTCAAAAACGGTGAAGAATTCAAAGAAACTTCAAGGAGTAAAAAAAGGGAGATGTTTAATCATGTTAGAGGTGTTGTATAAAGTATTATCATTTACTTTAATGATAATGATTTCAATTATATTTGTTATGAAATTGGAAAATAAAAAGAACATAATGAAAATACCTAATATAATAATTATTATTATCATGATTTTAATTCCTTGTATAATGGATAGAACAGAATATAGTGGAATACAAACAATTAGTATATATTTTTTAAACATCGCTGCTTATAGTTTTATATTTAGAATTAATAAGGAAAAAGCAGTAATTTATTCTAGTTTGATATTGGTTTATATGTTTATAATGGATTTGTTAGCATCTGTAGTGTTGTCACCATTCTTTGATCCAGAAACTATTAGAGAAAATTGGTCAATTAGAATAATTCCAAATATCATATACTTTTTTATTTTTTTAAAATTAATTTCTTGCGATAAAATTTCAACAAAATTAAAGAATATAGTAGAAAAATTAGAAAAGAAGAGAAAAGTTTTTAATGTATTATTTTTAATAATATTGATAATCTTGTTTAGTTTTATTGAAATAAATATTGTAAATAAATTTGGTATAAATAAAGAATTTTTTATAAATACGACAATTATGATTTTATTAATCATATTATTAGGGATATTCTTTAATGAAAGATCTGAAATGGTGAGAATATCAAATGAATATGATACTTTATTTTCTTATACACAGAACTTTGAAGACTGGATAGAAAAAGAACAGTTAAATAGACATGAATACAAAAATCAATTAGCTGTACTTCGTTGTTTAACTAAAGAAAAGAAAGTAAAAAATAAGATTGATGAAATTTTAGAAGATAATATCAATATAGAAGAACAAGCCGTAACCAATTTGAAAAATCTTCCAAAGGGAGGAATCAAAGGGTTAATGTATTATAAAGCAGCTATCGCTCAGAAAAATAAAGTAAATTTAATAACTGATGTTAGTTTAGAAAGAAATGGTATATTAACTAAGTTATCAGAAAAAGATATTAGAATATTATGTAAATTAATAGGAATATATTTTGATAATACTATTGAAGCTGCAGCAGAAAGTCGCAAGAAAAATCTAACAATAGAAGTATATGAATTAAGGGATAGAGTTAATTTTGTATTTTCTAATACCTTTAAAAGACATAAAAACATGAACGATAGAAACAAGAAAGGTATTTCATCAAAAGGAGAAGGAAGAGGGAATGGTTTATATTTTGCCTCAAAATTAATAGATGAAAATTCTTGGCTAAGTCAGAGACAGGAAATAATAGATAATTATTATATTCAAGAACTATATATTATGAATCC
>CALVSH010000003.1 GCA_944358945.1 uncultured Bacilli bacterium
TATGGAGCTTACAATTTAAAAAATATAATCAGAATATCTATCATAAATTGTACTTAAATGTTATAATAAAAGTACCTGAAAGATTGATATTTGAGATATTTTTATTGTAAAACTTAAATACAATTAAATTAGTTCGTTTTTATGATGGGGCTGATGGGCTAAAAACAGGACATACTGATGCAGCTAAATATTGCTTGGCTGCGACTGCGAAAAAAGATAATTTGCGATTTATTGCGATTGTTTTAGGAGAAGAAAATAGTAATGTACGTAATCAAGAGGTAATGAGTTTACTTGATTATGTATTTAATCATTATCAAATGAATTTAATTAAATCAAAAGATGAAGTATTAAAAACTATACCAATGGATAAAGCAACAAAGTCAAAAATTTCCTTGATTCCTACTTCTGATATTGGGGTGTTGGAAGAAAAGTCTAGTGAGAAAAAGGATTATCATTATCAAGTTGAAGTTGACAGTATTTCTTTACCTGTTAAAAAAGGTGATATCGTGGGTGAGGTTGTAGTTACTGATGGAGATAAAGAGATTACTAATGTACCTGTTACTGTATCAGAGACTGTTTCTAAACTTTCATTTTTACAATTATTTGGACGTAGTATTAAGGATTTAGTTGCTGGAAAGTTTTCGTTTTCTTTTCATTAAAATTATTGAAAAGGGCCTTGTTTCTTATGTGTTGGAAATAAGGTCTTTTTTGTTGATAAAGATGATTTATTCAGTAATATAAAATTATCATGATAATACAATTAAAATTGACTATTATAATTCTTCTGCGGTATAATTTTTATAGAGTATATTGGTTATGAAAATACTCTTTTTGAACTGAGGATGTGATTAAATGGATAGTAATAATCGTAGAGTAAATACTAATACTAATAACAATAATAGAAGACGTAGTTCTAGATATAATAATCAGAGAAATAATAAGAGTAGTAATTATAAGTCTAATTATCAGAATACAAATTATAAAAAGCGTTATGATAATAATACTAAGTCTAGAAGAGAAGATTTTAGTAGTGATGAGATGAAGTTTTCTGATGAGTTAGATACTAGTTTTGTTGATGGAAGACGTAAGAGAAAAGAAAAAATAGTTGACCAGTTAAACCAGTCTTATGAAAAACAAAAAAATGAAGAAAAGAAACCTAAGAAAAAGAAGTTTAAGGTATTCCGATTTGTTCTTGTTTTTCTTGTTTTTGCAATTTTGTTCTTTGGACTTGTAATGGGCAGTGCTTATTTATTTTTGCCTAGAGAAGAAAAGGTTGTTACTGAAGTGAAAGAAAAAGTTGTTATGGATGAAAATGTTGTTTTCCTGGGAGACTCTATTACAGAATTTTATGATTTGGATACTTATTATAGTGATTATAGTTTTGTAAATAGTGGAGTCGATGGTGATGAGACTGATGATATATTAGAGGATATGAAAGGAAGAGTATATCAATATAATCCATCTAAAGTTGTTATTTTGATAGGTACTAATGATATTCAACATGAAAAAGGAGCTAGTGAAGTTTTTAGTAATATAGAAAAGATTGTAGAAAATATTAAACAGAATCGCCCTCATGCTTCTATTTATTTACAGTCAATCTATCCTGTTATTGAAGGAAAAAGTAAAGTAGGTATTCGTACGAATGAAGTTATTAAAGATGTTAATAGTTTGATGCAGTCTTATTGTCAAAAAGAAGATGTTACTTATATTGATGTATATCCATTACTTTTAGATCCTGAGGCTAGTAGTGATGCCTTAGATGAGAATTATACAGAGGATGGTCTTCATTTGAATGATTCTGGATATGAAGTAGTTACTAATGAAATTATAAAATATATTAAGGAGTGATAGAATGCATAATAAAGTTGTTATTGTTGGATGTGGTAACGTTGGTATGAGTTATGCTTATGCTTTACTTAATCAGCGTACTAATGTAAATGAATTAGTGCTTATTGATGTGAATAAAGAAAAAGCAGAAGGAGAAGCAATGGATTTAAATCATTGTCTTGCTTTTGCTCCTTCAAAGATTGATATTCGTTGTGGAGATTATGAAGATTGTAGTGATGCTAAGATTGTTGTTATTACGGCAGGAGCTAATCAATTAAAAAATGAAACTAGAATGGATTTGATTGATAAGAATAGTAAAATATTTAAATCAATTGTTACTTCTGTTGTAAAAAGTGGATTTCATGGTATTTTCTTGGTAGCTACTAATCCTGTTGATGTTATGACATATCTTACTTGGCAGTATTCGGGATTTGATCATCATAGAGTGTTAGGTAGTGGAACTAGTCTTGATACTTCTAGACTTCGTTATTTAATTGGTGAAAAACTTGGTATTGGACCTAAAAATATTCATGCTTATGTTATTGGTGAGCATGGAGATAGTGAGTTTGTACCATGGAATAATGCGACTGTAGGATTACAAAATATTAGTAAGTTCTTATCAGATGAAGAAATGGATGAAATTGCTTTAGAAGTTAAGAATGCTGCTTATCGTATTATTGAGCGTAAGGGTGCTACTTATTATGGAATTGGTATGTGTTTAGTTTCTATTACGAATGCTATTTTAGGTAATGAAAATATGATTGTTACAGTTTCTACTTATGATAAGGAAAATGAAGTATTTATTGGACTTCCTACTATTGTTAATAAAAGAGGAGCTAAAGGAAGAGTTTATGTTGATTTAACAGAGGAGGAAGAGAATAAATTACAACAAAGTATTGAGGTGTTGAAAGAGGCTATTAAAAAAGCGAAATAGTATCATATTTTTTCTTCTTTTTCATATATTAGTGATATAGAAAGAGAGGAATTAATATTGGAAACATTAAAAGTAAGCAGTAAGTCTAATCCTAATAGTGTCGCAGGAGCACTTGCTAATGTGTTTCGTGAAAAAGGATCTGCAGAAATTCAAGCCGTTGGTGCTGGAGCACTAAATCAAGCTATTAAAGCGGTTGCGATTGCGAGAGGTTTTGTAGCGCCATCTGGAAAAAATTTAGTCTGTATTCCTGCCTTTCAAGATATTGCGATTGATGGAGAAGAACGTACTGCCATTAAATTAATTATAGAGACCAAATAGGTCTTTTTTTTTCTTCTTTCTCGTGATAAACTTATAAATGTATAAATGTATAAATGTATAAATGATAGGAGGGATGGTAATGATTTGTCCACGTTGTGGTGCGGAAATGAAACCGGAACAAAGATATTGTATGAAGTGTGGAGCTTTAAATTATGATCATCCAGATAATCAAAAAATGAAGGGTTATATTACCGAAGAAGAATTAGAAAAGGCAAAACAAAATTATATTGAATCTAATACTGTAGGAAAAGACGCTATTGAAATAGGTGGTCAGGTTTATGCTAATAATCCTAAAGAGGAAAAAAGAAGTACCTATGTAGATACAAGGGCTGCTTTAGGATTAGGTGCTGTTATTGCGATTGTTTTAGGACTTGTTTGTTATTTTTACTTTCCTTTTTCTTTACTTATGTCTGTTGCGGTAGCTCTTTGTTTCTTTCTTGTTGTTTTTTATGTCTTGGTATTTATTTCTTTATTTATGAAGGGTGGTTATTCTGGTTTTACTCCTTTAATTCCTTTTTATAATTTATATGCTTATTATGATATTGCCCTTGGTAATGGATGGCTATTTTTAGTTGCACTTATTCCTATTGTTGGTATTATCTTTAGTTTTTATGCTAGTTATAAAATGGGTAAAGTCTTTGGTAAAAGTGGTTGGCTTACTGTGTTTGTTCCTTTTATTATGTTACCTATTATTGCTTATAGTGATAGAGCGATTTATGATGGTAAGGGAAAGAAATATCAAAAGTATTTAGAGAAAGGGAAAAGGAGAAACACTAGGCTTCCTGGCTTTATTTATTCTGGTGTTATCTTTTTAGTGTTCTTCTTGCTTTTAGAGACACCGATAGCTTCTCTTGTTGGAGAAATGTTTTTGAGTTATGATGTTGAAAGAGTCTATAATACCATTCAAAAAGATGTAGATGATGGTGTTTATTCTTGTGATAGTGGAGATATTAATTCAGAAGATGGTATCTATTATATTTATTATGAGGATATTAAAGATGCTTTTATGACTCCTTTTCCAGTTAGGTCTTCTTTAAATGGAAAGTCTATTTATGGTTATGTAAGAGTTGTTAAAAGTGGTAATGCTTTTAATTATGTATATGCTATGACAGATGGCGAAAATGTAGTTTCTAATGATTCTAATATTTCTGATGCTTCAGAAATAGAGGTTCCTGAGGGAGCAAATCTTTGTGAAAAGAGTTGATAATTTAGAAAAAAAGTTATATACTAATAACAAATCAATAATTAGAACTAATAATAAGATGACTTTAATGGTAGAGAATTCGTGGTTGGTGAAAACGATATTAAAGACTTATTTATCTACTCTATAGATGGATTTATTCCCGGTAATTGCCGTTATCAAATGAGTTAAATAAAGGATGGTACCGTGCTTATTGCACTCCTTGGTATCATTCTTTTTTGTTTTTTGGGAGGTGTGCATGTGGAAAAGAAGCTTTTATTATTAAAAGAGATAGAAGATGATTATCAAAGAGCTTATCGATTAGTATCTTATTTATTTCAAGATAGGAAAGATAAAGCAGGTGATGCTTATGTAGAACATTTGATTCGTGTTAGTGATAGAATTACTAGTCATGATGCGAAAGTTGCGGCATTACTTCATGATGTTGTCGAGGATATTCCTGATTTTACTTTTCAAGATTTGGAAAGTTTGAATTTTTCTAGTTCTATTATTGATATTGTTAAAATTGTGACGAAGGATAAAAGTAAAAATCTTAGTTATCACGATTGGATAAGTGAAATTTTATCTATTGGTAATGATGAGGCAATTAAGGTAAAGTACTCGGATATGATGGATAATTTTGATTTAAATAGGTTGAATCGCTTAGATGAAGATACGAAGCGTAGACTTATTATGAAGTATAAAGATGAGTTGGAAAGACTTAGAATGTATTTAGATAATAATAAAATTGTATTATAAAATGGAGGTATTGATATGATTGATATTAAGTTAATTAGAGAAAATAAAGATTTAGTAAAAGAAAATATTAAGAAGAAGTTTCAAGATGAGAAATTACCATTAGTAGATGAAGTTTATGAAATGGATAAAAGAGTTCGTGAGGTACAAGTAAAAGCTGATGGACTTAAAGCTGATAAGAACCGTTTAAGTGGTGAAATTGGTAAGTTAATGAAAGATGGTAAAAAAGATGAGGCCGAGGAGATAAAGAAAAAGATTGCTAGTAATGCCGATGAGATAAAAGCCTTAGAAGAAGAACAAGAGAAGTTATCTAAAGAAATTAGAGAACGTATGATGGTGATTCCACAAATTATGGATCCTTCTGTACCAATTGGTCGTGATGATAGTGAGAATGTAGAAGTTCAAAAATTTGGTGATCCTGTTGTTCCTAATTATGAGATTCCATATCATGCTGATATTATAGAACGTCTTCATGGTATGGATAAGGATGCTGCTGGTAGAACTAGTGGACAAGGTTTTTATTATTTACTTGGTGATATTGCGAGACTTCATGAAGCAGTTCTTGCTTATGCTAGGGACTTTATGATTGATGCTGGCTTTACTTATGCTATTCCACCTTTTATGATTCATAGTGATGTTGTGACTGGTGTTATGTCTTTTCCAGAGATGGAAGCTATGATGTATAAGATTGAGGGAGAAGATTTATACTTAATTGGAACTAGTGAACATTCTATGATTGGTAAATTTAAAGGACAAATTATTAAAGATAATGAACTTCCTATTCATATGACAAGTTATTCTCCATGTTTCCGTAAAGAAGGTGGTTCCCATGGATTGGAAGAAAGAGGACTTTATCGTGTTCATCAATTTGAAAAACAAGAAATGATTGTTATTTGTGAACCGGAAGAGTCAATGGATTGGTATGAGAAAATGTGGAAGTTGACAGTGGACTTCTTTAGAAGTTTGGATGTTCCTGTAAGACAGTTAGAATGTTGTAGTGGGGATCTTGCTGATTTAAAGGTTAAGTCATGCGATGTAGAAGCTTGGAGTCCAAGACAAAAGAAATACTTCGAAGTTGGAAGTTGTTCTAATTTAGGAGATGCACAAGCTAGACGTCTTGGAATTCGTAAAAAGGGAGAAAAAGGAACTTACTATTTACATACATTAAATAATACTGTTGTAGCAACTCCACGTGGATTGATTGCTGTTATTGAAAACAATTATCAAGAAGATGGAAGTATTAAGATTCCTAAGGTATTGCAACCATACATGGGTGGCAAAGAAGTTATTAAATAAGATAATAAAAGAATTAGAAGGTTGATTTCTAATTCTTTTAGTTTAGGTAGTTTTTTATTAATTGTGTAAAGTCATCTAATATTTCATTATCTGAATTTTTAATTTTACAGATATCAAAGAATCTTTCTGG
>CALVSH010000004.1 GCA_944358945.1 uncultured Bacilli bacterium
GACATTCCAATTTTCTTTGCAAAGCCTGAAATTGAATTTCTTGAGTAAAAGTGTAGCATAAAACTTAATAACACAAAAGACGCAAAGGAGATATAAGAATAAGTACAAAACAAAATATATTATTTAATATTACAAAATCATCAATATTTCTTACATTTTTGTAATTTATATTACATATTATTGATTTTTTATTGCATTTATGGTAAAATATATTACATATAGGAGATACTACATGCAAACAGAAATTATAAAAATTATAGAGGGTGGTATTAACGGTGATAAAGAAAAGGTTTATAACTACGCAAAATTATTAGCCAATAATATACAGAAAGAGGGTAATGAAAAATTTTCTAAAAGAATTATTGATCTATTGAATAACAAAAAAGGTAAATTAACATCAATGGATTCTTTAATGGCAAAACCTGTGGATACAGAAAGCAGAGCTGAGATGGTAGAAGTCTCTAACCCCCAACTTTCAGCTAAAAATATAATACTTGATAAATATATTGAGGTAGAAATTGATAATTTTATCAAATATTATCAAAATAGAGATAAAATAATCTTATCTGGCTTAGATTTAAACAATTCTCTTTTATTGTACGGCCCTCCTGGTTGTGGTAAAACAACTATTGCACAATATATTTCAAACATTACAGGTCTACCTCTTGTTACTGCCAGACTTGATGCTTTGGTATCGTCTCTGCTTGGTAGCACGGCGAAAAATATAAGGAAGCTTTTTGAGTATGCTTCAAAAACAGACTGCATTCTTTTTTTGGATGAATTTGATGTAATTGCAAAACTTCGTGATGATAAAAATGAATTAGGCGAATTGAAACGTGTTGTAAATAGTTTAATACAAAATATAGATAATTTTAGTTCAAATAGCATACTTATCGCAGCAACAAACCATCACGAGTTACTAGATCCTGCAATATGGAGAAGATTTAGTCGCATTTTAGAAATTAATAAACCTAACGAAAATGAAATTGAAGAATTATTAGCAATTTTTCTAGATGATAATAATTATGAAAAAATAATAAAAAATCAAAAACAATTACAACAACTAAAAAAATTATTTTTGGGATTTAGCCATTCTGATATAAAAACTATCATTCAAAATTGTCTTAAGCAATCAATAATTCAAAATAAAGTTGAAACAACTTATGTAGATATCATTCAAGAAATATACTTATATTCCCATCATAGTATTAAAAACGAAATAGATTTTATAAAATTTTTATCCTCTCATAATATTACTCAAAAAGAAATTAATGAAAACTTCGGTTTCCCAATGAGAAAAATTCAGAGTGTTACTAAATTGTAGGAGTATAGTAGATGGAAGATTTATTACCAATAAAATTTTTTGCTAAAAGAAAAATAGATGAAATGAAAGTTGAAGGTGGAGGAAGCAATAAACTTCCTAAGTTTGTGTTATCTGGAAATGAGTTAACAGAAAGAGTAGACCAATTAAAATTAAATTTAAATTCCATTGAACAAAAATTTATAACTAAAAGGGAAAAAAAATCTTCTATTCCAATGGTAATTAAAGTAAAAATGCATAAAAAAGCCTTAGCAAAATCACACCGTCAAGAAATATCAGACTTTTTTAATAGTACTCAAGATAATATAATTGGAATAACAAATACAAATGAATTATTAGTAAAAATACAAAATGATCGAGAATTAAAAACAATTGGGCTAAAATTATCAAATCCTATTAATAATAAATATGCAATTTCTTGTATTGAAGAAATGGATAATTATAGCCCAGAAATAATACTTGAAGAATTAAATCAACAATCTGATTACAAAGTAAAATTAATCAACTTTCAAGATTGTAATAAAAATAAAGCCATAGAACAACAATTTGAAACTTTTATTAAAAAAGAAAATTTGGATTATAAAAAGACAGCCTATTCAGATCGCTTAACAGTATTTAGTTTAAAAAAAGTAACTAAAGATGATTTTAACAATATAAAAGAAAAAGATGAAGATTTATATAATGCCATTTTTTCAATATCTCCAATGCCCCAATATCATGTAGTTTTAGATTGTATAAATGATAATCATGAACAACCTATTATAACACCTGAAGAAAATAAACAATATATTACAGTTGGGATTTTAGATAGTGGCATAAAAGACATTCCACATTTAAAACCTTGGATAGTTGATTCATATTCTCCATACCCAGAAAATCTTATAGACAAAAAGCATGGAACATTTGTCGCTGGAGTTTGCTTGTATGGTGATCAATTGGAATCAAAAAACTGGGTGGGAAATAATACTGGTTATATGTTGCTTGATGCAACGATTATACCAAGTAATGAAGAAACTATATATGAAGATGACTTAATTAGTAATATAAAGGAAGCTATTGAGCGTAATTTTGATAAAGTTCCTATATGGAATTTGTCAGTAAGTATAGATAGAACTATTGCTGAAGATTCTTTTTCAGACTTTGCTGTAGCTATTGACGAATTACAAAAAAAATACAATATTCTAATATGTAAATCTGCAGGGAATTGTAGCAATTTTCTTCACCAACAACCAACAAAAAAAATAGCACAAGGGGGGGATTCTGTTCGTTCATTAGTTGTGGGTTCTATAGCACATGCCAAAAGTACTTATGACCTTTCAGAAATAGAATACCCTTCTCCTTTTAGTAGAATAGGTTCAGGACCTTCATATATTATAAAACCGGATATAACTCATTATGGAGGGAATGCAGGTTTTAATGATTTAGGAAATTTAAACGTAACGGGTGTTAAATCTTTTGGGCTTGATGGAGGAATCTCTACATCAGTAGGTACTAGTTTTTCAACTCCAAGAATAACAGCTTTAGCAGCGGGGATTCATCAGAGTTTACAAGAACCTTTTGATCCATTATTAATCAAAGCATTAATTATACACTCAGCACATTATTCCAAAAATATTAATATGGAAGTTAATGAAAAATTAAAATATATGGGGTTTGGTAAACCTCGTAATATAAATGAAATACTTTTTAATACACCATATGAAGCAACTCTAATCTTAAGAGACAATTTAGCCAAAGGCGAATTTATTGATATTAAAGATTTCCCAATGCCTAAAGAGCTTGTAAGTAATGGATTTTACACTGGTCAAATCACAGTAACTCTTGTTACAGATCCTGTATTAGACTATTCTCAAAATGGTGAATATTGTCAATCAGATCTTCAAGTAAAATTAGGTACTTATTCAGAAAAAATAAAAAGAGATACAACTAAAAGAAATATAAAAAATGAATTGGGCAGAACTGAAGCAAAAAATATATTACTCTCAAATCTGTACAGCAAAAAAATCATTAATAATGTAACATCTGAATTCGCAAATTCTGAAAGAATGTTAATACAATATGGTGATAAATATCATCCTATAAAAAAATACTCTGTTGATCTGTCAGAAATGACAGAAGCTAATAAAATACATTATTTAGCAGAAGATAAAAACTGGTATCTTAATATAGAAGGTATTTATCGTAGTTTTATAGAGAATAAAGCTAAAGAGGAATCTATTGAACTTAGTCAAGATTTTTGTCTAATAATAACCATAAAAGATCCAGACAAAAATATTAATATTTATGATAAGGTAACTCAAAAATTGGATGAATTTAATTTTACGCATAATAATATTAAACTTGCAACTGACATTGATATATCTATTTAGAACGCATATTTTTGATGTAATATAAGTAAATCTATTTATTTTATAATTACAAAATCATCGTAAAAAAAATTAACACTTGACTTCTGTCTCAAAACGAGTGATGAATGTGTTGCACAAAGCATTACAAGGATTTTGAGACAATGGAAAACCAAGTTGAGACAATCAAATACACCCCTGAGAAGGCAAAACAAAATG
>CALVSH010000005.1 GCA_944358945.1 uncultured Bacilli bacterium
GAGTTTGTGATATACTTGTCATAAGCAATAAGTCCTTTCGTATAATTTTTGTGTTCAATTAATATTTTATACGACTTATTGTTTTTTTTCTATATTGATGGTGTCACATCAATTGTAACTCTACACTGTTGTCAGTAATTTTTGAGGTTTCTCGTTTACTTGCCTTTTTGTTTGTGATATACTTTAGTTAATACAAGGTAAGGTGAGATGTGTGTTACAGAAGGTAAAAATATGGTGGAAGCATGAAAAAAAATCTAGCAAAGTTTTGACTGTTTCCGCAGCTTTTTTGATTGTTTTTTCTATGATTTTGATTGGTGTTTTCGGTGTTAGTTTTGCAGCTAGCTCATTGCCTGATTCTTTGACAACAGGTTCTATTTTTGATGAGAATAATAACAGGGTAAATTTGTTTCCTGAATTAACTTCTCCAGAAGATAGAATTGCTTTAATTCCGTTTACAGGAACAGATTCTTCTAACAATACTTATATTATGTATTGTCTAGAAAGAACGTTAGAATGGTATGATGATGCTACTATTACAAAAGGTGAACAATTGGATGCGGGATATGCTTATATTGTTCAGCATGGTTATCCTACGGTTGCTTTGACTGATGAAGGTGATGGTGTTAATTCTTATCTTACTCAAGTTGCGATATGGTTATATCAAGATCGTTCACAAGGTGTTGAAGATACTGTTGATGGTTCTTTAACGGCTAATCAAAAGAGTGCTATTACAAGAAGTAATAAGTATTATCCAATTATAAATTCACTAGTAACAGGAGCTATTGAAGCTAAGGAAAATTATTCTAATGTTACTCCAAGTTTTTCGGTTTCTTCTAGCGATTTTCATTTAGATAGTTCTATGACTTATTTGGAGACTGATGCGATTTCTGTTAGCTCTAATGTTACTTTTAATTCGTATACTGTTGCGGTAGATAGAAGTGATGCCAAAATTGTAAATGAAGCGGGGGAAGTTCTTCATTCTACTAATGCTATTGCGAGTGGTGAGAAGTTTAAAATCCGAATTCCAGTTGCTGGTATTGATGTTTCTGATTTGTCTGTTCATATTAGTGTTACTACAGATTATGAGATGGCTATTGCTTATCAATATAATCCACCTGGTGAATATGATGATATGCAGAAATCAATGGCGTCTGCCGTGGCGATTGAGACTCGATCAGCTGTTGCTTCTGCCACTGTTATGATTCCTACAGGAAGTTTAGATATTGAAAAAGTTGATGATGAAGGTACTTTGTTGGCAGGTGCTGATATTGAAGTTTATCGGGTACTTGGTGAGGGCAATGAAAAATTGATAGAAAGCTTTACTACGACAGGTGAGGTTAAAACTATTAGTAATTTGATACCAGGACAATATAAAGTTGTAGAAACAGCTGCTCCAGATGGTTATTTATTAGATGTTAGTTCTACTTCGGTTATTATCAATACTCCTGGACTAGTAAATACTGCTCGACTTACTAATAAGCCTATTAATATTGATGTTTCTATTCGAAAGATTGATAAAGATACTAAGACTCCGTTAGCAGGTGCAGTGATTAAAATTGTAGATGATACAGGTCAAGAAGTTTATCGATTTACTTCTGAAGATGGTTATACAAAAATTCCAGGTTTAGAATTTGGTAAATATCAGGCAATTGAAGTTAGTGCTCCTAATGGTTATTATTTAGATGATACTCCATATGATTTTGAAATTACAGAGGATAATCCTAATGTATCTATTGATATGACAAATCAGAAGAATATGATTCAAGTATTAAAGACAGATGAAGATGGTAAAGCGATTAAAGGAGCTGTTTTAAAAGTTGTAAATGTTGATACTGGTGGAGTTGTTGAACAATGGACATCTTCTACTAGTCCTCATTATTTGACTAGTCTTGCTCCTGGAAATTATCGTGTTGAGGAAGTGAGTCCTCCTAATGGTTATACGCTAAACTCTAATTCTATTCCATTTACTGTTACTAATACTATGACAGATAGAATTGAGATTTCTTTCCCTAATACCAAGAGTCAAATTACTATTACTAAAGTAGATGAACAAGGTCAAGTATTGAAGGGAGCTAAGTTAGAGATTTATAATGCAGCTGGTACTAAAGTGGATGAGTTTACAAGTGATACCACACCTACTGTTATTGATGGACTTGATATTGGAAGTTATACTCTTCGTGAGGTGGAAGCTCCAGATGGTTATCAATTAAATCCAATTCCTGTCAGTTTTGAAATTACTGCTGATACAGAAAATTTACAAGTATCTATGACTAATCATAAGAATTCTATTTCTTTTGCGAAGGTAGATAGTGAAACAGGTAATTATGTTTCTGGTGCTAAGATGAGACTTGTTACTGCTGATGGTGACTTGGTTGAGGAATGGACGAGTGCCAATGATGTTCATATTATAGCTGGTCTTGCAAGAGGTACTTATTACTTTGAAGAAGTTGAGGCTCCTGATGGATATATACGAAATACGGAAAGAATAGAAGTTGTTATTGATAAAGATACGACTACTCATACTTATACTATGAAGAATCAAAAGACGGGAGTTCGTATTGCGAAAGTGGATAGTGAAACAGGTGAAATTATAGCGGGTGCAACTTTGGAACTTTTAGATGAGAATAGAGAAGTACTTGCTAGTTGGACTACTACTGCTGATTATCGTAGTTTTGATGATCTTGGTGAAGGAGTTTATTATGTTCGTGAGACAGTAGCTCCAAGTGGTTATATTTTAAATAGTTCCTTAGAAGAATTTACTATTGATAGTAGTAACCCTGTTGCCACGGTGCGTTTTGAAGATGAAAAAACAACTGTAAAAGTAGGTAAACTTGATGCTAATACAGGTAATTATATTGCTGGTGCGACTTTAAGACTTAGTCGACAAGATGGTAATATGGAACCTATTACTTTTGTTAGCGAGGATCATGCTACAGAGTTTAGAGGATTAGCTACGGGAGTTTATGTGTTAGAGGAGATAGAGGCTCCAAGTGGTTATATTACGAGTTATTCAAAAATTACTTTTGAATTAGATTCTTTAGGAAAAACTAAAAATATTTCTTTAAAAAGTGATTTGATATCTGTTAGTTTACGTGATAAAAAATTATCTATTGATACAAATGGTGTTAGTGGATATAAGTTTGAACTTTCTGATAATGATGGTAATGTTTTAGATACTTATTCTGTTGATTCTGAAATCTTTACTTCAGAAGAATTGGAATTAGGAGATTATGTTTTGAAGGAAGTTGAAGTTCCGGATGGTGTAGTACTAAATTCTAATGCTTATTCCTTTAGTGTAACTGAGGATGGTAATTCTGATATTGTATACTTTAATAATGATTATACTAAGGTAGATTTCAAAAAGCAGGAGATGATTGGTGAAAAATTATTAGAGGGTGCACACTTTATTTTAAGAAATGAAGCAGGTGATGTCATTTCTGAGTGGGATTCTACTGATACAGCTAAGAGAATTGAAAAACTAGCACCAGGTACTTATACTTTGAGTGAAGTGGTTGCTCCTAGTGGCTATCAGTTAGATGATGCTATGTTGACATTTACTGTTGAAGAGACCAGTGATATTCAGACAGTTACTATGTTTAATGCTATGATTGTTGATGTTCCTAATACTTCACAAAATTCATTATTATATTTATTTGTTGGTACTGTTATTATTATGACTGGATTAAGTATTTTTGGATATGTTTATGTAAGAAGAAATGCATAATGAAAGCTAGCATGAATTGGATGCTAGCTTTTTTCTATATAGGTCTTTTCTAATTTTGTTACATAGTCTTTTTCTAGTAGAGGAGATGTTTCTTTTAGTCTCGCTTGATAAGTAATTTGTTCTAGGTAGGTTTTTGATATTATGTTTTGTTCTCCTATTTCTTTTATCGTTTCTTTTTCTAGTTGATATGGTATGGTTATGTTACATATTATACCAGGTACTAATTCTATAATTTCTATCTTTCTTAGGGCTTCTTTTACAGATTTAGAGTACGCTCTAACAAGTCCACCAGCACCAAGCTTTATTCCTCCAAAGTAGCGAATGGTGATTGCTAGAATGTTTGTGATATCTTCTTTTTCTAAGACATTTAACATTGGTAGACCAGCGGTTCCACTTGGTTCTTTATCATCAGATGTTTTTTTGATATTAGTTCCTATTTTATAAGCATAACAATAGTGATTGGCTTTAGGGTAAGTTATTTTTGCTTCTTGTAGTAGATTATCTACTTCTTCTTTATCTTTTATTTTATATAAAAGGGTAATAAACCTTGAATTTTTAATTATTAGTTCATTTTTTATATTATCTTTTATTGTATACATTTTCTTCACCAGTTTTATTATATCAGATTTTGTTATGATGATATAGATGTTTGTTGTGGTGTGAGTGTTTTTAGTATATATATTTTAGAAAGTTAGAAATAGTTAGTGATTTGATTATTTTTTCAGAAAGTTTCTAAATAATAGGAACTTTTTTCGTTAAATATGGTATAATAAATATGATATAAGGTAGTAGATAGGAGATGATATTTTGTTTCGACGAAAAAAGAGTGTTGATAAGATTGATGTAGATAGTTTAAATGATATTTTATTTATCGGTAAAAAAATTATTCGACTTAGCTATATTATGGTTCTTATTGTCTTGGTGTTACTTGCTACTTATTTAGTTAAAGAGTGGCAGGCATTACGTTTTGTAGGAGAGTTTTTAGCGGTTATTTCTCCTATCTTTATCGGATTAATTATTGCTTGGCTTTTAGATCCTTTTGTTAAGTTTTTACAGGGTAAGAAATTACCTAGAATTGTTGCTTGTATTATTGTATATATTTTATTTATTGCTGTATTGTTTTTGATTGTTGGATTACTTATTCCTGCTATGGGAAGTCAAATTAGAGATTTTATTGGTAATGTTCCTGATTTGGTGGAAGCATTTAAAGATTTTTCTAATAATCTTGTTGGAGATTTAAATCATGCCTTTAATTATGATTTTAGTGGTGTTAAATCACATTTATATCATACAGTAGAGACGTTTGCGGTTAATATGACTACTAAGGTTCCTAATATGGCAATTGGTGTAGTATCATCTATTATTAGTGGGGGAGTTTCTTTCTTTTTAGGATTAATGATAGGATTCTATATGCTTTTTGATTTTGATAAATTAAATCATACATTTATTTCTGTTTTACCTAAAAAGTGGCGTCGTAGTGCAACAGAGTTGATTGTTAGATTGAATGATTCTTTAAGAAGTTATGTTCAAGGTGTTTTGTTGGTAATGAGTTTGGTATTTATTACGCAGGCTGTTGGACTTACTTTGAGTGGATTACAAGCACCTTTAGTTTTTGCGTTATTTTGTGCTATTACTGATATTATACCTTATTTTGGTCCTTATATTGGGGCTATACCAATACTTATTGTTGGATTTATGATGGATCCTATTGTAGGAATTTGTTGTGTAATATCTATTGTTGTTGTACAACTTTTAGAGAATAATTTCTATCAACCTTTGATTATGGGACATACTATGAAATTACATCCTGTAACAATTATGTTAGGACTATTGATTTTCCAACATTTCTTTGGTATCATAGGAATGATTGTTGCTACACCTGTGATTGCAGCAATGAAGATTGTTCTTACTTATGTAAATGAAAAGTATAATATAGTAGGAAAGATTGTTGAAAAAGAATAATATATAAAACGATGAGTAAAGATAAGTATTAAAGAAAAAAATCTTAAGAGAGATCGTGGTTGGTGCGAACGATTGGTTTTCTCTTTAAGAAGCTACTTTATGAGTTTTATCGGTTATGCCGTTATGAGAATTAAGACCAAGTTAGGATGGTACCGTGCTTATGCACTCCTAACTAGGTCTTTTATTTGTATTGAGGAGGAAAAAATGAAAATATATTTATTAGCTGGAAAAGCGGGGTGCGGTAAAGATTTGATGGGTAGGTATATGAAAAGGCAATATGATTTTGCTGGGCACAACGCTTGTATTTTACATATTACTACTCCTTTATATGAATATGCTAAGAACTATTTTAGTTGGAATGGCAATATGGCAAATAAACCTAGAGAATTCTTACAGGAAATGGGAATTGAAGTCATTCAAAAGAAATTGGGTAAGAAAGATTTTTTAATTAATCGATTATGTGAAGATATTGATATTTTGAAAAATTTCTTTGATGTTTTTATTATTACCGATGGTAGATTATTGTTTGAGTTTGAAGAGTTGAAAAGAAGATTTCTTGATATTAAAATTATTCATATTATACGAGAGAATTATGACAATCAGTTATCTGATGAGGAAAGGCAACATGTGACGGAAGTAGAGATGGAAGAATATAAGGATTACGATTATATTGTACGTAATACTTCTAAGGAAAGATTGTTTTCAGAGGCAGATAAGATTATGGGGTTAGAAGAGAAAGAGGAAGGAGAAATTATATGAAAAATTTAATTGCGATTGTTGGTATGAGTGGTAGTGGTAAGAGTATTGCTACAGATTATTTAGAAAATTTAGGATATACAAAATTATACTTTGGTGGTATTACTTATCAGTTGATGGAAGAAGCGGGTATTGAGCGTACGAGTGATGGTAAAAGTGAAAAAGAGTTTCGTGAAAAATTAAGACGTGAACATGGACCAGAGTGTTATGCTAAGTTTTTGGAGCCTAGCATTAGAGAAGGGTTGAAGAAAGGAAATGTTGTCTTAGATGGTCTTTATTCTTGGTATGAATATCAATATTTAATAGAACGTTTTCCTGAATTAAAACTAATTTGTATTGTCGTTGATAAAGAGATTCGTTATAAAAGAGTTAGTAGTCGTCCAGATCGACCATTTACTAGAGAAGATATTATTTATCGCGATGTGTCTGAGATTGAAAATTTAGCTAAAGGTGGTCCAATTGCCTTTGCTGATTATTTCTTATTTAATAATGGTAGTATTGAAGATTATCATAAGAGATTAGAGGAAATACTAGAAGATATTAAAAAACATGAAGGAGAGAAGTAGTATGAAATATATGAGTCATGATGAGATTAGAAATACTTGGTTTCGTTTTTTTGAAAGCAAGGGACATAAGAAAGTAGAAAGTGCATCATTGATACCAGTCAATGATAATAGTTTGTTATGGATTAATGCTGGTGTTGCGCCGTTAAAGAAATATTTTGATGGTAGTGAAGTACCTGATTGTAGAAGAATTGTTAATATTCAAAAATGTATTCGTACAAATGATATAGAAAATGTAGGTATTACGAAACGTCATCAAACTTTCTTTGAAATGATGGGAAACTTTTCTATTGGGGATTATTTTAAAGAGGAAGCGATATCTTTTGCTTATGAATTATTAACAGGAGAAGAATGGTTTGCTATTCCTAAAGAGAAGTTATATGTTACTGTTTATCCTGATGATACGGCTGCTTATCAAAAATGGATAGAAGTTGGACTTGATAAGGATCATATCGTTAAATTAGAAGAGAATTTCTGGGAGATTGGTGAAGGCCCTTGTGGACCAGATTCTGAGATTTTCTTTGATCGAGGAGAAAAGTATGATCCTAAGGGAGATGCTTTAGATAAATTTAAGAAAGATATTGATCAGGAACGTTATGTTGAAATTTGGAATAATGTTTTTAGTCAGTTTAATTCTAAAGAAGGCGTTCCAAGAGAAGAATATCAAGAACTTCCTAGTAAAAATATTGATACAGGAGCAGGACTTGAACGTTGGTGTATGGTTTTTCAAGATGTAGATAGTAACTTTGAGACAGATTTGTTTCAACCTATTATTAAACATATTGAACACTTAGTTGATTTTTCATATGATGGACAAAAAGAGTTTAAGATTATTGCTGATCATATTAGAGCTATTACTTTTGCTTTGGCAGATGGTGCTTTCTTTGATAATAATGGTCGTGGTTATGTACTTCGTAGATTATTACGTCGTAGTGTACGTTTTGGAAGAAATTTAGGATTAAAAGGACCTTTTTTATATAAGTTAGTTTCTGATGTTGTTGAAGTTATGAAAGATGCTTATCCTTATTTAACTGATAACTGGGTTAAAGTTGAAACCTTAGTATTAGAAGAAGAAAAGCTATTCTTAAAGACCTTGGAAGCAGGAGAGCGACGTTTAAAAGAATTAGTAAAAGAATCTATGGATGGTACTATTAGTGGAGAAGATGCTTTTAAATTATATGATACTTATGGATTCCCTTTTGAACTTACAGAAGAATACTTAGCTGAACTTGGTTATAAAGTCAGTAAGGAAGAATTTGATAAATACATGAAGATTCAGAAAGAAATGGCTCGTAAAAGTTCTAAAAATAAGGCAGCAATGGCTAGTCAAAAGAAAGTGCTACTTGATTTTAAAGAAGAGAGTCAGTTTGTCTATGGTATTTATCGTTTAAAGACTAATGTTTTAGCTATATTTTCTAAGGATAGTGTTGTAGATAGTATTGATCATGATTGTTATATTGCGTTGAAGAGAACTTGTTGCTATGCTGAGTCTGGAGGACAAGTTAGCGATACTGGTATGATTGTTGGGAAAAACTTTAAAGCACGACTACTAGATGTATTTAAAGCGCCTAATGGACAACATATTCATAAAGTTAAATTGTTAGATGGAGTTATTCATGCAGATGATGAGTGTGAAATTGTCTTAGATAAAGATCGTCGTAAGAGAACAGAATGTAATCACTCTAGTGTACATATGTTACAATATGCTCTACAACAATGTGTTTCTAGTCAGATTAGACAGGCTGGTAGTTATGTAGATGGTGATAAACTTCGTTTTGACTTTACTTATGCCGGAAAACTTACAGATGATAAGATTATTGAAGTTGAAAATTTCGTTAATGATATGATCCATAAACATATTATTATTTCTACTGAGGTTATGCCAATTGATAAAGCTAAACAAATTGGGGCTATGGCGTTATTTAGTGAAAAATATGGAGATATTGTAAGAGTTGTTAAAATTGGTAAATCTATAGAGTTATGTGGTGGTACTCATGCTGCAAATACTAGGGATATTTCCAAGTTTGCTATTTATTCTTATGAGTCTAAAGGAAGTAATTTGTATCGTATTGAAGCAACAACTGGTGAAAAAATCGAAAATATTTTATTTGATGTTATTAAACCTTATAATGATGAAATGATTAAGTTATTGATGAAAGCAAGAGAGATTTTGGATGAAGCTAAGGAAGTTGGTATTCACTTAGACTTTGATGTTGAACTTAACCATGATAAGCCAGTCTCTTATAAAGATATTATCTTTAATCGTAATGAACTTCAATATGTTCAAAGTGAAGTTAGAGATTTAGAAAAGAAATATCATGATTTAAGAGAAAAACAAGTACTTTCCAATTTAAATATTTATCGTGAGAAAATTAAAGATTATAATGGTACTTTTGGATTATTGATGACTGTTGAAAATAAAGATATCAATTTATTAAAAGCAGTAGCTGATGCGATGATTGATGAAATGGGTACTGGTTTTGTATTCTTTGCTAATGTAAAAGATGATGGTAGTGTTAATTTCTTAGCACGTAGTAGTTGTCATGTTAATAGTGGACTTATTGTAAAAGATGCTGCTATTAGTTCTTTAGGAAATGGTGGTGGAAGTCCTACTTTCGCTCAAGGTGGAGGAAAGACCAAGGATAGTTTACCTAAGATTTATACGCATATTGAGAAAGTGTTAAAAAATGAAGCATAATTATTTATTAGAAAGTAGTGATGAATACTTAATCTCTCTAAAGATTGATGAGATTATCAAGAAAGAGGGCTTTTCTTCAGCGGTTAAAAATGAATATGACATGGAAGAAGTGGAGTTTTCTTCTGCTTTAGAGGATATTGATACTTATGGACTTTTTTCGGATAAAAAAGTAATTATTATTTCTCATATAGAGGCATTACCTAGTAGTGAGCATGAAAAAGAAATCGATCATTTCTTTCAATATTTAAAAAATCCTTTAGATACTACGTTAGTGATTGTTACTGCTAGAAAGTTAAATAATACTAAGAAGATGGTAAAACAGTTAAAGAAAGAATTAGAGTTTATACCACTTAGTATGAATGCTTTAGAGTTTGCTAAGAAGGAGTTAGATGGGTATCGTCTAGAAAATGGAGTACTTAAAAAGTTAGTTAGTGACTGTTTAGAAGATATTGGTAGAATTCATCAAGAATGCGTAAAGTTAAAGATTTATCGTGAAGATGAAAAAAGTATTTCTTTAGATGATGTTTCTTTGATGGTTGTCAAGAAATTAGGTGATTCTAGAGACTTAACATTTGAATTTGTTCGAGTACTTGCTTCTAAGGATAAGAAAAAAGCGTTAGAGATGTATCATGAGTTAGAAAAGTATTCGATTGAAGCTATTCCTTTGATAGGTTTACTTGCTAGTCAATTTTTGATTATGTATCAAGTTAAGATTTTAGAGAAAAAGACTAGACTTAATCAAGAGATTGCGGATATTTTGGGAGAGAAACCTTATCGTATTCAAAAGACTAGGGAGTTAACAAGATATTATAGTGATAGTGAGTTACGTCATATTTTGAGAGAACTTGCGGATATGGATTTAAAAATAAAATCTACAGATGTAGATGGAAGTTTCTTAGTAGAGTTATTTATTTTAAAACATTGCTAAAAAGACCAGGATTATTTTCCTTGGTCTTTTATTCTTTGTAATCGTTCATAGATTTCTTTTATGTTTTTTTCGTATCCAATGTCTTTTGGATGATAATACTTTTTATTTTTTAATTTATCAGGTAGATATTGTTGGATGATGTAGGCACCTTTATAGTCATGAGGATATTTATAGTCAGGAGAGTTTGTTTTTATATGAGAAGGGATACTTCCTACGTTTCCTTGTTCTATATCGTTTATAGCAGCATCAAAAGCGATGTGGGCGGTGTTACTCTTTGGTGATAGTGCCATTTCGGTAACGATAGTTCCTAGAGGAATTCTAGCCTCTGGTAGACCGATTCTTTCGGCAGCGTTGATTGCGGCATCTAATCTAGGTCCAATGGCAGGATTGGCTAGTCCAATATCTTCATAGGCTATTACGGATAGTCGTCGATAGATAGAGTCTAGGTCTCCTTCTACAGTTAGTCTGGCTAGATAATGTAGAGCGGCGTCTGGATCACTACCACGGATTGATTTTTGGAGACCACTTAAGACATCGTAATGACCTTCTCCGTTTTTATCTGAGAAAAAGACGGGTTTATTATTTATTTTTCTTATCTTTTCTTCGGTTATTGTTTTATCATCAGTAGAGTAGAAAGCAACCTCTAATAGATTATAGGCATATCTTAGGTCATTTCCAGATAGTTTTGCGATTAATTTGATACTTCTATTATCAATTTGAATTCCTTCTAAATCTGGGTGTTTTATGGCTTTATTTAGTCCTTCTATAATATCTTCTGTTTCTAATTCTTTTAATTCAAATAATTGGCATCTACTTCTAATTGCAGGATTTATTGCATGATAAGGATTTGATGTTGTCATACCTATTAAAGTAATTAGACCACTTTCTAATTGAGGTAGTAAGATATCTTGTTTATCTTTATTAAGACGATGTATCTCATCCATAATTAGAATGATTCCATCATACATTTTTGCTTCTTCTATTACAATATCTAAGTCTTTCTTGGTGTTAATGGTGGCATTTAAAAAACGATATCTTAGATTTAAATCTTTTACAATAGCATTGGCAATAGATGTTTTTCCTATTCCAGGTTTCCCATAAAGAATCATAGAAAATAATCTTTTGTTTTTTACTAAGTTTGTTAGTATTTTTCCTTCACCAAGAAGATGTTTTTGTCCAATTACTTCTGATAGGGTAGTATGAGCTAATTTAATTGCCAGTGGTTTATTCATGAATTCTTTCATCCTTTCATTAGTTTATTACAAATATAATGTTTTAATTTATTATATCAAATAATTGTTCGTTTTTAAAGATGTTTCCTTTCTGGAGTTATGATTTATTTGTTTTTATGAAAAATAATGTGGTAGAATTAATATAGATAAAGAAAGATATAGGTGGTGATGGTATGAATATTCATGATGCGATTGTTGATTTTTTACAATATTGTTTATTTGAAAAAGGACTTACGGATAAAACTATCGAGTCTTATAAGAATGATTTAGGTATTTATCAAGATTTTTTACAACAAAGAGGAGTTAGTTGTGTGGATAAAATTACTAGTGATGATATTAAGGAACTTTTAAAAAGTCGTGGTAGTTTAGAAAGTGGAAGTACGGTTGCGCATAATTTGACAGTTGTTAAGAATTTTCATAAGTATTTGATTAAGGAAAATATTGTTAGTAGTGATCCTTCTTTATTTATTGCTAGACCTAAGTTACAGAAAAAGTTACCTAAGTGTTTATCGGTTGAGGAAGTAGATTTGCTTTTGGATATTCCCTTGGTTACGGCATTTGACTATCGTAATAAAGCTATGTTAGAATTAATTTATGGTGCAGGACTTAGGGTGAGTGAGTTAGTGAGTCTTACCATGAATCAAATTGATTTAGAAAATGGTTTGATTCGTATCATGGGAAAAGGTAGAAAAGAAAGAGAAATTCCTATTGGTGAGTATGGAATTTATTATTTGCAATTGTACCTAGAACATCGAGGAGAGCTTTTAAAAAAGCAGAGTCAAGTAGGTAGTTTGTTTTTAAATAATCATGGAAAGCAAATTACTAGACAAGGCTTTTTTAAGATGTTAAAAGGTTTACTTACTTCTAAGGGATTAAATCCTGATATTTCTCCTCATACTTTACGTCATAGTTTCGCAACTCATTTATTGAGTCATGGAGCTGATTTAAGAAGTATTCAGGAGATGTTAGGACATTCTGATATTTCTACTACTAAAATTTATACCCAGGTAAGTGATGAGAAAGTTGCGAGCGATTATAAGAAATATCACCCTAGGGAACATAAAGGAGATAAGGAAAATGAGATTTAAACGTATATTTTTAATGGTATTGGATTCGTTAGGTGTTGGTGAAGCGATAGATGCGATTAATTATGGTGATACCGGGGCTAACACCCTGGGACATATTAAGGAAAAATATGATTTGTTTATTCCTAATTTAGCTAAAATTGGTTTTTTAGATACGATTAATATGAATGATAATCCTAAAGTGGAAGCGTATTATACGATTGCGAAACCCAATAATGCTGGTAAAGATAGTTTAAATGGTCATTATGAGATGATGGGGATTGAAAATCATATTCCATTTAAGACATTTAATCAAGGGTTTACTTTTGATATTTTAAGTGGAATTGAAGAAGTAACGAGTCGCAGGGTTATTGGTAATAAGTGTTGTCAAGACGCTTCTATTATTCAAGAGTTAGGTGAACGTCAACAGAATTATGGGGCTCTTATTATTTATACTTCTGCAGATTCTGATTTACAGGTTGCTGCTCATGAAGATTGCATTCCTATTTCAACTTTATATGAGTATTGTGAGAGAATTCGTGCGTTGACACTTCGTGATGAATGGCGTGTTGGAAGAGTTATTGCGAGACCTTTTACTGGTACACCTGGTCATTATCGTTTTATTCATAGTGCTAGAAGAGATTATTCTGTTAAGCCACCAGAGAAAAGTGTTTTAGACAGTTTAGTGGAAGCTAAATATAATGTTATTGGCATTGGTAAAATTAATGATATATTTGATGGACAAGGTATTAATAAACAAATGAAAGCTAATAATAATATGGAAGCTATCAATAAGTTTACGGATATTATAGATAAAAATTTTACTGGACTTTGCATGGTTAATTTAGCTGATTTTGATAGTATGTAGGGTCATACTAGAGATGTTGAGGGTTATGGAAAGGCAATTGAAGAGTTAGATGTTGAAATCCCGATTATATTAAATAAATTGGATACTGGTGATTTATTGATTATTACGGCTGATCATGGAAATGATCCTACTTTTCCAGGAACTGATCATACTAGAGAAAATGTGCCTGTCATTATGTATAGTAGAGATTTCGTAGAACCTAAGAGATTAGAAGCATTTGATACTTTTGCAGATATCGGTGCAACGATTGCGGATAATTTTAATGTTGATATGCCACCAATTGGGGTTAGTGTTTTAGATGAACTTGAGTAAGATTAAAATTGGTGATGTTTATGTGTTAGATTCTTCTAATCCTCATTCTTATTCTATTGATGTTGATGATAGTTCTTTTTGGAGTACGACTCAGGAATACCTTAGTGAAAACAGTCATATTCCTTTTGTGCATGAGAAGTATGTTGATTATTGGAATAAGGGAATTCCTATTGTTCATGTTGTAGGTCAAGTTAGAAAACGTGGACGTTCTATTACGACGTTATCTAAGAAGAATGTTACTGTCTTTTTACCTAGAAATGTCTCTTTTGATAATGCAAGATGTTTGATGGAATGTTTAAATGAGATAGAAAATGATACAAAAGGCGAAGAAATTGTTCTGAATGAGAAATTGGTTTATATAACGGATAAGAAAAATTTTGGATATGATTATGAGAGATTTCCTCCTATGAATTCTGTATCTGTTGATTTTACTTTTAGAGAGGCTGTTTCTTTATTTATTCGTGATGGATTTGGTCAACTTAGTGAAGATGAGAGAAAGATGTTTTATAAGTTTCGTAACTTTAATCTTTCTGATATGCTTATTGATGATAGTTTTAATCGTTATCCTATTCATCATGATGGAAGTGGCGTATTATTTATAAATAGAGAAGGGGAGAGATATTGTTCTCCTGTAAAGAAATATAGTCATTTAGAAGAGTTAAATTATTTGTTTTCTTGTATGTTAAATGAGGATATTTCTTCTAATTGTGATAATATCACGGAAATGGTTAATAAGTATTCTTCTGTTTTAATGTTGTTTAGGGAAGGGGAGGTATATTCTTATATTCCGGAGGACATTTCTAAAAAACAATATGATGAATGCTTAAAGCTTAATGATGAAATGTTCCAATGTAATCCTTATCTTTTTATTTCTTCTGCAAGAGTTTGTTCTGATTTTAGTATTACGAATGAGGAACTTTCTTTTAAAGATAACATTTTACTTTCCTTTCAAAATAATCAAGAAAAAAGTAGGGGAAGAAGTATATAAAAAATACCTAAATTTGTTAGGTATTTTCTTTTTACTCCCCCTACTTTGCTTTTTTAAAACTTTGGCAGATGGTTTCTTCTGTTTTTTTACAGCAGTCTCCATCACAAGTAGAACTTATTTTTACTTCGTTTAATTCACAGCAACCATTATCACAATTATTATGTTTACAAGTTGCGACATCACATTTAATTGTTCCTTTGTTCATGTTTTACCTCCTTATATTATAGTATTTACAGTAAGGAAGTTTTTATGTAATAAAATACATCTCTTTATTTTAATCGAGCTTGGGAGTTCAACGTAGAAGTTTTTTTCGATTAATTTTAGAATTGTCTTAAATTAAATTGGGTTGGGTAATTGTTCATCTTTTTTACTCTCGATTGATTCTAGAGAAGTTCTCTATTTTAAATCGAGGTGGATAATTACCCATCTTTTTTATTCTCGATTCATTTTATCACACTTCCCCTATTTTAATTTTATCAATAGAAGAGGGGACTTGTCCTTATACGTAGAAGATGGAGATATAGATATTAATGTATTATGATAATGTATATTATATAGTAAGTAAGAATATTATTGATAATAAAAAAATATGTATATTACAATACATATATATAATGATTTAATTTTGTTAAATTAAAAGTTAATTTATATTTATTTATTGATTAATTGATAATAATTTATTTGGTTTATGATAATGAAAAGATAAGGTGTTATTGAAGTATTATCTATAAAATATAGGAAATTTGTATATATATCTTATAGTTTTTCTTTATATATCCAACTTCCTATAATTGATATTATGTTAACTTCTTATTTTTTAACTTATCAATAGAAGGATACTACACTAAATTATTATATTGCTTTTCTTCTAGTTTTTCTTTTTTCTTTCTTAGGTGCATTAAATATATATTCTTGATGTTCTATATATGCTGTGTCATTATATGTTTTTTCTTTTTTAAATATATTAAATTTATCTTCTTGATTTATAGTTGCATTATCATTATTTGTTTCATAATTATTATTTTCATATATATAACAACCATTTAAAGATCCTAAAACAACTGTTGCGGATACCATAAATGTTTTTTTGGCTTTATTTGTTAATTTAAAATTTTTCATTGTTTATTCCTCTTCTCTTTCGATAATAGAACAACTCTAAAATCTACATTTGATTGTTTATATTATTATTTATTACTTGTTGTGAATTGTTGTTAGTATTGGAAATATTGTTATTTATTTCTGTTAATATTCGATTAACTACGTATTGTTGTTCATTTGGATATTTTGTATAAAATGTAATGATTGGAATATTTGCTGATTTACATATTTCATGAACTTTGTAGTCACGTTTTTTTCTATTTGATTGATTATGAGTTTCATCGTTTAGTTCAATTAATAGTAATATATTGGATAAATCATTGGTAAATATTCCAAAATCAATATTTCTAAATAGCTCTGTACGATAGTGATGTTTATTATCATCTGTTGTTTTATCGATGATTGCACTTAAGTTTATTTGTGGTATTACTTTATATTGAGGCTCTATTAAGCGCAATTTGTTATAAAATAATTGTTCTGATTGTGTCATTAAATTTCTTTTTGTATATACTTTATTGTTTATATCAGTGGTAGATGGTTCTTCTTTTTTATTATTTAGAAGTATTGTTACTGCTTTTGATAAGAATATTAATATTAAACCTAATAAATAATTGTCCCATATTACTCCTCTACTCTCTTTTTTTAGCTTTTCATTTTTCATTAAAGAAAAATAGATTTAATCATTATACTTTTCTTGATTGAATCTCTGCAATTTTTTCAAATACTTCTTTTGCGTTATCTTCGTTGATTTCTGTATATCCTAACTCTGCTAGTGCTTGAACTTTTGCAGAATTTAATTCTTGAGTTCTTGATAATTTTTCTTCTTTTTTATGTTCTATGTCTTGTACGAAACGTTTGTGTGTTTCACTTATTTTGTTTTTAGAAGCACCACCGTTATTGTATAAAGTCATAGCGCTAAACATGATACTTTCAAAGATAAATTGTTTGTCGTTATTAAAAGTAAATTCCATTGGATCTGTAAAACCTAAAGACTTTGACATATAGGCTAACATGTATTTTAATTCTTCTGTTGATTCCATTGATTGTAAGAAATGATGTAGGTATATATATGTATTATAAGTATCTTTTGTTTTATCTGTTGCTAGTTTTTCTTTTAATAATGTAATAATATCAGATAATAATTCTTGTTCTTTTTTATTAAATCCTTTTAAGTCAGCAATTACTTCTTTGTTAGAAGAATCTTTTACTCCTTCTTTTAATCTATTTTCAACATCGATGATGTATTCTCCATTTATTTTTAGATCTTTTAATTGATTCATACTTTCTATATTTAATAAACTTAGTAATTTAGCAGCTTTTTCTTTTGGCCAATCATTTAAATTTTCGATTGCTAGATAGTTATATAACATTTGTCTAGATACACCTAAGTACTTTGCTAATCTCACCTTGCTAATTCCTAGTTCTGTTAATACTACGTTTAATTCTTTCATTTTTTACCCTCCTAATATAATTATAGACACATCGATGAGAATAATCAAGTGTAAATTGACACATTTTTAAAATGTCTAATTTACTTATCTATTGTGGCTCCTCCTAGACATATTGATTTATCATTATAAAATACAATAAATTGTCCGGGAGTGATGGCTCTTATTTTGTTTTTAAAAGTAACTTTTAATTCTTTATTATTTTCTTCTATTGTTTCTACTTCCTCTAGATTACCTCTAGAACGTATCTTGGCATATAGAGGGCGTTTGTTTAGTTCTTCTTTATCTACTAAATAGTTCATGTTACTAGCGATTAATTCCTGTTTCATTAAGTCTTCATTTGTTCCGACTATTAGGTTGTTGTTCTTGGTATCTAGTTGTAGTACATATAATGGTTCTTTATAGGATATATTTAGGCCTTTTCTTTGTCCGATAGTATATTTATATAGTCCTGTGTGTTTACCTAAAATTTTGCCGTTTTTTAGTACGATATTACCAGGTTTATCTGTTTGTCCATTTTTTTGTAGGAAAGTTTTGTAGTCATCATTTGGTATAAAACAAATTTCCTGGGAATCTTTCTTTTCACTAACTGGTAAGTTATATTTTCTAGCAAGTGCGCGGATTTCTTCTTTTGATTGGTATTTATTTAGTGGGAAGATAATATGTGGTAGAACTTCTTTTTCTATTTGATTTAGAAAATAGGATTGATCTTTTCCTGTTGCCTCACTCATTACTAGTTTATTATCTATTATTTTTGCGTAGTGTCCTGTTGCGATATAGTCGGCATTTAATTCTTTGGCTTTTTGATAGAATAGACCAAATTTAAAGATGCGATTACATAGAATACAAGGATTAGGTGTTTTACCGTTTTTATAAGAATTCATAAAATTATCTATTATTTCTTGCTTGAATTCTTTTCTTAAGTCGAATACATAGTGTTTGATATTTAATTGGTTACAAATTTCTTTTGCGTCTTCTATCATTTTTTCGGTTTCTTCGTTATTTAATAACTGCATAGTTGCCCCTATTACTTCATAACCTTCTTCTTTTAATAGGCAGGCACTAACAGAAGAGTCTACTCCCCCACTCATTCCAATTATTACTTTCTTTTTTGTCATGTTATCACCAGTTTTTATTATATCTTACTTTTTCAAAAGAAAAAAGATATCTTTTCATATCTTTTAGAGAAGTTGTAGTAGTTTTGTGATACCAAATGTTTCTATTAGTGATATTATGATGGAAAATATAATAAAAGTGATACCAATTTTTCCATATCTTTTTACATATGGTGACCAAGTTATCATTTTCTTTTTAAATAAATTTTGATAGATGGCTAAGGAAAAAGAAATAGCATAATAGATTAGTAATAGATAGCCAAGGACATTTAAGAAGTTAGGGAGAGAATAAATTATTGCACTTAGAATGCCTTTAATACCGTAGGTTAAAAAGATACTTGTTAAGGAAAAGCCTGCTAAGAATCCTTTAAAAAATAGAATTATTAGTAAAAAAGGAATACCAATGAATGATAGACCTAATATCCAGATAATGATAGTTACTAGGAGATTATTCGTTATACTTGTTATAAGTCCTGATAGATAGTTTATGTTATCTTTGTTTATGGCATCCATAAAATCTGTGATATTTGTCTTTATTAGAGTTTTATTACTGTCTGATAGAATAGCTGGAAATAGTATTCCTAATAGAATAGATACTGCTGTTATTATTGTTAGTAAAAGTAGTAGTTTGTTTTGACGAAGTTCTTGTATTATTTTTTTCATATGTTCTCCTTTGTACTACTTTATTCACTGTTTCCTTTATCTATGAAAAAAAGAAATTTACTTTTTTAGACAATTGTTTTATAATGGGTAATGAGGTGGTACTTGATGAATGATAAAGTAGTAAAAGTTGTCGCTATTATCCTAGTTGCGGTAATGGTTATATCGTTTTTGAGTGTTTTACTCTATATATAAGAAAAAGGCATCCTTAGTGATGTCTTTTATTTTTCTATATATCCTTCTAGTTCGGCTTCAATATTTTGAACGATTCCGTCAGGTATATTGTATTTATTTACGATGTCATTGATTCTTTTTGTGTCTTTTGCTAGGTATAATAGTAGTATTCCTGCGATACGATTGGCAGTATATTGATCTAGTAGTTTTCTATCACTTGGTTTGATGTGATATTTTCTAGTGATATCTAGGATTGGTCCATATCCATATAGATAATTTGTTAATGATTTTGAAATGTTTTCTACGTCTTTATTTTTGTCCGTTAATCTTACTTTTGTCCATATTTTCATAACTTCATCCCCTTGGCTATATATTTTAACACAAAGAGGTTTAAAAATAAAGAGACAGTTGTCTCTTATCCTTTATCTCCTTCTTCTAACATAGTTGTGATGAATATTCCATATCCTTTTTTTGTATCATTTACAATTACATAGTTTACGGCACCTATTATTTTATTATTCTGAAGAATGGGAGAACCACTCATTCCCTGGACAACGCCTCCTGTTTTTTCTAAGAGTTTGGAATCTGTTATTTCAAAGAGGATATTCTTGGTTTCACTTTTTTTATCTATTCCTATGATATTAATAGTAAATTCTTCTACTTGGTTACTGTCAATTACAGTTTTTATGGTTGCTTGTCCTAATTTAATATCATTAGCAGTTCCTACTTCCATTGTTTCTAGATTAGCTGCATCTATTTCTTCTTTGTAGGTACCATAGATTCCAGTGATATCGTTATTATCAATTTCACCGGCGGTAGTGGATTTGTCATAGGTTGCATTTTTTTCTCCGGCTGCCCCATCCCTACTCTTTTCGATATTGGATACGGATGCATTAAAGATTTTTCCATCTTTAATTTCAAATTTTTGAGCTGTTGTTGATTCGATGATTTCGTGTCCTAAGGCTCCGAATCGTTTTGTTTCTGGATCAATATAGGTTAATGTTCCAATTCCGTTTATTTGATCTTTTACGTAGAGACCTGTTTTTAAAACGGCATTGGTGTCTTCTTTTAATGTTAGGGATACTTTTTTTTCTTCTTTACCTCTTAGTATTGTAAATTCTATTTTTTTATTTTGACTATTATTTAGAGCTTCTACCATTTCCGAGATAGATGTTACTTCTGTTTTTTCAATTTTTGTAATTTTATCTCCTACTTCAAAGCCAGCATCTTTTGCGATGTATGCATTATCTACTTCATAGAAACCTACAACTAAGACACCTTTGGAATTTACTTCTATTCCTATTGTTTCTCCACTTGCGATTACGTAATTTGAATAAGCATAGATATTTATGGGAATAATAGTGATAAGAAGGATTGCAATTGTTAGTAGTAATTTATTTTTAAATTTCAAAAATATTCACCTCTTTTCTTTACTACAGTATTAGTTTTTCTAAATTAATTTTTATTATGTTAAATAGTTTTTACCATTTACACTAAAATTTTACATTTTTTTTGACTTTTATATTTTATTTGTTTATATTTATAATAGAGGTGAGATGATATGAATAATAATGGTGGTATACCTAATTTTGTACATAATAAGGATATTGATTGGGACGCTGTGAGAAGAGCATCTCAGGGGAAAACTATTCATGCTAAACATGGAAAACTAAATCTTAAAAAAGTTGCGATAACTGGAATTGTCTTATCGGTTTTAGGTACTGCAGGTTACTATTTAGGTAAGAGTGTTTATGATAGACATACAGAATCTAAAATTATCGATGAGGCAACTGAAGTAGTAAATGATCTTATTACCGATTATACCATACGTACTGCTGATAATAATGGTTTTTATTTAAATGATCAAGCTATTGGAAATAAGTTAAAAGATTTGCTTACAACTGGGGAAATTGATGAGGTTACTGCTGCTTATGCTGTTAGTACGCGTTTAGATGATGCTTATGAAAAAGATGAAATGAACAATATTTTTGAAAGAGCATTGGGAGTAGATGCTGATACCTGGGCTCGTGAGCATGGTTATAGTGGCATTGATGATCCGGATTTTACTAAGGAAGCAGAAATGCAAATTTTACGTAATTATGAAGTAGAAAATTATAAAAAAGAAGAAACTGATGATTATGTTGTAGAGACAACTCGTGTTGATAATCCAGAAGAACAACAAAGTGATGAATTAAATACTATGTTTGTAGATGATAATACAAATGCAAATGTTAATGATAATGCGAAAGGTATGGTTGGTAGATAATGCAAGAAATTGATGTTTATTCATGGGATGATAATAACTATATTTTATTTTCTAAGATAGGTAGATATTTGTATTTATCTAATGAAAAAAATCCTAGAGATATTATGATTCGTAAAGAAGATAGTAATGACCCTGATTTATTATTACCACTGGATGATGATAATGAATTTAATAAAGCATTAGAATTATTTTATAATAATGCTAAGGTTGATGAAATTTAAGGAAGCAATTGCTTCTTTTTTTTCATGAAAAAAATATCAGATGTAGTCTCTGATACTTAGTTTAGTTTCATTTTTTGTCTACTTGGTTCATTATAGCCATAGATTGTTTCTTCTTCATAGATGGAAGTTGAAGTTTCTTTCCAGTTATATTTTTCTATTAAGTTATTTAAATAGCTCTTTTTTTCTTCTGTTAGATAGATAGTTGGACTCTCGGTATTTAGTTCATAAATTGCATATTCTATTAGGTTGTCTAGTATTTCTTCTTGTTCATATCCTTTTACTAGTTCCATATTATGAATTATTTTTCTATCGTTTTCTTCTTCGAAATCTATCCAAGCTATTATATTTTCTTCTTCATCTAAGGCAAGAAATGCATGACTGTTTCCTTTTTTTTCTAATAAGTCATCTAAATAAAGATTGGGAAAGGTCTCTTTTATTTCTTCTATTAGATAATCTTGTTCTTGAAATAGTAAATCTTCTAGGTTATAAAAATATAAATTCATTATTCTTCTACCTTGAAATCACTTAGAGAACCATCAGGATTTACTATCTTAGTGATTGCTTCTTCTGCGGATTTTAGTTTTTCATCACAACTTTTCGCAAGAGTCATTGCCCTATTAAATTCTTTAATTGCATCATCTAATGGTACTTCTCCTGTTTCTAGTTTTTTTACAATTGTTTCTAATTGTTCTAAGTTTTCTTCAAATGTTAATTCTTTTTCTTCTTTTTTTGCCATAATTTTTCTCCTTTATATTACTTTTGTATTAATTGTACCGTCTGTTAGTGTTATTTCTAACTGGTCATCTTTTTTTATTTCTTTTACACTAGTTACTACTTTTCCTTCTTTCTTGGTCATAGAATAACCTCTTTTTATCGTTAGTAGTGGACTTAGTGTTTCTAGTTTTGATATTAGTTGTAGGTATTTGTTTTTACTTGGTTCTAACATCTTTTTAGGATTTTTAAAGATATAAGATGTCATTATTTCTAGATATTTTTTTTCTTTGATATTTGTGATATTTTTACTAGCGAATTTTAATCGATCTAGGATGCTATCAAATTGTAATTCTTTTGCTTGATAGATTGCAATAGGGTTTTGGAAGATGTATCTACTTTTTATTTCTTCTAGTTTCTGGGTGTTAATATTTATTTTATGTTGTATTGTTTTATTTAGTCTTATTTTTAATTGATTAAGATAGTTTTCTACATCTCTTTTCTGTGGTACTGCTAGTTCAGCTGCTCCGGTTGGGGTTGGTGCCCTTAGATCGGCTACAAAGTCTGCAATGGTAAAGTCAATTTCATGTCCTACTGCGCTTATTACAGGGATATTGCAGTCAAAGATACTTCTTGCGACTATTTCCTCATTAAATGGCCATAAATCTTCGATAGAGCCCCCTCCTCTTCCGACGATTAAGGTATCTAGATTATAGTCTTTTGCTCTTTCAATTTGTCTTACAATATCTTCTTTTGCATTTTCTCCTTGGACAAGAGATGGAAAAAGAATAATTTCTGCTAGTGGCCAACGTCTTTTAATGGTTGAGATAATATCTTTTATAGCAGCTCCCGTTGGAGCAGTTACTACCCCTACTCTGCTTGGAATTTTAGGAATTGGTTTTTTGTATTCTTTTCTAAATAAACCTTCTGTTTCTAGTTTCTTTTTCAATTGTTCGAAGGCTATATATAAGTTACCAATTCCATCTTCTAACATTTCGTTAACATAGATTTGATAGCCGCCATTTGCTTCAAAGACACTTATTTTTCCTGTTACTAGGACTTTCATTCCATCCTGGGGCATAAATTTAATTTTCTTAGCGTTTGATGCAAACATAATAGCGCTAATTCTTGAATTTTCATCTTTTAAAGTAAAATAGAAATGTCCTCTACTATGAGCTTTAAAATTAGATATTTCTCCTTTTAAAAACACTTCGTTTAGATTGACGTCATTATCTATTTTATATTTAATATATCTAGTTAATTGTGTTACTGTAATATATTTTTCATTCATAGGTATCCCTTTCTATTTTTCTTCTTCGTGATAGATTTTATCTAATACTCCGTTAATCATCTTAGTAACAGCTTCTTCAGAGTATTTTTTAGAAAGTTCTATTGCTTCATTAATGGCTACTACACTTGGTGTATCCGTATATAATAACTCATAGATGGCAAGAGATAGTATTGCCTGATCTACTTTGTTTAATCTAGTAATTGTCCAGTTGTTCATGTATTTGTTTGCTTTTTCATTGATTTCTTTTTGATGTTTTATAATTCCTTCTACACAAGTATTTACGTAGTCATTTTCTACTTCTAATTGTTCTTTGATTAAGTCTTTTATGTCGTAGGTGTTTGTTGTTTTATCAAGTATATAAGTTTGATAAATTACTTTCATGATTACTTCTCTTAATTCGCTTCTACTTTTCATAATATTTATTCCTTTCTATTTACTTCTTTTTTTAATTCATATAGATAGTTTAAAGCTTCCATTGGTGTCATTTCTAATGGATTTATGGCTTTTATTTTTTCTTCGATTGGATTTACTTTAGGTTCTGACTGGCTTTCTGTTAATTCAAAAAGGGATGTTTGTGTGAATGTTTCTTTTTTGATGTTTTTATGTTCATAGATATCTAATATTTCATCTGCTCTTTTAATTAGTGATTGTGGTAAGTGAGCAAGGGACGCTACATGGATACCATAACTTTTATCCACAGCTCCATTTCTTACTTTATGTAAGAAGGTAATTTTTCCATCTTTTTCTACTGCGGAAACATGAACATTTTTTAGATGTTTTAAGTCTCTTTCTAAGGCTGTTAGTTCATGGTAATGAGTTGAAAACATAGTTTTTGCTTTTATTTTATCGTGAATATATTCTAGTATTGCTTGTGCTAGACTCATTCCGTCATAAGTTGCGGTTCCTCTTCCTAACTCATCAAATAAAATTAGGCTATGTTCGGTTGCTTCAGATATGGCAGTGTTAGCTTCTTTCATTTCTACCATAAAGGTTGATTCTCCACTGACTAAGTCATCACTGGCACCAATTCGGGTAAATATTTTATCAAATATTGGCATCGTACAACTTTTACATGGAACAAAGCAGCCTATTTGAGCCATGATTACGGTAATTGCACATTGTCTCATATATGTTGATTTTCCAGCCATATTTGGTCCCGTAATTAAAAGTATGTCTGTAGTTTTATCCATAATGATATCATTTGGTATATATTTTTCTTTCATTACTTGTTCCACAACTGGATGACGGCATTCTAGCATTTTTATTGTTTTTTCTTCTGTTAGATTTGGTCTTACAAAGCGATATTCATCACTTACTATAGAGAATGATTGTAACATATCTACTTCACTTATAATCTTGGCAATTTTTTGTAGCTTACTGATATATCTTTTTACTACTTCTCTAATATCCATAAATAATTTATATTCTAAAGATATTATTTTTTCTTCAGCACCAAGGATAATGTTTTCTTTTTCTTTTAGTAGAGGGGTTGTAAATCGTTCACAGTTTGCGAGAGTTTGTTTTCTATCATATCCATACTCTTCTTTTACTAAGTGTGTTTGTCCTTTTGATACTTCAATGTAGTAACCAAATACTTTGTTGAAGCCTACTTTTAAGTTTTTAATTCCTGTACGTTCTTTTTCTTTTTGTTCTAGTTCTAGAATGAAGTCTTTTGAGCCACTGCTTATTTTCTTTAGTTCATCTAATTCTTCATTATATCCTGGTTTGATTAAATGCCCTTCATGTAGTGTAAAGGGAGCATCTTCCATAATGGTTTTGTCTAATAAGGTATATAATTCTTCCAATGTTTCTAGTTTTTTATCATATTTTAATTCTGTTAGTATTTCTTTTATTCTTGGAAGATGAGAAAGAGATGTTTTTAGTTGTAGTAAGTCCTTGGCATTTAGATTTCCATAGGTAATTCTTCCTGCTAGACGTTCTAAGTCATAGACGTTAGATAATTCTTTTATTAAGTCATCCCTTAGTATGAATTCGGTTGATAGTTTTTCTATCATGTCATAGCGTCTTGTGATTTCTTCTTTGTTTGTTAAAGGGTTTTCGATATTATATTTTAAGTATCTTGATCCCATGGCAGTTTTATTTTTATCTAATAACCATAGAAGACTATATTGACGTTCCCTATTTCTTAGTGTTTCTGTTAGTTCTAGATTTCTTTTTGTATTGTTATCGAACTCTAGGTATTCACTGTTTTTTATTACTTTACATTTTTGTAGATGGTGTAAGTCTCCCTTCTTGGTATCTATAATATAGTATAGCAAGTGTTTGATGGTGGAAGTTATTCTTACATCTTCTATATCTTTGTAGATATATTCATAGTTTTTATCGTCTAGTTCTTCTTTTGTAATGGTTACTAAAATATTGTAATTTGTTCTTAGTGTTTCTACAATTTCTCTATTGGTTGCGTCGTTTACTATTACTTCTCTAAATCCGTGTTTTGCGACTTCTTTGATGGCTTTTTCTTTTTCGCCTTCAATTAACATGGCGTATACTTCACCTGTTGAAATATCGGCAAAACTAATTCCGTAACAATAGTCAAAAGAATAGATATTTGCGATAAAGTTGTTGGATTTGGAATCCATATTTTCATCGATTCTCGTTCCCTTGGTAATTACTTGTACTACGTCTCGTTTTACCATTCCTTTTGTTGATTTTGGATCTTCTAATTGTTCACAGATTGCAACTTTATAACCTTTTTCGATTAATTCATCGGCATAGGATGCATAGGCATGGTGCGGAATTCCACACATAGGAACTCTCTCTTCTAGGCCAGCTTGTTTTCCTGTTAATGTTAACTCTAATACACGGGATGCGATAATGGCATCTTCAAAAAACATTTCATAGAAATCACCAAGTCTAAAAAAGATAATACTGTCTTCGTATTTATCTTTTATATCCATATATTGTTGCATCATAGGACTTAATTTTTCTCTTTGTACTTCACTACGTTTCATTTTTTTCACCACTAGACTTATTATAGCAAAATTTCTGGTTGTTTCCTAGTCAAATGTTGGTTTATATTTGTAAAAATGTGACTTTTTTAGGACTTGTTAGTGGTAGATGTTTTTTATAGATTATTCTTGGTAAATAGTTTTTTAGATTTTTCGTATTTGCCTTATTAAGATAGGTTTTATTTTCTTGTTTTTTTATATCACAGAATGAGATAGCTAGTTTTTCGATGGGAAAGAAGTCGTTAGATTTTTCTTTATAGGCATCCATAATTATTTTCATTAGATATAGATAGGAACTTGCCTCTTCTCTTAGTTTGATAGTGATTGTCTGTCTAGGAGTAATATTTTTAGCATATTTAATATATAGATAAATTGTCTTGGTTTTTAAATTATCTTCTTTTAGTTTTAGAATGTTAAAATCTAGTAGTTTTTGTAATTCGTTTAGGCTTTCTCTTTTTGTTTTGATAGATTTAAACGTAATACTTGATGATATTGCCCTTGGAAGCGACTTGGTTCTAAGAGTTTTTATAGTTGTTCCCTCTACTCCTAAAGAGTGATTGATTAAATATTCAGCATTTAATCCAAATATTTCGTATAGTTTTTGATAAGAGTAATCTCTGATATTTTCCATGTTTTTGATACCTAATTTATTAAGTTTTAACATCGTACTGTTACTGATTTGCCAAAAGTCTGTTAATGGAGTGTGTTTGGAACAAGTAATGATAAACTCTTTTTCATCTAGATAAGCTATTTTTATATTTTTCTTTATGGTGATGATATCACAAGCGGTTTTAGCTAGAAATAGATTGGTTCCTAGACCGATTCTTACTGCTACTTTATATTTATTTGTTATTTTATTTTTTAAATCTAGTGCTATTTGATAGGTACTTTTTTGATATAGTTCTTCATAGTTTGTAATATCTATAAAGTATTCATTCTTATTATATTTATAAATATCTTCATAGAAAAATTCGTCGGTTAAAAAATTCATTAAGTCCTCTGTTTGACTTGGTTTTAGCCATTTATTTATCCACTCTTTTTTACTATCCTTTTCTATTTTTAATACTAAATATTTCTTTTTCATAATGTTTCCTCCTTATCTTTTTTCTGATATCATTATAGTACAATTGTTCGTCTATTTCAATCGAACAAAGTGAAAAAATCGAAAAAAATTTCGAGAAACATAAAAAGAGGTTCTCCCTCCTTTATTTTATCAAGTTTTTAAAACTGTCAATTAATTTGTCAACTGATGCACAACCTAGGAAACAGACAACAGATGAAGTTTCGTCTTTTAATTTATCCATGGTGTCTAGGCTAATTATTTCTCCATTTTTTATTTGATTGACTATCTTTTTAGAGTTAATTCCAGGATAGTCAGCTTGTTTTTCTCTATTAGAGTCTACCTCTGTAAAGTATGTTTTATCAGATACTTGGAAAGCATTTACAAATTCTTGTTCAAAGTCTTTTAGCCTTGAATAAGTATTGGGTACGAATATCGTTACTAGACGTTTATTTGGATATTTTTGTTTTACAGCGTCTAGTGTTACTTTTATTTCTGTAGGATGGTGAGCATAATCATCTATGATTACACAGTCTTTTATTTTTTCTTCGGCAAAACGTCTTTTAGCATTATGAAAAGTTTCTAGTAAATTATGAATGGTATCTTTTTCTAGACCTAACTCTTTTGCCATTATAATAGCGGCTGTTGCATTTTGAATCATGTGGGAACCATATAATGGAATATCAAAGTGTCCAAGGAACTCATTTTTAATATATAAATCAAAAATAGAGCCTGATTCTTTATATTCCATATTTTTAATTACTACATCGTTATCTTCTTTGAATCCATAAAATATTACCTTGGTATTATAATTAACCTTTTTTATTTCTTCGTTATCTCCGTTTGCAATTACTAATTTTTTTGTTTGATTCGCAAATTGTTTAAAGGTATTTCTAATATCATCGATATCTTTATAACATTCTAAGTGTTCTGCTTCGATATTGGTAATGATTGCGTAGGTTGGATGATAATCCGTAAAATGTCTATTGAATTCATCACTTTCTACGACAAAGTATTTATTCTTTTTGTCAGCATAGCCATCTCCTGCTCCAATAAAGTAGTTACAGCCTAGGGTGTTTTCTAGTAAGTGTTTTATTAAAGACGAGGTTGTTGTTTTACCATGAGTACCACTTACACCAATTGTTTCAAACATATCAATAACGTCACCCATGATTTCACTATATTTTTTTACTGTTAATCCTAGTTCTCTTACTCGTTTTAGTTCTTTATGATCTTCTTTAAAAGCTACACTGTAGGTTACGATAGTGTCTTTATCGATTGTGTGAGTTTGATCATAATAGATAGGAATATTTCTTTTTTCTAGTCCGTCTTGTGTAAATTTATGGTCTTTAACATCATCATATCCTGATACTTCATTTCCTAAGTCATGTAATATCTGGGCTAGTGTTGACATTCCTGTTCCTTTGATTCCTATACAATAATATTTCATTCTTTCACATCCTATTCTATATTCATTTTAGTATATGTCTACTTTTCTTTCAAGTGATTCGTCGTTTTTTGTTCTCTTTCTTTTTTAGAATAAATACAGCCACAGTAGTCTTGACGATATAGATTGAATTTTTTAGATAGTTCAATACTTCTTTTGTAACCGTTTTTCTTTTTAAAGTCTGCGTATAAATAAGTGGAATTATACACTTTATTTAGTTCTTCTCCTATTTCATTTAACCATTTACTATTTTTATAGGGACTAATTGATAGTGTTGTTGTGAAGTAGGTAAAGCCTAGTTTTTCTGCTTGACGAGCGGTTTCTTCTAGTCTTAATTTATAACATTTAAAACAACGTTTTCCTCGTTCTTTTTCTTCTTCTAGACCAGTTGCGATATCAAAAAACTCTTCTGGATTATAACGACCTGGTAAGACAGTTACATTATCTAGGTTTAATTTTTTGACAAATGTTTTTATTTCTTCTAGTCGTTTGTTGTATTCTTTTTCTTCTGTAATATTAGGATTATAATATAGTATGGTAATATCAAAATATTTACTAATACGTTCTAATACTGCTGATGAACAGGGAGCACAACAGGCATGTAGAAGTAGTTTTTCTTTTTTCTTTAAAGCATCTATTTGGTGTGTCATTTCTAAATCATAGTTCATAACCAAACCTCTTTTCTCCTGGTATTATATCATATAATGCCTTGTTTTTTCATATTATTTGGTATGAATTCAATTATGATTAGTTTTTTTATTACTAGTATGGCTGGACTTTCTACTATGCTTGGTATTGTTCCTATTTATTGGAAGCGATATCAGGAGGAAGTTGTTTTACCGGTTTGTTTGATGTTTGCTAGCGGGGTTATGCTTACTATTTCTTTTTGTTCATTGATACCAGAAGCGTTTTCTTTAATTCGTGAGAATAATTTTTTATTTCCTAGTGTGTTACTTGTACTTATTTTTATTGTCATTGGTATTTTATTTTCTTCTAAGATAAGTAAAAAAATAGAAGAAAAGTTTTCTTCTAATTACTTATACCGGTTAGGTCTTATTTCGGTTATTGCGCTTTGTTTTCATAATTTGCCAGAGGGTATCATGACTTTTTTATCTAGTAATCATGATTTATCTTTAGGAATCAGCTTATCTTTAGGTATTGCCTTACATAATATTCCAGAAGGAATTTCTGTAGCGATTCCTATATATTACGCTACTCATAGTAAGAAGAAGGCAATTTTTTATACCTTTATCTCTGGTTTTTCTGAATTACTGGGTGCCGTTATTGCTTATTTATTCTTATCCCCTATTCTTACTTCGTTTATTCTAGGAGTTATCTTGGCGATTGCTGCTGGTATTATGATTTATATTTCTTTTTATGAACTTATTCCTACTGCTTTTCATTATCCAATTACTGGGTTTTATCTTTTATCATTTTTTCTTGGTATTGGGGTTATGAGCTTATGTCATTTTTTCCTTTAAATCTGGGTTGGCGCTAAAAAGTCAAAGAATGGAATATTTCTTAATATACCATAGATTATAAATACTATAATGATTATTATCCATACTTTAGTTGGTATTTTATTATATAGTGGTTCTTTCTTTGAAATAATACTTTCTAAGTAAAAAAATATAAAGAACGGTAAACATATAAAAAGTAAGGGATTATATCTAAATGCTTGATAAAAGTCTAGTTGTAAGATAGCAAGTAACATTCTAGTAATTCCACAACCTGGGCAGTTGAGTCCTGTTATTGTTTTTATTGGACAATCTATGTATATATGAAATTTATTTCCAAGATAGAGGTAAGTTATTAAGAGAACAAGTAAGGTGCTACTAATTAGTATCTTTTTTTTCATAGAAAGAAAAAAAGCATTATGCTTTTACTCCTGCTTCTTTTCCTGCAAGCTGATTTAGTTCATTTTGCATTAAAGCGTAGTTAATAATTCCAAGACCCAATAATTGAAGTATTAAATATAATACTGAATTATCTTCTGCTGGAAGATTTGCTTTTTGCTTTGCCATAACAAGTGTTTTACCCATTTTATAAGCCCAGTAAATACCATAAATTCCGCAGGTAATTAGGGTTAATAAGAAAGCTATTCCACCTGATGGAGCTTGTTGGTCTCCACTTGCTAATCTTGTATCATCTGTAAGAACAATAAACCAATAAATTCCATAGATTCCACAGGTTACAATTGTTAAGACGATTGCAACAGCAATATTTCTTTCTTTCATTCTCTCACCTCTCTATGTTTATATCATATCATAAAGAATATTAAAAAGCTAGAATATTTACTTTAATTCTATAACCTTTTTTCTATTTACTTTTTTGTAAATTTAGAATACATAAACATTCTACATGTGTCATCTAATTATAACTGCAATGTATAGTTAATGTCGTACACCTTTTTATAACATATTAACTATGCTACAACAAACTATGTTCTCTGCATGCTAGTGACAAGTCTTTTCAGTGTAATTATATCACATTACCTTTCTAATTCCAATCTAGCTCGAATATTTTCAATTGTTTTTCTTACTCTACTTCTATTTTGATTTTTTTCAAAAAATCTATATCTGTGTTCCTAGAAATTAATCCAAAGTTTTTTTTCAGTTTTCCTCCTATAAAAAAGAGCCTATCATTTCTGATAATCCCATAATTATCTACTCAATAAATTGTAATTTGCAACTATTTTAGCATTTCATTTAATTCTTCTAGCGATAGTCCTCTAATTAGCATACGATTATCTTTTTCATCAATAACAAACTTCATAAGTTTGTTTATTGCCTCATAATAATCTATATCACCTAAAGCTCCATTATTTGTTGTACTTACAAGCACTAGTTTCCACTCATCAACTTCTGTATTATCTACTTTATACAATAATCTTGGATTTTTAGGAAAAGAAGTTAAAGTGCCTTCTGTTAATGCAAATGCACCAAACGGCTTACCATCTTTACCATTATAAAAATTTGGATTTCCTACATAGGCATTTCCCCAATCATCATTTTCTTTTTTCTTAAATTTATCAAATAATC
>CALVSH010000006.1 GCA_944358945.1 uncultured Bacilli bacterium
AATGTATTGAAATATGCCTGGGGACTTTGTTTGGATTTTAATGTAGATACTGTATTAATGGTTGATGAAGCACATGTATTACTTGGAGCTAATAATGTACTTGGTGCTGAGTTCTTAGCGCAAGTACAAAGACGTGCTCGTAAGTATAATACGGGTACTATCATTATTACTCAACAACCTAGTGATTTTGCTGATCCTGGTGTTATTACTCATGGTAAAGCAATTTTTGATAATGCTTCTTATTATTTAGTTATGGGACTTAGAAAACAAGCTGTTGAAGATTTAAGTTTACTTATTGATTTAAATGATAGTGAGAAAGAAAGTATAAAAAGATATTCTCAAGGAGAAGCATTGTTTGTCTGTGGAAATAGACGTATGCGTATTAATATCGCAGTTACTAAGGAAGAGTTAGATTCCTTTGGTAGTGGTGGTGGTTTTTAGTTTATTGATGTAGGTGGTGATGAATCGTGCCAGCAAATAATAATAGTAATAAGAATAAAAGTTTAGCTAATAATAGTGCTGATCGAGATTCATCACGTTATCAAGCTAAAGGTAAAAGAAATAGTAATTCAACTCATAACGCTACTAAAAAAGGATTAAGAACAGGACTTAAAGGAGCTGCTAATGCTTTTGGTGGTCCTGTTCTTGGTAAAGCGGCCGATTTAGCTAGTAAGACAAAACTTGGTGATAAGGCACTTAATAAAGGAGCAGATGCCTTAAATCGTATTCCTGGTATAGAAAAAACGATGAAAAATTTGGACGATAAGAAATTACTTGATGCAGCAAATAAAGTTGCAGATGGTCCAATTCCTTCGACTAATAATAATAATAAAAACCAAGATAATATTAATAATAGTCAGGAATCTGGAAATTCTGGTGATACTGAAAGACATAGTAGACCAAGAATGGGGCTTCCTGGTCTTTTTGGTGGAAGTCGTCCTGACTTTTTAGGTAGAAATAAAGAAAATCAAAATGAAGATTCTGGTGAAGGTAGTTCTTCTGGTGGTGTTGATTTTGTGCTTTCTGTTCAAAAGAAGATTGCCATAGCTTTTATTCTTGTTTTCCTTCTTTTCTTTTTTCTTATTATTATTTTTATAGTATTATTAGGTGGAAGTGGAGTTGTTTCAAACTATGATGATGCTTTAGGTGTTAGTTCTGCATCAGGTGGAGAACTAGGAGATATTGATTATGAAACAGTTGATGAAGATGCACAAGATTTTTTTGACAGGGTTGCTGATGTAAAAAATTCTATGCAATCACAAGGTAAGTCATTTGATCCTGTTTATATATCTGCTGTTTTTAGTGTGTTGAATCAGAATGGAGCGAAACTAGATTATACAGATATGACCACTGGTGTCATTACGGATATTGCGAATGCTATGTTTTCAGGAAATAGTTTTAATGAAGAGACATTTAGAGAAAATTTAATTAACGATATTCTTCCTAATTATTTACCTGATGATGTGGATAGTGATGATTATGATAGCATCGTTGATGAAATATTTAGTTATTATGATGATTATTTTAGTTTAATTGATGCTAGTCCTAGTACCTGTGCTAGTTTAGGTTCGTGTGTTTATGAAATAAAAGGTTTTTATACAACTAGACATGGTAATATTGTTAGTTCTATGACTATTTCGGATTTGCAAGTTCGTCTTATGCAGTGTAGTGGACGATATGGTTCTGGAGACTGGAATTTACCTTTAGATGGAGAAGAATTGGTTCCTTTTGAGCAATATATTCTAGGGGTTGCGTATCAAGAAATTGGTCCGGATGCTCCGGATGAAGCTATTAAAGCTCAAATGGTTGCGGCGAGAAGCTTTTCGTTAGTTAGACCTACAGCTATGGGAAATGATAATGGTAAAAAGTTAGAACAAGAAAATGGTCAATGGATTTTACAGATGTCATCTTGTGTTGCTGATCAAGTTTATTGTAATCCGGAACTTGGTTGTTCGGCTATGAATGATGGAGAGCAATATGGTACAGTTCGTAGTGGTACTAATCAGGCTGTTAAATTAAAAGATCCGTTACCTGCCGATCATAAAATGCGTACGTTAGCGAATGAAACGATGGGTGAAGTACTTGTTAATGATCAAGGTAATGTTGTTTATTCTGATTATGCATCTAAAATTCAAGAGCAGTTTGAATCATTGGCAAATCAGGGATTAAATTATAAGCAGATTTTGTTGCAAGTTTATAGTAATGATGGTGCTACCGATATTGATAAGATGAGTTGTAATACTGGTAGTGGTACTGGATGTGCTAGTTCTGGAACTACTGGTCCTTATACTGGATGGAAACAAACGGATGCTAACTGGGCTAGTATTTCTTTAGGAAATTCTAGTGAAACGATTGGTAGTGCTGGTTGCTTGGTTACATCAATTTCTATGTTGATTGCCAAGAGTGGAGCTGCTACAACATTAGGTGCAAACTTTAATCCAGGAACCTTTGTTCAAGCGATGAATTCTAGTGGTGGATTTAGTGGTGCAAACTTTGTTTGGAATAACGTGTCAGCTATTAGTAATAATTTCCAATTTGTATCCAAGATGGATATTAGTGGACAAACTAGAGAGCAAAAATTACAGGCTATTACAAATTTAGTAAATCAAGGATATTATGTAGTAGCAGAAGTAAAGGGTGATACTGGACAGCACTGGGTTGCGATTGATAATGTGGAAGGTAGTACCGTTCATATGTTGGATCCAGGTAGTCAATCATCTAATATGTGGGAACAGTATGATTGGCATAACACTAGTCAACTTGCTTACTTTAGAGTTGTATAATAGGAGAGAATATGAAAAAGGGATATTTTAGATATATTGTTTTAATTGTTATATTGATTCTATTTGGAATAGGTATGTATGTTATCTTTGGTGTCGATGAAGCGAGAGAAAGGAAAGCTTCTTCTACTTTAATTGTGGGAGACTCTGCGGTTTTTCAATACTCTTCTAGAAGTTGGATGAGGATTTCTTCTCAAAGCTCTATATCTAATTTGAATTGGCAAGAATTTAAAACTTATGTTAATAATGAATATTTTGGAGATTATTTAGTTTGGAAAAGTGATAAGTGGTATTTATTTGATCAAAATAGGAGTGCTATTTCTTATCAAGGAAATTTATTTGCTTATCAAGCTGAATTCAATATGGAGTTTCTTCCTTTTTCTATGACATCTATTGTTGATTATAGTTATCCTAAACAAGTGTTGGAAGATCATGGATTAGATCCTAATTCTTCTTATACTTTGTCAAATTTAGCCACTTTTGATTTTGATAGAGATGGTGCAGTTGAAGAGTTTTATCTTATTAGTAATGTATTTAGTAGTGATTATTTACCTGAGAAATATTTTTCCTTTGTCTTTATGGTAGATGAAGGAGAAGTTTACATGATGTATGAAGATGTTGATGATAATACTGGTGTTAATGGCTGCAAGCCTAATATCTATACTGTTGGAGATTTTGATGATGATCAAGAGTTTGAGATTATTCTTATGTGTTCCAAATATAGTACTCAAACTCCAGTTGTAATGTTGTATGAATGGGCTGAAAATGGTTTTAAAATCGTAATTTCTAATCAATAATTAATGACGAGTTGGGAATTTGATGTTATAATATTTGGCGAAAGGGAGTAAACGTGTATGAAATTTAAATTTAGAGCAGACCCGGAAGATATTTTAATGTTTGTAATATTTGCGATATTTTTGTTATATATTGTTTGTATTGGTGTTTTAAATTTGTCTTCTTTTGCGACTGAGGGATATCTAGTTGGTCTTAATCCATTTCCTGCCTTTGGTCCTAAATATATTGCTGCTACCTTAACATTTTATTTTCTTGCTTTAGGTGGATTATTGGTTAGTGTTAGTTCTTACTTTTTTGAACGTGAAAAAGGCTTTGGAATTACTACTGATAAGAAAGATAAAGGATATTCTAGATGGGCTAAGGAAAAAGAAATTAAAGAAGAGTTAGAACGTGTCGAGATTAAACAAAATGATGCTAGTGCCGCTGGTGTTCCTTTGATTTTAAATGAAAATGAGATGTGGGTAGATAATAGTGAGTACCATTCTTTAGTTATTGGTGCCACTGGTTCAGGTAAGACTCAAACGGTTATTTTGCCTTTAGTACATAGTTTGGCAAAAGCTAAAGAGTCTATGATTATTACGGATCCTAAAGGTGAAATTTATGAAAAAACTAGTAATATGCTTAGAGCTAGAGGATATCAGATTTTACTTTTGAACTTCCGTGATCCACAAAATGGTAATGCTTGGAATCCTATGACTTTACCTTATCAGATGTATAAGTCTGGTAATCAGGATAAAGCTATTGAGTTATTAGATGACTTGGCTTTAAATATTTTGTATGATGAATCTAATCAAAATGCCGATCCATTCTGGGAAAAGACGTCAGCTGATTATTTCTCTGGTGTTGCGTTAGGTTTATTTGAAGATGCTAAGGAAGAAGAAATTAATATTAACAGTATTTCTCTTGCAACTACGGTTGGAGAAGAGAAATTTGGTGGAAGTACTTATATTAAAGAATATTTTAATGCAAAAGATCCAGCTAGTGCTGCAGCGATTAATGCTTCTAGTACTATTATGGCACCTAATGAAACTAAGGGAAGTATTTTGTCTGTATTTAAACAGAAAGTAAAATTGTTTGCTTCTCGTGATAATTTAAGTGAGATGTTATCTCATAGTGATATTGATTTGGAAAGTATTGGTCAAAAGCCTACGGCAGTCTTTATTGTTATTCAAGATGAGAAGAAAACATATCATTCTTTAGTTACTATTTTACTTAAACAGATTTATGAAACGTTAATTGGTGTTGCACAGGAACATGGTGGAAAACTTCCTGTTCGTACTAATTTCTTATTGGATGAGTTTGCCAATATGCCACCTTTAAAAGATGTTACTACAATGATTACAGCAGCTCGTTCTAGACATATTCGTTTTACGATGATTATTCAGAACTTTGCACAGCTTGATCAAGTTTATGGTAAAGAAAATGCTGAAACTATCCGTGGTAACTGTGGTAATATTATTTATTTGATAACTACGGAATTGAAAGCTTTGGAAGAAATATCTAAGATGTGTGGTGAAGTTAAATCTAAGAAAGATGATAAGACTGCTTCAACGCCACTTGTTACTGTATCTGATTTACAACGTATGAAGCAATTCGAAGTTATTATTTTGAGAATGAGAAAACAACCTTTTAAGACAAAGTTTACTCCATACTTTAAATTAGACTGGGGACGTAAGTATCCAGAGGCTACTTATCCAGTTCGTCAAAAACAAGAGGTTCATACTTTTGATATTAAAGAGTTTGTTAAAGCTCAAAAGAAAAAGAAATTGTTAGAGATGATGAATGCTGCTGATAACTCTGGGAATGCAAGCAATGGAAATACGGAAATGTTTGGAGGACGTAATCCATTTGCTCCTAATAATGGTATGGGTGCAATGAGAGGAAATCCTTTTGGTGGAATGCCTCAGAATGGTAATTCTAATTCTAATCCTAATCCTAGAGCAGTTAATCCATTTGCTCCTAGAGGAGAGATGCCAGTTAATAATTCTATGAATCCTAGAGGAATGATGCCTGGTATGCAAGATAATAATCATTCTATTCCTAATATGCCTGTTGATAATCGTTCTGTTAATGCCAATCAAAATAATAAAGGTATGGGTGGCTTTGATGTTGATGAATTGGTTCGAAAAATCGATGCTAAAATTGCAGAGTTAGAGGCAGAAGAGAAAGCAAGTAAAGCTAATCAGGAAAAGGAAAAGGCAGCGAAAGTTACTGTTGATACTGCAAATAAAGTGGAAGAGAAAAAAGCTGTTGAGCCTATTCATAATAATGAGAATGATAAGTCTAAGGATGATAAAAAATCAATTCCTGAGGTGGTTGCAGTAGAAGAGAAGAGTGAGAAGAAACCTATCGTTAATGATTTAGTGTTAGATGATGAAGAGGATGACGATGAGTTTTTTGATGACTTCTTTGATAATTAGGAGGTATAGATATGGCTACAAATTTTAAAGTCGGTAGTTTTAACGCTATTGATACAAGTGAAGAAAATGTAAAAAAATCTAGTAAGTCTAATAAAAGCGGACAGAATCTGGATTTAAAAAAGAGACTTCTTTTTCTTGGTGGAATTATCCTGGGAGTTGTTGTTGTTTTATTTCTTGTTTTGTATCTTATTTCTTTGTTTGTCGGTAAAAACTATTCATATGATGATTTAGAAACTATTATGATAAATGCAGCGGAAGCTTATTTTGAAAATCATCCTAAAAAATTGCCTCAGAACGAAAATCAAAGAGTGGAAATTGATGTTGAGACATTAGCAGCTTCTGAGTATATGGATCCTATGATAGAGTATACAGGAGAGGAACTTACTTGTACTGGTAAGGTTTCTGTTCAAACTAATGGTGATGGATATATGTATGTTCCTCATTTAGATTGTGGTGATGAGTATGTTACTCAGTCTTTGACAGAAGTTATAGAAAGTGATGTTGTTACTGAAGGATATGGACTATATCAAGTAGGAGATAGTTATCATTATCGTGGAGAAGAGGTAAACAATTATTTACAACTTGATAATAGCTTATGGAGAATTGTTAAGGTTACTAGTGATGGTGATATTATGTTGATATTGGGAGAGGATTATACACAATCTGTTCCATGGGATAATCGATATAATTCTCAAGTTGGTTACAATATTGGTATTAATACTTATTCTGCTAGTCGTATTAAGGATACTCTTTCGGAATTATATGAAAATAATGAAGAAGAAGAGGCTATTTTAAGTGATGAAGATCGTAGTAAGCTTGTTAATTTTAATTTATGTACTGGTAAGAGAAGTATGACTGATACTACTACTGATAATTCCGTTGAATGTAGTGAAACTTTAGAAGGTCAAAAGATAGGTTTATTGACAGCTGCTGATTATATGATGGCGAGTGTTGATGCAAATTGTACAACAATTACTAATCGTTCTTGTCAAAATTATAATTATTTGGTTTCTTCTTATAGTTGGTGGCTTGTTACTGCTGTTTCTGATGTAACGAATTATGTTTATGGTGTAAATAGTACTGGTGTAGTTGAAGATTCAACTGCTGCTAGTTATATGCGTCCTAGAGCTGTTGTGATGTTAGATAAAAATGTATTGTTTAAGAGTGGTAAGGGTACTTATGAAAAACCTTATAAAATAAAATAGGAGTCTATTATAACGATAGATTCTTTTTTTTCATATTTTATATTAGGTGATTTATATGAAGATTACGGTAGAAGAGTTATTAGCATTGGCTATGAAGGAGGATATTCATGTAATTGATATTCGTAGTCGTGAAGAGTATTTAGAAGGACATATTCCTAATAGTATTCATATTGTTAGTTCTGAGTTGATATATCATCCCAGTAAGTATTTGTATCGTAATGTTACCTATTATCTTTATTGTGATGTAGGTTATATTAGCGAAGATGTTTGTAGAAGGTTAACTATGCAAGGATACCGGGCTATTTCTATTATAGGAGGATATCAGAATTACTTGTTAAGGAGATAAAATTGTACTATAATAAGAATAGGTGATGGCAGTGGAAGTTGTAAATTCATTTGTTGATTTTTGTACCAATTTTATTAGTCAAGGTGGAATTTTATTTGGATTTTTCCTTATTTTTTTGGAATCTTTTTTGCCTGTATTACCTTTAGGGGTTTTTGTTGCATTAAATGTTAATGCATTTGGAGGAATACTTGGTCTTGGTATATCCTGGGTAGCAACTTGTCTGGGGTGTTTTGTCTCTTATTTGTTTTTTTCTTTTTTATCTGAAAAATATCTTTATAAGTTTTTATCTTCTAAGATGGTAGAGAAAGTAAATAAGGGAATTGATAGTTTTCGTAAGATATCTTTTTCTAATTTAGTATTGGTTATTTCTCTTCCGTTCACACCAGCTTTTTTAGTTAATATTATTTGTGGTATTGCTAGAGTTAGTCGAAAGAAGTTCTTGGCTTCTATTTTTATTGGTAAAGTATTTATGTTGATTTTTTGGGGGTATGTTAGTAAAAGTTTGATAGAAAGTGTAACTGATATTAATACGATTATCATTATTTCTTTGATGTTATTGGTTGCTTATGTTATTTCTAAAATTGTTAGTAAGAAATTTGATTTGGAGTAGAGGAGGTAGTATTTATGGATTATGTTATTTTAGGATTATTGGTTGTGATATTAATACTTGTTGTTATATCGTTGTTTAAGAATATTAATGAAAGTAATATTACAGAAAGACTTGGAAGACTTGAAGTTAATATGATGAAGGAAATGGGAGATTTTAAGAGTGATTTGTCTCGTAGTTTGAATGATGACTTTACTAAGTTGAATGAACAGGTTGAAAGAAGATTGTTAGCTGTTAATGAAAAGGTTAATGAGCGATTGGATCAAAATTTTGAAAAGACCAATAAGACTTTTGTGAATGTTATTGAACGTCTATCTAAGATTGATGAGGCTCAGAAGAAGATTGAAACTTTATCTACAGATATTGTTGGATTACAAAGTATTTTGACAGATAAGAAAACTCGTGGAATATTTGGCGAGGTTAACTTGAAACATATTTTGTCTAATGTTTTTGGTGAGAAGAATGATGCAATTTATCGATTGCAGTATACACTAAGTACAGGTGTGATTGCGGATTGTGTTCTTTTTGCCCCAGACCCTTTAGGTACGATTGCGATAGATTCTAAATTTCCTTTAGAACATTATCAAATGATGGTTGATAAGAAATTGTCTCCTCAGGCAAGAGATAGTTATGAAAAGATGTTTAAACAAGATATGAAAAAACATATTGATGCGATTAGTAGTAAGTATATTATTCCTGGAAAGACAGCAGATCAGGCAATTTTGTTTTTACCGGCAGAAGCTATTTTTGCGGAGATTAATGCCTATCATTCTGATATTGTAGAGTATGCTTATAAAAAACGTGTGTGGATTACTAGTCCTACAACTTTGATTTCTACACTTACGGTTATTGAAATGATTATTAAAAATATGGAACGTGATAAGTATACTTCTATTATTCATGAGGAGTTGAATAAGTTAGGGCTTGAGTTTGCTAGATATCGTGAGAGATGGGATAAACTTTCTCGTAGTATTCAAACTGTTAATAAGGATGTTGAAAATGTGTCTATTACAACTGAGAAAATATCACGTAAATTTGATAGTATTAACAAAGTTGAAGTTGGAGCTTTGGAACATAAGGATGAATAGAATTTGTCCTTTTTTTTGTATAAAAAATTTACTTTGTCAGTATACTAAAAATAGTTCATTCATAAAGTTTAATGATGCGAATATTATTATTTTTTTTAGGTTTTGTTTTTATGGTTATTGGTTGTTGCTTTTTTATTCTTTATTTTAATTTGTTGGTGTTTGGATATAGTTTTTTTGATTATTTAGTATATTTGGCTTGTAGATGGGAGTGTTATCTTTTTGTTGTTGGAATTATGTTAGTTGTATTTTCTTTTATTAGAAAGGGGAAAATGTAATGATATATATTTATGATTTATTACTTAATTTTCAGGATAAGGATCGCTTGGTTGAGTTTTTTGAATGGAGTAGAGAGGATTGCTTGGAGCATGTAAAGAGGATTCCTTTATTTTTTGTTCCTAGTGTTGATATGGATAATTTTTGTCATGCTTCTATTAAGGTTAGTCAAGAGTTTTTAAATGCTATTTATGGTAAGATGTTGTTGTATAAGAAGAAAAAACGTAATTTTTATGGTTGTTTATTTTGTGATTTGAATCGTGTTGTGGCAGTCGAGTTTTCTAATCGAGGAGAGGTGATTGCTAGAAGTTGTTTGTTGTTGGATGAAGAGAGTGAGGTTATTGATAGTACGAAGGGTCTTGAAGAGACAGTTGTTTCTTATAAGGTGTTAGATAAAGATAGGAGTTGTTCTTTTTTGACTAGGGAAGAGGAGTTTTGTCAGAGATATTTAGACCGGGAAATTACAAGCTTGGTTGAGAATAAAGATTTGGATATGTTTCATTATTTGTATGAAGAAATATTTGGTGTAGATCAATTAGATATTATGGATAAGTATCATCGATTAATAGAAGATTTAAGATGTAATTTTGATTCTAGGTATCAGAAGTTGTTTCAAATTGTTAGACTTAGTTATTCTAAAAAATAGGTGGATATTTTTTTGGTTTTTGTCTATAATTGGTTTAGGTGATGATTGTGAAGGCTTTAACAATTAAGGAACCCTGGGCAACTTTAATTATTGATGGGTATAAACGCTATGAATTTCGTAGTTGGAAGACGAATTATCGGGGCAAGATTTTAATTCATGCTGGACTTAGTTTAGAAAAAGATATGCTAGAAAGATTTAGAGATTATCCTATTTGTTGTAGTAAGGGGATGATTATAGGGGAAGCTATCCTTGTCGATTGTATTTTAGTAGACGAAGATTTTGAAAGAAAACTAAGGGAAGTTGATCCTATTGTCTATGGACAAAGTAATCATGTGGAGAAATATGCGTGGAAATTAGAAAACGTGGTTAAGTATGATAATCCTATTCCTGCAAAAGGGAAGTTAGGTTTATGGAATTTTGAAGGATAAAAAAAGAAGCTTGTGTTGCTTCCTTTTTTATTCGTAGTCGATTTTCATGGCTTTTTTGATTTTTTTCATTTGTTCTTCTGCTTTTTGTTTTGCTTTCTTGGTACCATTTTCTAATATTTCTTTAACTTCTTCTGGATGAGCTTCGTAGTAAGCTCTTTTTTCTTTGATGGGTGCTAGGAAATTGTTCATAGCTTCGATTAGTTCTTTTTTACATTGTACACAGCCACGACTTCCTTTTTTACATTCGCTACATACTTTTTCGATGTTTTCTTTGTTATTTACTAGGTTATGGTAGTAGTAAACCATACAGATGTCAGGATTGGCAGGATCATCTTTTTTTATTTTTTTAGGATCTGTTATAGCGCCCATGATTTTTTTCTTTATTACTTCTTCTGAGTCATTTAGAAAGATGGCATTTCCTAGACTTTTTCCCATTTTGTCGTTTCCATCTAGTCCTTTAACTCTTTTTGTTTCACTTAAGATAGCACTTGGTTCTTTTAATGTTTCTCCATAGATGGAGTTAAACTTTCTAACGATTTCACGGCATTGTTCAATTAGAGGCAATTGATCTTCTCCAACGGGAACTAATTCTCCTTGGAATGCAGTTATGTCTGCTGCTTGTGATACTGGATAACCTAAAAATCCATAGGTAATAGACTCTCCATCATTTCCAAATAACTCTTTTTTCTGAGCTATTTCTGTTTTTACCGTAGGATTTCTTTGTAATCTTGCGACTGTTACTAAATTAGAATAGAAAACTGTTAATTCTGCAATCTCTGGTATTTTTGATTGAATAAAGAAATTTACTTTGTTTGGATCTAGTCCTGTTGATAGTAAGTCTATCGTAATTTCTGTTACATTTTTTCTTACTTTTTCAGGGTTGTTGAAATTATCAGTTAGAGCTTGTACATCAGCTATTTCTAAGTAAAAGTCATAATCGTTTTGCATCTTTAAATAATTTTGGCAGGCACCAAAGTAGTGACCTAGGTGAAGATTTCCCGTTGGTCTTAATCCCGTTAATATTGTTTTTTTCATTTTATCACTTTCTTTCTTTCTATCATTTTAGCATATATTTTCTATTTTATACAGATTATCGATAAAAAATTGTTTTGAAATATGTTGTTTTAAATTAGATTGTAGGTTATAATATAAAGCGTTGGAGGGATATAAATGGCAAAAAAAGAAACAGAAAAAAAAGAAGTAAAACAAGAAAAAGAAACAAAAAAGAATAATACTAAGAAGAAAAACGTTCATGAAGTAGTTATTAAAATAGATGGCGATGCTTGGACTAAAGCACTTGATCACGTATTTAAGAAAAAACAAAAGACTGCAAAAGTGGATGGTTTTAGAAAGGGTAAAGTACCTAGAGAAATCTATGAAAAACATTTTGGTAATGAGTCTTTATTTATTGATGCTGCAGACAGTGTATTACAAGATGCTTATACAAAAGCAATGGAAGAGTCTAAATTAGTTCCAGTTGTACAACCTTCTGTTGATTTAAAGAGTTTAAATGAAGATGGTGTAGAATTTACTTTTAAGATTGTAACAAAACCTGAGGTAAAGGTTAAAAAATATAAAGGATTAAATATTAAGCCTGAAAAAGTTGAAGTTACGGATGAAGAAGTAGAACATGAACTTGGTCATTTACTTGAAAGATATGCTGAACTAGTTACTAAAGAAGAAGGAACTATAGAAGAAGGTAACGTTGCGGTAATTGATTTTGAAGGATTTAAAGACGGTGTTGCTTTTGATGGTGGAAAGGGAGAAAATTATTCTTTAGAGATTGGATCTCATAGTTTTATTCCTGGATTTGAAGAGCAACTTGTTGGAATGAAGAGTGGGGAAGAGAAAGAAATTGAAGTTACTTTCCCTGAAGATTATGGTGCAGTTGACCTTGCTGGAGCTAAAGCTACTTTTAAAGTTAAAGTTCATGAAATTAAAGAAAAACAGAATAGAGAATTAGATGAAGATTTCTTTGAAGATTTAGGTATGGAAGGCGTTAATTCTGAAGAGACTTTGAAAGAAGAAATTAAGAAGAGTATTTCTGCTCAAAAAGAAATGGATGCTGAAAATAAATATTTAGATGCTATTTTAGAAGGTGTTTCTAAGAATGTTGAAGTAGATATTCCTGAAGAAATGGTAGAAGAAGAAGTAAATCGTTTGATGGGACGTTTTGAACAACAAATGAGAATGCAAGGAATTTCTTTAGATTTATATTATCAATTTACTAAATCTAGTGAAGCAGATCTTAGAAATCAATTAGAAAAAGAAGCTTATTCTAATGTTTTATATCGTTTGATGTTAGAAGAGATTATGAATCTTGAAAAGATTGAGGTTTCTCTAGAAGAAGCTGAAAAGGAAGCTGAAAAATTAGCTCATGATTATGAACTTGAAAAAGAAGAATTCTTAAAACAATTCGGTGGAATTGATATGGTTCAATACGATTTAGAAATGAGAAAAACAATCGAATTATTAAAAGAACTTAACAAATAGAAATTGTAGTCTTCGGACTACTTTTTTTCTTGGAAAATTCTGAAAAAACGTGGTAATTTGTTGAAGTGAGATATGTTTTATTATATAATAGTAAGCAGTATTTAGCATTTGGAGGTGGACTATTATGGATAAGGAAAAACTTGCAGTATTGGTTTTACATGATGTAGTAGTCTTTCCAAATAATGAAGTCAGAATTGAGTATGATGATTCTTTTGAAAAATCTAGTATAGATTATGCTGATTCTACAGATAGTAAGTATTTAGTGATTGTGAATCCTTTGGATTTAGATTATGTTGAAGATGTTACTTCTTTACCTAGTTATGGTATTTTAGGACAATTGAAATTAAAATTGATGATTCCAAATGGCAAGACTAGAGTAGTTATTCAAGGAATTCGTAGAGTAGAAGTATCTAATTATTTTTATCAAAATGGTTTTTATCAAGCAGATGTGAAGGAAGTACCCGTTGTATCTACGGGTGATGATAAGAATTACTTTACTCTTTTGATGAAGTCCTTAGATAAATATATTGATAGAGCTCCTTATATGAGCAATGCTGTTATTAGTCAGTTGGATACTGTTGAGACATTGGATGAGTTATGTGATCTCATTGGTTCTTTTTTACCGGTTGATTATGCTAAGAAGAAACAGTATGTTCTTACTTTGTCTCCTGTTGAAAGAGCTCGTATGATTATTGAAGATATTCATGAAGAGCTAAAGTTTTTGGAACTTGAAAGAAAAATTGAGAGTGAAGTAGAACAAGAAATAGAAGAAAATCAGAAGGAGTATTTTTTAAGGGAAAAATTAAAAGCGATTAAGAGAGAATTAGGGGATATTAATAGTAAAGAGGATGAAGTTGAAAAATTAAAGAAACGTCTTTCTAGATTGAAGTGTAGCCGTAAAGTAAAGGAAAAAATTAGTAGTGAGATTTCCAGGTATGAGGCCGTTGGTAGTCATTCTCCTGAGGTGGGAATGATTCGTGATTATCTAGATTGGATGTTGCATCTTCCTTGGAATGTTTATACGAAAGATACAAAAGATTTATCGAAGGTGGAGTCTATTTTGAATACTAGTCATCATGCTTTAAAAGAGGTAAAAGAACGTATTTTAGAGTATTTGGCAGTAAAACAAAATAGTAATCAGTTACGTAGTCCTATTCTTTGTCTCGTAGGCCCTCCGGGTGTTGGTAAGACTTCTCTTGCGTTAAGTATTGCGGATAGTCTTGGTAGAAAGGTTGCGAAGATTAGTGTTGGTGGTATTAATGATGAGGCTGAGATTGTTGGGCATCGTCGTACTTATGTAGGAGCTAATCCGGGACGTATTATTCAAGGAATTCGTAAAGCTGGTACAGCCAATCCGGTATTTATTATTGACGAGATAGATAAGATGACAAAGGATATTAAAGGAGATCCAGCAAGTAGTTTGTTGGAAGTTTTAGATCCAGAACAAAATAGTAAATTTTCTGATCATTATATTGAAGAAGAATTTGATTTATCTCATGTTTTATTTATTGCGACTGCCAATTATATTGAGCAAATTCCTTATGAGTTACGTGATAGATTAGAAATTATTGAATTAAGTAGTTATACAGAATATGAAAAGTTTGATATTGCGAAAGAGCATTTAATTCCTAGAGCACTTGAGGAACATGGTCTTACTTCTTTACAGGTTCAATTGGATGATGCCGCTATTATGGCAATTGTACGTTTTTATACAAAAGAAGCTGGGGTACGTGAACTTGATAGAGTGATTGCTTCTTTGTTTCGAAAGATTGTTAAAAAGATTTTATTGGAAAAGCAACAAATGTTTTATCATATTCAAGAAAGTGATTTAGAAACTTTCCTTGGTAAGCGAAAATATAGTTATGAAAAGACGAGTCAAAAGAAGGAAATTGGTGTAGTAAATGGTATGGCTTATACTGTATTTGGTGGAGATATTTTACCAATTGAGGTTACTAAATTTCCTGGTAAGGGTGAATTGATTCTTACAGGTTCACTGGGAGATGTCATGCAAGAATCTTGTCAGATAGCTTTTAGTTATATTAAGGCTAATGCTAAGAGATTTTTGTTGGATAGTACTCTTTTGTCTCAGTATGATATTCATATTCATTTTCCTGAGGGAGCTGTTGCTAAAGATGGACCATCTGCTGGTATTGCGATTACTACGGCATTAATTAGTTTGTTTAAGGAGATTGCTGTTGATGCGAATGTATCGATGACTGGTGAAATTACTTTACGTGGTAGAGTTTTACCAATTGGTGGTCTTCGTGAAAAAGTAATTGGTTCTCATAGAGCTGGTATTCGTAGAATTTTCTTACCAAGGGAAAATGAAAATGATTTAGAGGATGTTCCTGGGGAGGTAAAAAAAGATATTGAGTTTTTGTTTGTAGATAATTATTTTGATGTTTATCAGGAAATATTTGAAAGGGAGAGTTAGATGAAGACTTTCGAAGATAAAAAAACAGTTGATCATTGGTATGAGTTGTTAAAATTAAAAAATTACTTGGTAAGACTTTCTAGTGAAGAGTTATGTCAGTATGCAAGCGATAATCAATTTTTCCATGACTTGGTGGTAAATACGATTGATTTAATTGATGAAGAGCCAGTGTTTTTGATGTTAGATATATCTTTTTTAGCTAAAGTTTCGAAAGTTTTAGAGGTATATAGATTTTCAGAAGATAAAAAGGGTGAATTTCAAAATGTTAATTATTTGATTGAAAAGATTAATGATTTAAATTCTATTCCTTACGAATATAGAATGTTATTAGTTTCAAACTATCGTTATTATCAATTGGAAGCTCGAAATGTGTATGAGGTTTCCGATGATGATTTTATTGAATTAAATGCTAATGATGCCGTTGTATATGAAGAGATTTGGAAAGGAGACTTTCAACTTTCTGATGAAAATATATTTTCTAGTTTAAATTATTTTACTGTTGCGTGTCCTGAATGTTTTATGGATGATACTTTTTATGAAAAGGTAGAAAAATTTTTTGATGGTTATGAGGATGGCATTTCATTTTTTGACAAACATATATTTCGACGTAATGATTATAAAGAATGTGTAAAAATTAAACAACGTGTTTATGATTCTAGAAAGGGTTCTTAAGTAACTCTTTTTTTCATATTTTATTTTTTGCTTCATATAATCTGTTAGGAGGGATTAGATGCAAAAAATTATTTCTTTTGATAAGACGTTAGAATTTAAGACTATGATTGGTGATGTGACTTCTATATCATTAGATCCGTCATTGGAGTTTTCAGATGATAGTACTGTAACTGGTGAACTTTGTATTTCTGGTAAGTATAAGCTGACTGCGGCTTCTCGTTTGGAAGAAGACTTTTTATTCCGATTACCGGTGGAAATTGTTTTGAGTGAAAATTTGGAGGAGGAGACAAGAAAAGTTTCTATTGATGACTTTCGTTATGAATTAGGAGATGATGATACCTTACATTGTCATATTGATTTGTTGATTGAAGGAGTTGAAAAAATTGATGTGGTAGATGAAGTGGAAGTAACGGAAGAAGAAGTTCGACATACTGATGTTGATGCTGTTGATGTTGATAAGAAGGAAGAAGATGACAAAGTCGATTCTTTTGTTAATACTAATACTAATGCTAACACTAATATTAATATTGATATTGATACTAATGTAGGTGGTACTAGTGTTGATGTCGTGGGAGATCATTCGTCTGTTGATATTGCTTCCGATGGTGGTAATCATAATGTGAGCGAGGTTATGAAAGTAGAGAAGAATTCAACAGAGGATACTAGTCAAAGTGTTGGTTCTTTGTTTTCTTCGTTTAAGGATAGTGATGAAACTTTCGCAACATATTCTGTTTATATTGTTAGACAAAATGATACGATTGAAGCTATTATGGATAAATACCAAGTTAGTAGAGAAGAATTGGAAAGTTATAATGATTTAGATAATTTTGTTATAGGTTCTAAGATTATTATTCCTACACATTATGATGAAAACTGATATTTATAAATGTTCTTATGTTAGAGGGGATAAGGTAGTTGAGACGGAGAGAGGAAAGTTTTTTATCACTCCGAGATGTAATAATAAAGATGAAGTGTTTCGATATTTGGAAAAAAAAGATTTTCCTTTCTTTTTACCTATGGAAAATTCAACCCGTGATTCTTATGAAGTTTATTCTTATGTGGAAGATTTTGTGGATGTTAATGATAAAGCAATTGACTTGGTACATATTTTAAGTTTATTACATATTAAAACGACTACTTATCAGAAAGTAGTCATGGATTCAGTTAAAGAGTTGTATGAGGGTCTTATTTTAGAGATTGATAATTTATTAGAATATTATAGTCAATTAGTAGAAGAGTTTGAAAATCATGTTTACATGGCTCCAGATGAGTATTTATTTATGCGACATAGTAGTGTGATATTTGATAATTTAAATCGTAGTAGAGCATATTTAGAATCTTGGTATCAAATGAAGAAGGATGCTAGTAAAGAGAGAGTTGTTTTTTTACATAAAATGCCTTGTTTGAATACGTTTGTTGATATGAATACTCCCTATTTTATTCATTGGGATTTATCTACTAAGGGATATGTTATTTATGATTTTTTATATTTTTATCAGAAGGATTATGACGTTGTAGAAATGGAAGCGTTGTTTCAAATTTATCAGAGTAAATACTTATTTACAGCTGATGAGTTATCTTTATTTTTGGCAATGGTTTTATTAGATGAGAAGATTGTTTTTGGGAATGATTGTTATCAAAATACCGTGGTTATTCAAAAACATATATCATATGCTTATCATGCACGTGATTTTGTATTAAAACAGGATCATAAAAATCAAAAAGCAGATTAAGACAAATTCGATTAGTAATATAATGGCGTTTAATCTTGTGGTAATAAATATCAAAAGAACAATTTGATAGAATATGATAATTAATGTTGAAATGATTCCAAGAAGATAGAAGATGCTGTTTCTTCGTTTTTGTTTACAGTAATTGCAACGACAAAATAAGTTATGTTTTGTTTTCATATTATATCACCTAATATAGTTTATGTTAGGTTCTTTTTTTGGTTATTTTATTGACATGTTTTTTTAAATTTACTATAATATTATTGATAATTATTATCAATAAGGAAGGCTTATGAATACACGAAATACTAGACAAAAAGATATCATTTATCAGACGTTATCAGAGATGGATTCTCATCCTACAATTTTGGAACTTTATGAGGCCGTAAAAGATAGAGATGCGTCTGTTGGACAGGCTACTGTTTATCGCAATGTTTCTAAATTGATTGAAGAGGGAATGGTTTTTAAAATCCTTACTAGTGATGGATGTTGTCATTATGATGCCAATAGTAGACAACATGTGCATTTCTTCTGTAATCATTGTCATAGATTGTTTGATTTATATGATATTGACTTGAAGTTTTTGGATAAACAGGTGAAGAATAGTAAATACGAAGTAGATTCTTTTTATGTTCTTTTTGAGGGTATATGTGATAAGTGTAGGTAGTTTTTCTTTTGTTGCTGATAATTATGTGGAAGTGTTGCTATAGTTGGTCATTTGTGATATGCTACAGGTGATAGGTATATAGTATACTGATTCTTAATTAAAATGTGGAAGGAAGGTATTATAATGGAAAATTATAAAGGAACAAAAACTGAACAAAATTTAATGACTGCTTTTGCAGGAGAAAGTCAAGCTAGAAATAAGTATACTTTTTATGCTAGTGAGGCTCGTAAGGCTGGATATGAGCAATTAGCTGCTATATTTGAAGAAACTGCAAATAATGAAAAAGAACATGCAAAGTTATGGTTTAAAGAATTACATGGTGGTAAAATTCCTGAGACAAGTGTTAACTTAGAATATGCTGCTGCTGGTGAAAACTACGAATGGACAGATATGTACAAGAACTTTGCTGAAACAGCTAGAGAAGAAGGATTTACAAGACTTGCTAAACTATTTGAAATGGTTGGAGAAATTGAAAAAGAACATGAGAAGAGATACTTAACATTACTTCATAATATTAAGGATGATAGAGTATTTAAGAAAGATGGGGACAAAATCTGGGTTTGCCGTAACTGTGGTTATGTTTATACTGGTAAAGAAGCTCTTAAAGTTTGTCCAGTTTGTGCTCATCCACAAAGTTTTATGGAAGTTAAAGCAGATAATTACGAATAGTTTGGATTATTTGATTATGAAATCTACACCGTATGGTGTGGATTTTTTAGTTAGTATTGGGATGAGTTTTTTTTATACAAGTTTATCTTGTTGTGCTAAATAGTATAAATATGAGAAGGTACTTGCGAAAATAATAACACTATTAATTAGCCTTCTTTCCTGGGTGTTAGGGATGGTTTGTTCTGTGATGTATATACATAATAAAGTGATGATTGTGATAGTCCAACCTAATTTTTGTAAATTTTTTCTTTGATTATAAGGCAGTTCTTGTAAGAGTTTATTTCCATAATTAATAAATATCATTGCTAAAACTATACTTATGATTGCCCAGGTTATAAAGACTTGGTTATTGATTAATGAGTATTTTTTCATACTATAGTATATGTCGAAATATTGGTTTATTATGTTATAATAATGATGGTGATTTAGAATGAAAAAACATGAACTTTTAGTGCCCGTTGGTGATATGGAATGTTTAAGGCAAGCTATTATGAATGGTTGTGATGCTGTTTATGGTGGGTGTAAGGATTTTGGAGCTCGAAAGTTTGCTAAAAATTTTAGTCGTGATGAGATAGTGGAGGCAATTCGGTTATGTCATTTGTATGGAGTTAAATTTTATGTAACGATGAATACCTTAGTAAAGGATTCAATGGTGTCTTCTTTCTTGGAGCAGATAGAGTTTTTGTATCAACATGGAGTTGATGCTGTTATTATGCAAGACTTTGGTATGATTTCTTATGTGTTAGAGAAATATCCTAATTTGGAAGTGCATGCTTCTACGCAATTTAATAATTCTTCTGTTGATGATGTTCGGTTACTTTATGAGATGGGAGTTAAACGTGTGGTGTTATCTCGAGAGTTGTCGCTTGAGGAGATTGAAAGTATTTCTGTACCTATTGAGAAGGAAGTTTTTATTCATGGGGCATTGTGTATTTCTTATTCAGGTTGTTGTCTAATGAGTTCTATGATTGGTGGTAGAAGTGGTAATTGTGGAGAATGTGCCGGATCCTGTCGTTTACCATACCGTTTGTTTTATAAGGATAAAATGATTTCTGATTCTAAATATTTACTTAGCACAAAAGAATTAAATACGAGTAATCAGTTTCAGAAGCTTTTAAATAGTAGCATTTATAGTTTTAAAATAGAAGGTAGAATGAAGAGTCCAGAATATGTTGGATTTATTACAAGGATGTATCGTGAATTGATTGACTCTAATGGTAATACTGAAAATTTGGCTGTTAAAACAGAACAGTTAAAAACTATCTTTAATCGAGATTTTACACAAGGTCATTTATTTTCTTCTCGAATTGATGATTTTATGAATATTAAGAGTCCTAATCATGTGGGACTTCCTATTGGAAAAGTTATTTCTGTTGATTCTAGGCGAATTAAAATTAGATTGGATAAGGATTTACATCAAGGAGATGGGATTCGATTTTTAAAAAGTGGTAAAGGCTTTATTGTTAATTATTTGTATAATAAATCAGGACTCTTGGTTTCTTCTGTTTCTGCTGGGGATGTTTGTTATATTGATAATAAGGTTGATTTGAAAAAGGAAGATGTAGTTTCTAAGACGAGTGATTTCTTATTGATGCAGGAGTTAAAGAAGTTACCTAAGAGGTTGATTCCTATTACATTTTCGGTTTCTGCTCACGTGGGAGAGGTTTTTACTGTTCAAATTAGTGATGGTGTTTTTCAGTTACAAGCTACTGGTAGTGTTTTGGCTGAAGCTGTTAGTGTTCCTGTTAGTAAAGAGAAAATTTGTAAGCAGTTGAAAAAGTTAGGAGATACACCTTTTGTTTGTGAAAATATTATTGTGAATATGGATTCTAATATATTTTTGCCACTTCGAGAGATTAATGAGTTACGTCGATTTTTAGTAGAACAGTTAATGAATGCTCGCATGGAACCTAGTTATCAACCTGTTATTAAAGATGTGGTTTTTGATAAACTTCATTTATCTTCTTTGCCAGGAAAGAGTGCTTATGTATATAACGAGGAGCAACTTTTGATGTGTCAAAAGTTAGGATTTGATTGTATTTATACTCCTAATTTGGATTTGTTTAGAAAAATGGAAAAATGTGATACTGTGTATTATGCTGTACCTCGTTGTGTTTTTCGTATTGATCAAAATATAAAATCACGTAACTTGATAAGAGACTATTTTAAATTCTTTGATTACGATAGATTGGTTGGAGATTATACACTGAATGTCTATAATATATATACTGCTTATTATTTGTACCGTTTGGGTCTAAAAAAAATCACTTTATCTGTTGAACTTTCGGTATCTGAAATTCATGATTTTATTCACCGTTTTCAAGCTGTTTTTGGAATAAAACCTAATGTTGAAGTTATTTCTTATGGCTTGGTTTGTGATATGATTATTAAAGGGAATATCCTTGGACTAAAGGAAGATGATTTCTCATATTATTTAGAAGATTTGAGAGGACGAAGGTTTCCTGTATTTTATCATGGTGATAAGAGTTATATTTTAAATTATCAATCTTTTCTTCCTGATGAATTTTCTTCTTTAAAGGATGTTGTATCTTTTCGATATCAATTCTTTTTAGAGACAAAAGATGATATTCAAGATATTGTAAAAAAGTATGAATAATTTATTTTCTAGTATTAAAATTACACTTTTTATGATAGAATAGTTTTAGATAGGAAGTGATAAATAGTGAGTAAAAATACTGAAGATGAAAGAATTATTCCTGTTAAAAATTATGTTATTTTAGTGATTTTATTCGTTGCTATTGTTGCGCTAGTTTTTTATCTATGTGATTTGTATCATGTGTATGATGAACATCAAAGAGAAATTCCAGTTATTCGTGATACTTTATCTGAAATACAGCCAGATGAGTTAGAGCATTATATTATGGAAAATCCTACCACTGTCATTTATATGTGTACGTCTTTTGAGGATAATTGTAGAGATTATGAGAAGGACTTAAAAAAATTGGTGGAGAAGGATGAGTTACAAGATAGAATTATTTATGTGAATTTAAGCGATGTTAATCAAGATGAATTTGTGGATAATTTTAATACAAGATTTCCATATAGAGTTTCTTTGAAGAAACGATATCCAGTTTTTGTTGTTTTTGAAAATGGAAAAGTTCGTAGTATTTTACAAGCAGACAAGAATGATAGACTTAGTATTTCTGAGACTGAGCAATTTTTGGAATTAAATCAATTAGAGGAAGAAGGAGAGTAATCTCCTTTTCGTTAGGAGTGAAGTTAGTATGAATCATATTGTTTTATTTGAACCAGAGATTCCACAGAACACAGGTAACATTATGCGTACTTGTGTTGCGACTGGGACAAAATTACATTTAATTAAACCGTTAGGTTTTGTTTTGGATGATGCTCATTTGAGACGTTCTGGTGTTAATTATATAGATAAGCTTGATTATGAAGTGTATGAAAATTATGATGAGTTTTTAGCTCGTAATCCGGGAGTTTATTATTACTTTACAAGGTATGGGAAAAAGCCTCATTCTAGTTTTGATTATTCTAATAGTAAGCATGAGAATTTATATTTTATATTTGGTAAGGAATCTACTGGTATTCCTAAAGAGATTTTACAGAGAGATTTGGATCACTGTATGAGAATACCTATGACTGATAACGTTCGAGCGCTTAATGTTTCTAACAGTGTGGCTATTGTTATTTATGAGGCGTTGCGTCAACAAAATTATAATGGTTTGTTATTTGAAGAACCATCTGATGCTAGTCATAAGGGTGCTGATTATTTGGAGAGAGAAGATGTTTGATATATTTGTAACAAAAGGCAAGTGATTTATCATTTGCTTTTCTTTTAGAATTTAGTTATAATCGTTATTGTTATTTTATTGGAGTGATAGAAATGTTATCAAGAAAAGAAGAAATAGAACGTAGTATTATTACTAAGTTTCGTAAGGAAATTTGGCGACCTTTTACAAAAGCTGTTCGGGACTATCAATTAATTCAAGAAGGAGATAAAATTGCGGTTTGTATTTCTGGTGGAAAGGATTCTATGCTTTTAGCAAAATGTATAGAGGAGATAAAAAAACATGGTAGGGTAAATTTTGATGTTTGTTATATTGTAATGAATCCTGGATATCGTGATGAAATATATGACCAAATTTTAGAAAATGCTCGTATTTTAGAAATTGATATTCAAGTTTTTAATTCTAATATTTTTGATGTTGTTGATAAACAAGTGTCTTCTCCTTGTTATTTGTGTGCAAGAATGCGTCGAGGTTTTTTATATGCAAGAGCACAGGAATTGGGATGTAATAAGATTGCGTTAGGGCATCATTTTGATGATGCGATTGAAACGATTTTGTTGTCTATTTTTTATGGTGGAGAGTATAAAAGTATGCCTCCCAAGTTATGGAGTAGTAATTTTGATGGCATGGAGTTGATTCGTCCTTTATACTTAGTTAGGGAGGATGCCATTATTCGCTGGGCTAAGTATAATGATTTAAAATTTATTAATTGTGCCTGTAAATTTACAGATTCTTCTAAAACGGATTCTAAAAGGTTAGAAATGAAAAATTTGATTCATGAGTTTGAAAAAAAAAATCCTAACGTAGGCGCTAATATCTTTAAGTCATCAGAAAATGTTAATGTAGAGACTGTTTTGGGAATAAAAAAAGATGGAAAAAAAGTATCTTTCTTGGATAATTATGAAAAAAAGTAAAATATATGAATAAAAAAGCTCTTTTCTTTTCACAAGAAGAATGAAAGGAGCTTTTTATGTCTAAGTATAAAGTGGAAATTAGTGGAATTGATACCAGTAGTATTGCCGTTTTGAGTAATGAGGAGATGAATCAACTTTTTGTTAGAATGAAACAGGGGGATAGTGAGGCTAGAAATTTGTTAGTTGAAGGTAATTTGAAATTGGTTTTATCTATTTTAAAACGGTTTCATCATCGTACAGATAATATGGATGATTTATTTCAAATTGGTTGTGTGGGATTAGTGAAGGCGATAGATAATTTTGATTTATCACATGAAGTTCGCTTTTCTACTTATGCTGTACCTATGATTTTAGGAGAAGTGCGTCGTTACTTACGCGATAACAATAGTATTCGTGTTAGTCGTTCTTTACGAGATACAGCTTATAAAGCTTTGAAGTACAAGGAACAGGTTTATAACAAAGAGGGCAAAGAACCAAGTTTAGAAGAAGTCGCGGAGCATTTTGGTATTACTTTGTTTGAGGTTGTTCAAGCGTTGGATTCTTTACGCGAACCTGTTAGTATGTTTGAGCCAATTTATTCTGATGGTGGAGATACTATCTACTTAGTTGATCAGATTGAAGATAAACATACTAGTAGTAATGAACTTTCTATGAAAGTAGCGCTTGATGAGGCGATAGGGAATTTAGAAGATAGGGAGCAATATATTTTAGATGAGCGTTTTGTTGTTGGAAAGACGCAAATGGAGATAGCACAAGAATTACAAATTAGTCAGGCTCAAGTTTCTAGAATTGAAAAAGGAGCTATTAAGCAATTAAAGAAAGTTTTAAAGTGATTTGCATATAGTTTAATGGGTGGTTATATGCGTTTATCGGAGCTTCAAAGTAAAACAATAATATCTGTTGTAGATGGAAAAAATGTGGGTAGTATTATAGATGTTGATGTTATGATGGATGGTCATATTGATTCCCTTATTATTGAATCTGGTAAATCGTTGTTTAATTTTAATCGTGATACAGATACTAAAATTTTATGGAAAGATATTGCCAAAATTGGAGAAGATGTCATTTTAGTCAATACACATAGAAAATGAATATTTGGAAAAAATTGGCAATTTGCATTGGGTTATGTTTTATTGTTTCTTTCTTTTTAGTATCTTATTTGGGAAATATCGTTAATCCTATATTAATTAATTATTTTGATTCTGAAGTTGAAAGAGTTACGTCTAATGTTGTGGATGCTACGGTTAATGATTTGGTTGCTAAAGAGTTGAATGACGATTTGTTTTCTATTACCAGAAATGCTAACGATGAGGTTGAGATGATTGATTATAATGCTAAGAAGGTTAATGAACTCTTGGAAAAAATCAATAAAAATGTTTATCTTAAGCTTCAAAAGTTAGAAGAAGGGGAAATAGAGGAGTTTGCTTTGTCTTCTTCCTTGGCTGGTGCTAGGTACCATCAAATAAAGTCAGGTATTGTTTGTGAAATTCCATTCGGTTCTTTGACGGGAAATGGTTTTTTAAGTAATTTGGGTCCTATTATTCCTGTTAAGATGACTTTCCTGGGGCAGGTTAGTAGTAGCTTAAAAACAAAAGTAACAAGTTATGGAATTAATAATTTATATTTGGAATTATATGTTCATGTTGAGGTTAAAGAGAGGATTTCTTTACCAAAATCTTCCAAAAGTGCTATCGTTGAGATTGATGCACCTTTGAGTATTAAGATTATTTCAGGAGTTGTACCAGATTATTATGGCGGGATTATTGATAAGAGTTCACAAGCTACATTTTTTTCAGTGATTGATTAGATTTGTGGTATAATTGTTGTAGGATGGTGATTTGATGCATACATATGAATTGAATGGAAATTTTTATGAAATTGTTAGTGATGATGATTGTTTTGTGTATGATGATATAAAAGAATATTTTACGGAATATTTTAATAAATTTGATTATATATTTGGTGATTTTGTTGGTGACAAAGTTCGGTTAAAGGGATTTTATGAATCTAATAATAAAAATGTAAAGAAATTTAATGATATCAAATTTTTAGAAGAGTATAAGAAAGATTATTGTAATTATGGGGCTAAAACCTTTTTGTTAAAAAAAGTTAGTAAAAAATAGTTGTATTTTCTTCAAAATACGATATAATTGTATTATATGGATAATAAAGGGAGGACTTATTATGGATGATAAAAAAATGATGAAAATTGTTTCAGAAGACGGTTCTAGCGAAGAAGTAGAAGTTATTTTCGCTTTTGAATTTAAAGATAATAAAAAAGAATATGTAATTTATACAAAAAATGAACGTGATGAAAATAATAATATCACTGTGTATGTTTCTAATGTTGATCGTTCTAATGGTGAACCAAGACTTTTAGGTGTTGAAAGTGAAGAAGAGTGGAATCGTATTAAAGATGTTTTACGTGAACTTGCAAAAGGTGAGTAATTAGAGGAGGGAATTGAAGTGGATAATAATTTTATTATAAAAGAATTAGGTCCTAGTGATTATTTATCAATGTTTAAAGATGGTGTTGAGAAAAAAATCAAACTTAGTAATGCTTCTGAGGAAAATGTTAGGAAAATGGTAGCTCCATTTAAGAAGATACAAGTTGATGTTTCTCCTATCGTTGATAATAGTACTAATGATACTGAAGTAAAACTTAATGTGGTTCCTGAAGTTTCTAATCCAGTAGAAGTGACTCCAAAGAAAGTAGAAACTGGTAGTGTATTAGATAATATTAATATGCTTGATACTACTTTTGTTACTTCTTTGAGTTCTGTTACAACTGTTAGTTCTCATCCACTTAGATTAACCAATAATATGGTTGAAAAAATTATGAAAAATCCAACAATTTCTTCAATGAAGAGTGTAACTGAGCCTATAGTTGAAAAAAATGTTACTGATATGGCTGGTACTACAGATGGTGGAGTTCATAATACTAATGGGTTTGAAGTTAAGTTTGATTCTGATGAGTTAAAGACTGTTGTTAATGAAGCTTTTGCTAAGCCAGAAAACGCTATAGATTTATCACATATAGACGTTAAACCTGTGGATAACAACGATGAGGTTGTAGATAAGATGCCTAAAAAATTTAGAGGTCCGTCTGCTCCGGCAAAAATAGGTAAAAATTTAGATTTACCTAAGGGAATGGGTAATAATGATATATTCTCTAATGTTTCATTAGCTATGCCTTCTAAGTCTAGTACTGATGTAAAACTAGAAAAGATGGATAATGGTACAATTCCAAATAGTGAGAGAGATGTTCCTATTGTTGTTGAAGAACGTGTTGATAGAGGAGTTGTAGATAATTTTTCTAATGAGTTACCTGTTTTTTCTATGAACACAGATGATGAAGAAGTAAAAAAACTTTTCGATGAGATAAAAGTTGTAAGTGATGAAATTGTCGAGGCATCTAATACTCATAAAAAATTAAGTGATGAACTTGATAAGACAAATAAAGATTTGAAAAAGTCTGAGGAGGATAAAGTTAATTCTCTTAAAAAAGCAAAAAAATTTGCAGAAGATTTAAAAGAATATCGTGATAAAATTCAGGATGAAAACTCTGAATTTAAAACTAAGATTAAAGAAGCAGAAGATGGAATTAAGCGAAATAAGTTTTATGTTGAGGGTATTAGAGAAATTATTGATTCACAACCTAATAAACAATATGTACGTTAGATTGATGTGATATGTATTTATCATATCTTTTTTTAGCTTTTATTGGAAAAATTTTCCAGTTAAGAACTAAACTATTCTTTTTTTTACTTTTAATTCGTATACTGAAGTATGAAAAGTAATATTATGTATTATTATAATTTTAATGAAATTGGAATAGATAAAAGAGATGATTCTTATTATTTTAGGGATAAAGGAAGATTATATTCCTTTGAGAAAGTAATTTTTCCAGCTCGAAGTGAAAAACTTCTTTTATATTTGTATCAGATTGGGTATCAAAAAGGTTTTAAAATTATTTTTAATATTTATGATAAGATATTTACTAATATTAATAACGAATGGTATATTTTGGTTTTGTATACAGAAGAGAAAGTTAATTTATCACTTGATATATTGAATCCTATTTTTTTACCTAGTAATATATTTAGTTATCAAAATGATTCTTGGGATTATTTATGGATGAGAAAAATTGATTATTATGAGTATCAGATTTCTCATTTTACTAATAATTATCCCTTGGTTAAGGAAAGCTTTAATTATTATATAGGAATGGCTGAGAACGCTATTTCTTATGTAAGATATAATCTTTCTTCTGAGCAATTAGAATCTATGAAATTGTGTTTGTGTCATAATAGAATTACAGCAAAAAAATATGTTGACCCTTTAAATCTTATCGTAGATTATTATCCGAGAGATATTGCAGAATATTTAAAATTTTTGTTCTTTTCGAATAATTATAGAAATTATTCTTTTCGTAATTTGTTTCAGTCTTTACATTTTTCTCGAGAGGATTATATTTTGTTATATGCTAGATTATTATTTCCATCTTATTATTTTGATGCTTATGATGATATTTTAAATAAAAAGTGTAGTGAGAATCGACTAAAAAAAATAATTTTATTGAAGGATGATTATCAACAGTTTTTATTTAATATTTATAAATTAATTAGTACTTATTTTAGTATTCCTGAAATTAATTGGTTAAAAAAAGAAATGCTATAACGCATTTCTTACTTCTTTAATTTCTGGTATTTCATTTATAATTAATTGTTCTATTCCGTCTTTAAGGGTTATGTCCATCATTGGACATCCTTCACATGCTCCAGTTAATTTTACATATACAATATTATCTTCATATTTTATAAATTCTATATCACCACCATCATTTATTAGATAGGGTCTTATTTTGTCAATAAGTTGATTAATTCTTGTTTCTATTTTATCTTCCATTTTTAATCACCAAGAATATTATATATAGTTTTTTTATTTAAGTAAAGTAAAATAGTTTCTTGTACATCATAATTTTTAATGTTATACTATTTTTAGGAAGTGTTTTAATGAATCAATATAAAAAAGGAGAGATAGTTACTGGGTGTGTTACAGGAATTGAAAAATATGGTATTTTTGTTAGTTTGGATGATTATTATAGTGGCTTAATTCATATTTCTGAAATTTCTGAATCTTTCGTAAAAAATCCCGGTGATTATGTTCGTGTTGGTGAAACTATTCGAGCTTTGGTTATTGATGATAGTGATATAGATTCTTATCATGTGAGATTGAGTATTAAAAATATTAATTATAAGATTTCGTATAAAAGAAATAAAAAAATATTAGAAACACCCAATGGATTTAATACCTTAAGGAAGAGTTTGCCAATGTGGATATCTCAAAAAAAACAAGAAATTATGCAAAAGATGCAAAAAAATTAAAAAAAATAAGTTGATAGTATTGACAAAGAAATGAAATGTTGGTATATTTAGTACTGTCAACTGACATTTTTGGGCGATTAGCTCAGTTGGTTAGAGCACCTGCCTTACAAGCAGGGGGTCATAGGTTCGAGTCCTATATCGCCCACCATGCCGAAATAGC
>CALVSH010000007.1 GCA_944358945.1 uncultured Bacilli bacterium
CATCAACAAAGGTTTCATCATCATTACTGCAAACAACCCCCTCTTCCGCAAAATCTTTAATCAAATTATCAGTTTTCAATTGACTATACTTGATAGTAACACAACCTGTAGGATTATTACCAAACAACTCCTCCGAATGATTATCAATATAAATTTTAGCAGCAGACTCCAAAGATTCCTTATATGTCTCATACTTTTTGTTTTTATTGGCACTCTGAATTCGAGATACCTGTGGCAAAGCCAAAATCAAAATAACTCCCATTATCGCAATAACAACAATCAATTCTACTAAAGTAAAACCTTTTTTATTTATCTTCAAAAAATTTATTACAATCACCGTTCCTATTATCAAAACAATTATATCTATCACAAAATAAAAAGTCAAGAAATAGAAAACTGAAAAAAAAATGATTTCAAATGATTAATTTGTGATAATGTCTTAAGTGTTAACTTGCGAAAATGTCCCAACAATAATATTATATGTCACTGAGGTGACATGAATGAGAAAGGTTGAATTAAGAATGAATGAATTAGAAAAATATGAAACAATTAAATATGTTGTTGAACACAACGGAAGTAAAAAAAGAGCTAGTATAAAGCTCGGTATATCAATAAGGAAAATCAATCGCCTAATAATTATTTATAAGGAGAAAGGTAAAGCTGGCTTTGTTCACGACAACAGAACTCATAAGCCAATTAATGCTTTAAATAACTCAATCTTCGAGAATATTATACTACTTTATAACAATAAATATCAAGATTTTAATTTTAGACATTTTTGGGAATATCTAGTAGAAGAAGAAAACATTAAGGTCTCCTATGATTTCGTCTATAAAACACTAACTAAAGCCGGTATATTATCTCCTAAAGCTAGAAAGAAAACCAAAAGACAATTTAAAAAGAAACAATTACTAGAAGAAAAGAAAATTAATTTAGCTATGAGTGAAGAAACAATAGAGAATGTTATTAATCACGAAATAGCTTTAGAAGATTCTCATCCCAGAGGTGAAAAACCAAAATTTTTTGGTGAAGTTATTGAACAAGATGGATCTATTCATCTATGGTTTGGTAGTATAAAATCCTGTTTACATTTAGCTATTGATAAAGCCTCTTCTACTATCGTTGGTGCTTGGTTTGATAAAGAAGAAACACTAAATGGTTATTATCACGTTTTATACAAAATATTAACAAATTATGGTATACCATATAGCTTTTTAACTGATAACAGGACTGTATTTAATTATATGTTTTTAAATCCAAATAAAAGGACTAGCGAAAAAGATATTTTAACACAATATGGCTATGCTTGTAAGCAATTAGGAATTGAATAAAAAACTACATCTGTGTCACAAGCCAAAGGATTAATAGAAAGAACGAATGGTACTTTTCAAGGACGTTTAGTTAATGAATTAAAACTGAATGGTATTACTACTATGGAAGAAGCAAATAAATATTTAACAGAAGTATTTGTTCCCAAATTTAATAATAAATTTGCCATGAATTACGAAAAATTTCAATCAGTATTTGAACAATCTCCATCTAAAGAGAAGATTAATTACACATTAGCTGTTTTAACCCCTAGAAAAATAGATAATGGTAATTCAATAAAATACAAAAATAAATACTATCAACCGTATTTAGATAGTGAATTAAAATGTTTTATGCCTAAGACTGAATGTCTAGTTATTAATGCTTTTGACGGAGATTTATTAGTTACAATTGACGATAAAATATATGAATTAAAAGAGCTTAGTAGAAATGAAAGATTTTCTAAAAATTTTGAACAAGTACCTGTTCAAAGTGAAAAGAAAAAATACATTCCACCAATGAGCCATCCTTGGAGATTAACATCATTTAAAGATCAAATAAAACAAGCACACGCCAATCATGTGCATGCCTAAAATATGAATATATTTTTTCACTAATATTTAGATTTTTTTAGGACATTTTCCTAAATTATTGACATAAATAGAAAACTGTAAAAAATGATTAAAGTTAATCATTTTATATTAAAACATCTATAAAAATTCATAAAATCAAAAGAAAATTCTACCTAAAAATAAGAAAGCGATAATAAAATATAAGAAATTAATATATTTCATCAATATTATATACCATATACTTATATTTAGAAATTTTTAAAAGAATATATCCATTTTCTATAGTAATATCTTCATATTTAGGTTCAATAATTTCTTTACCATTAACATCAATAATTCCAAATAAATTTTTCTTCTTATTATTTTCTTTTTGAACCACCAACAAATTAGATTTCACAGTAGATAAATCAATAAAATTATAAGATTCAGAAATCGTTTGTTTCAAAGATAAATCATATAAGGAAACTAAGAAATTAGAATCGGTAACGGCATAAATATTATTATCAAGAAATGAAATGTTTTTATATTGAAATGGTATTACTACATTGTTTTTAACATCAATAGCTCCATAATTTATACCATCATTAGCAATCGCAATACCATTTTTATTAAAATTAGTAGTACCATCCTTATAAATATAAGGTATTACTAACTGCTCATTCAAATCAACAAATCCAGCATCAAGACGATTATTAAATACTAAGGATAAATCGGAATTAAAAGTACCAAAACCAAGATAATCTCCTTTAATTTTTATTACTTCATTAGAAGATAAAGAATAAATAGAAACAGGTCCAGAATCATTAATAAAAACAATCTGATCATTCTGAATTTCATAAGGAAATAAACCTTCCGTACCAACCAATTCTTTTAAACCATCCCTTTTTGTTTGATAATAATAATTATTTACAACATTTTGACGATCCGTAACAGAGATAACATAAGAGTCATCATCAACCGCTTTTAAATACTGAATATCTAAAAGCTGAACAAATAATATTTTTTTAGACTTAGCATCATATAAGTGCGTGCCTTTCGCATTAGATAAAATAAATAACGGTGAATTTTCAATTTGAACTACATCTTCATACTCATCATCAATATTTTTTTTATTCTTATCATTAATTAAATAATAACGATGATTTTGAAATACAACAATACAATTTCTACTATAAACATCTAAAGAATCAAATTGAGCGTCTAAAATAACATTTCCTGAAGAATCAATAAGTCCTACTTTATCTCCTTCTGTATAAGGAGCAACTCCATCCGTATATTGAAAAGTAGAAAAATCTATATTATCATCAACCTTCATTTGAGAAATTACAGGATATTTTAATCGAATTCTTTTCTTTTCTAAATCATAATAACCGAATTTTTTTCCATCAGATACAGCAAGCATATTCTCACTAATGTTACCGATATATTGGTATTGTATAACAATATCAGTAGACTGAAACAAAGAATATATAAAATATCCACCACAAAGTAACAAAAGAACCCCAACCACCCCTAAACCGAGCGATACCTTTCGCATAAAATCACCTATTCTTTCTACTTGGTAACTTTAAATAAATTAACCATATAACTAGTTGTTTTAATTCGCCAACGAGCAGACCCTCCTCCAGAAGTAACAATAACTCGATAATTACCAGCTGTCCATTTGGAATCACTAACATCTATAGTAGTATCAAAATAACCAAAATTTGATCCAGCCCCGGCATAACCTTGAGTAGCAATACTAAATTTATATAAATTTTCTTTACAAACATTACCACTAGTTGCAATACAAACAGTCCGATTAGGATCATCAGCTTGCCATGATACATAATAAGAATTGTTGACTAAATGCCCCTTAATAGTAACTTTAGTTCCGCTAACACTAACACTGGTAATACTTAACGCATTCCAATTTCCATCAGTACATTGACTTCGATCTGGCTTATTTTGATCTTCCGGACAAATATAAGCACTCTTATTAATTACTGTAGCCGAAACACAAGATTGAGTATTACAATCGACAGTTCTCGTTTTCTTTTCACATACTGTACCCAAAAATGCATCCTTATCAACCTTCTCCTGTTTTTTCTTACCACCATTACACTTTGCACTACATTCAGTGGTATCTTTCCATTTACCCTCATCAAGTTCATCGCAAGCTTTATATACAGTATATTCTAAAGTTTTATTAACCTTATTCCCTGCCAAATCCATCAAAGTAATATAAACTTTTCTCTTCTTACCGTCGAAGCTTCCACCAACATTCCAACTAATAGTATTACTATAGTCTTGCCATTTTCCATCTTTTTCATAATCACTATTTGAAATATAAACTTTATCAAGACCAATATTATCATTACCATTCATAGTAATCTTCGTAGTTAACGCATTATATTTAGTAGAAGTAGATTTTATCTTTGGATTCATCGTTGGTGGCGTATTATCAATCCAATATTCTTTTTCACTCTCTCCACTAATCTTTTCATTTCCTAACGCATCTTGAACTCCCCAACCACTAGAATTATCTGGAGTTACGGATAATTTATATTTACCGGTATCCGAAGAATCACTAGGAATCATATCAACAGGAATTAAAGACGAAACCTTACTATTTTTAGCCGTTAATTTATCATTATTAAAATTAAACTTATAATTTTCTTCATTACTCCCATCAATTTGTTTCCAATTAAGAATAACACCAATATTTTTATTTAATCCGTTTTGATCACTAACAATAATTTTTAATCCCAATACAGAATTTATTCTTTCTGCATTATACCATTTGTTACCACTACTATCTGGATCAATATCAATCTCTGGAGGATCAGAATCAGGTTTCTTTGAAGTATCAGGATTGCAATCTTCTCCTTCACACTCTCCCCCACCATGACTCTCACAAACACTAGCTCCTGCCTTAGTAGAGTCTTTATCTTCAAATTTCTCGGATCCTTTATAACATACTAAATCCGTAGAATACTTATACTCATCATTGATTTTAGTAACATCAACGAAAGTCTCGTCATCGTTGCTACAAACAACACCTTCTTCGCCAAAATCCTTAATCAAATTATCTCTTTTCAAATCACTATACTTAATAGTAACGCATCCCGTAGGGTTATTACCAAACAAATCTTTCGTATGATTATCAATATAAATTTTAGCAGCGGATTCCAAAGATTCCTTATATGCCTCGTACTTCTTATTCTTGTTAGCACTTTGAATTCGTGACACTTGTGGTAAAGCTAAAATTAAAATAACTCCCATGATGGCAATTACAACAATCAATTCCACTAAAGTAAAACCATACCTATTAATAATACGTTTCTTCATAATATCACCTAGCTACTATTATCTATAAAGATTATACTCCCCCCGCACTATTTTGTCAAAACTTTTTTTTAATATTATCGATTATTTTAAAATACTACGAAAAGAAAAATTATAATTGCAAAAAAAAGCCAATACCAAATAGTATTGACTATAACAAAATTAAATTCATACAATTTAAAAGTTCTTTATATGAATTTATGCATTTTTAGGAACAATTTTAAAATCATAAGCACTTAAAATATTAAGATTAGTAGTAACCGAAACGGTTCTCATTTCTCCCACAGGAATAGAAAAAATTTGGCTATCTTCTTCATCAATTATCTTTCCCTCTTTATCAACAAATCGAACCACAACCGCTTGAGCAGGATATTCACTCTCCGTATTATTATGAAGAATACAAGTAAAAGAGTACAGATTTTGACTAATTCGAACTAACCACGGATCTTTAAGTTCTAACCCATCGTAAGTTCGATTTGTTGCTAGCTGTCGGCTAGTGCTAACCGTATAATATGGATTCCCTGTGCTCTTACGGACTTCTTCTTCATAAGAGCTACGATCTATATAATTAAGATCCTCTTCTTCAGGAGTGGCCTTTTTCATAGAATCATTATTAACAATAAGTAATATGCTAGCTATAATGCAAAACAAACATAAAACAACAACCAAAATAATACTAATTTTTTTCTTCATCCAATCACCTCCATATTAGTCTGGAACAACAATATCATAATATGGTCTATCTTCGCAGTTATAACTTCCAGATAACCATCCACCAGTTACACCACTAAGACAATCATGATTCCTCCCTCTACATTGGAAAACTTCCCCATGGTCATAACAAACCTTACAATAACCTTTACGATATGTATAATGAGGCATCTTTGAACCATCAGAATTATAACAATTTTGATCATACCATGTCTCAGAAGCTTGGAAAACGCTTTTACCAACATACCCTACTTGATGAGTATGGACAGGTGGACCACAGGTTGGAACATTACAAGCTCGTTCAGTCGTATTAGAACTACATACTTTAGAAGTATAATCATCTTTATAAGTAATCTTAACCGTATAAGTAGTACCTTCATCAGCACAAGATGGACAAGAATTAAGATTAGTCTCAGAAGGACTCTTATCCGTACATTCCTTATAAACCGTATATTCTATCGTCTTTTTCACTTTATTACCAGCCGAATCCATCAAAGTAATATATACTTTTCTTTTCTTACCATCCAAACTTCCGCCAACATTCCAACTAATAGTATTACTATAATCTTGCCATTTTCCATCTTTCTCATAATTACTATTTGAAATATAAACTTTATCAAGACCAATATTATCATTACCATTCATAGTAATTGTTGTAGTTAACGCATTATAACTACTAGATGTAGATTTTATCTTTGGATCCATCGTTGGTGGTGTATTATCAATCCAGTATTCTTCTTCAATCTCATCACGAAGTCTTTCATTTCCTAACGCATCTTGAATTCCCCATCCATTACTATTATCAGGAGAAACTGTCAACCTATATTTACCAGTATCAGAAGAATCACTTGGGATTTTCGCTTTCGGAATAACTAATGTCAACTTACTATTTTTACCAGTTAACTTATCATTCTTAAAATTATGTTTATAAGTCTCAACATTACTTCCATCTAGTTGTTTCCACGTCCAAGAAATAGAAGTGTTGGCATTCAATCCATTTTGATCACTAACAATAATTTTTAATCCCAATACAGAATTTATTCTTTCCGCATTATACCATTTGTTACCACTATTATCAGGATCAATATCAATAATAGGAGGATCAGAATCAGGAGGTCTAGAAGGATCATTAGGATCACACTCTTCACCTTCACAATCTCCACTACCTCCACTATGATTCTCACAAACAC
>CALVSH010000008.1 GCA_944358945.1 uncultured Bacilli bacterium
GAGAAAGTTTCCTGAATTTCCTAATTTAGAAAGGAAAGTTAATGATGATGAATATCAACAAGTTATTGATTATGCAATTGAATTAGGTATTCGTTATGCTTTTGTTCAAGAAGGAGAAACACAGAGTGAAAGTTTTATACCAAATTTTGATTGTTCTAAGATATAATATAGATAAAGGAGGAATTTATGAAAAACTATCGAATTAACCCTGATAAAAAATATGTTTCTGTTATCATGGAAGGGTTGCAAAAAAAGGATGGACATTGTCCTTGTAGAGTGAATGTAGATGATACTACTCTTTGTCCTTGTGATGAATTTATTAATGAAGGAATTTGTAGATGTAAATTGTACCTTCCTATGGAAGATGCTTTGGAAAAAGTTAGACAATTAAAAGAGAAAGAAGAAAAACATAAAGATGAGTAAATAATTGACGTGTATTATTTACTTTTTTCTTTGTGAAAGATTGATGAAATTTGAGACTTTTCGAGGCTTTTATTTGTTGTTGAAATCAAACTATGGTATATTTGTATGGGAGGTAATTATGAAAAAACTTAAATTTCTATTTGTATTATTAATTGGAATTTTAATCATACCATGTAGTGCTTTAGTAGTAAATGCTGCAGAAAGTGAAAATGATCCTGTTAATATTTATTTTTTCTATGGAGATGGATGTCCACATTGTGCGGAAGCAGAAGAGTTTTTTGATAGCATCGAAGATGAGTATGGTGATATGTATAATATTGTTTCTTATGAAACATGGTCAAATGATGATAATGTTGAATTGATGAACGAAGTAGCAGAAGTAAGAGGAGAAGAACCTGAAGGAGTTCCTTATATCATTATCGGTAATCATTCCTGGGATGGTTATAGCTCATCTTTAGACAATGAAATTATAGAAAAGATTGAAGCTGAATACGAAACACCAACTGATGAAAGATATGATATTATGAATTATGTTGATATTAGTTCAGTAGAATCATCTAGTGAAAGTTATGCTGGAGATATCGCTGTTGTGATTGCTATTGTCTTAGTAGTAGCTGGTGTTAGCCTTGGTATTTGGTACGCTAGAAGAAAAGCTGCCTAAAAATAGATAACCTATAAAATAGTCATTTAGTTAAGACTTATTTTATAGGTTTTTATTATGTCTTATTAATAAAGTCATGAATTTTTTTCTATTTAGAATAGTAAAGTATTAAGAAATGTAGAATAGTTATTGACTTTTATAATCTATTGGTGTATAACTGTGTTAATCAAGCAACACAAAGGAGGTAGTTATGGAGTTTGAGTTTGATGATGATAAACCGATCTATAAACAATTGGTTGAAAAACTAAAACTAGAAATTGTTTTGGGACATTTTCAAAGTGGAGAAAAACTTCCTTCTGTTAGAGAACTGTCTACTATGATATGTGTTAATCCTAATACTATTCAAAGGTCTTTAGCGGAATTAGAAAATGAGCATCTGATTTATACTAAGAGAACCGCTGGAAAATTTGTCACGGAAGATGAAAATATCATTCATCAATTAAAACAAGAATTGGCAAAAGATAAAATTGATTCCTTTGTTTCTGATATAGAAACTTTAGGATTAAAAATTGAAGATGTGATTAAATTGTTGAAAGAGAGGAAAAATTCATAATGGAATTAGTTGAATTTAAAAATTTGTCTAAAAACTTTGGTTCCAAGGAAGTATTGAAAAAGATTAATCTTACGATTGAAAAAGGTAAAATCTATGGATTACTTGGACCTAATGGTAGTGGTAAAACTACGATGATTAAAATTATTAATGATTTGTTGCAACCAACATCTGGGGAGATTTTAATTAATGGTTGTGAACCTGGAATTGAAAGTAAGAAGATTATTTCTTTCTTGCCAGAGAGAACTTATTTAAATATGAATATGAAAGTATCTGAATTAATTCAATTCTTTAAAGATTTTTATGAGGACTTTGATGAGAAAAAAGCAGTACAGTTATTACATAAATTAAAAATTAAAGAAACTGATCAGTTAAAAAATATGTCTAAAGGTACAAAAGAAAAAGTACAACTAGTTATGGTTATGAGTAGAAAAGCTGATTTATATATTTTAGATGAACCTATTGGAGGTGTAGATCCTGCTAGTCGTGATTATATATTAGAAACCATTCTTACTAATTTCAATGATGGTTCTTCTATCATTATCTCTACTCATTTGATTTCAGATATCGAAAAGATTCTTGATCAAGTTATTTTTATCAATCAAGGAAAAATCGTATTAAACGAAGATGCTGATACCATTCGTAAAAAGAAAAAAACTACGATTGATAAGTTATTTAGGGAGGAATTTAAATGCTAAGTAAATTATTAAAATATGATTTCAAATCTTTATCTAAAACTATATTTCCCATCTATTTAGTTAGTTTATTACTGGCATTACTTACTAGAGGTGTCAATATGTTAGCTGATAAATTTAATGTATTTTCTATTCCTAGTGGATTTATTAGCGCTATTTTTGTGATAGTTTTGATTGCGATACCTATTATGACTTTTGTCTTTACTATTCTTAAATTTTATCAAAACCTAATCAAAGATGAGGGATATTTGATGCATACTTTACCTGTTAGTAAACATAGTTTAATTCTATCTAAGACAATTAGTTCTACTGCATTTATTCTTCTATCTTTTATTATGAGTATCCTATTCTTATTTGTTGGTGTTTATGGTATCTGGTTTGATTCCTCTTTATTATCATTCATAGGCAAATTATTAAAAGAAGTTAATAGTGTTTTCATATTACTTATTATATTGTCTACCTTAATTAGTGTTATCTTTAATCAAGTAATGATATATGCGTCGATTGCGTTAGGTCAAAAACATAATAATAAGATTATGTATTCGATTATCTATGGAGTAGTACTTTATAATGTTACACAGATTATTTCTCTTGTTATTTTGATACCAGTTATGTTTTTAGATTCTAATTATCAACAGTATATCAATGCAACTACTATTAGTGATTTTGCACTTATTAATGGATATTTATTGTTTGCTTTTATATTATCTGTATTATTTACCGTGGGATACTACATTCTTACTGTTAAAGTATTAGATAAAAAATTAAATTTAGAATAAAAAAGATTGCTTGTTGTAAGCAATTTTTTTATGGAAGAATTAGCTCTTGACCAATGGATAATAAATTAGATGTTAAATTATTCAACATTTTCAATTCTTCTACTGATGTGTTGTTATCCTTAGCTATTGACCATAGACTATCTCCTTTTTGTACTGTATAAGTTTTTCTATTTTGTTTTGGAATCTTTAATTTATCACCAATTTGGAGATTTACTGTTTCTAAGTCATTAATTTCAATTAAATCATCTACTGGGACATTATATTTTTGAGAAATCAACCATAAACTATCTCCCTTTACTACTGTGTATATTTCATAATTATCATCCTCTTCTATTTCTAGTGAAGGGACTTTTAATTGTTGGCCAATATATAAAGTATTACTAGTCAAATTATTTAGAGTTTTTAATTCATCTACTGAGATATTATATTTTTTTGATATTGCATAAAGACTATCTCCTTTTTGTACTGTGTATGTACTATAAGTTGGAGTTAATGATGTTTCTGGAATAAATAGCACTTGACCAATTTGAAGGAAATCTGATGTTAGATTATTTAGCTTTTTTAGTTCTTGAATTGTTGTATTAAATTGTTTGGCAATTTTAGATAAAGTGTCTCCTTTTACTACTGTATAAGTACTACTACTGCTGGACATTCCTGGTGGTGTATAGGTATAGCCGCCATAGTCAGCGATAGCTTTTACGACACCTTCTACATATTTTGTTAAGTCATTTTGTAATTTTTGTTGATCGGCAGCATTATCAATGAAGCCATATTCTACTAATAATGATTGCATAGGAGAAGTTTCTCTAATTATATAATAGTAGTCTTTGCTAGGATCTTCTGGTAGACGTCTTTGATATACTTTTCTCATTTTTTGACCGGCATCTCCAATATTTTCTAAGGCCATACTGGCTAGGGTATCATCGTTTCTAAGACCATATACTATTTCAGCACCTTCGCCTCCTCCAGAATTAATGTGATTGGATATTAAAATAGCATTGGGATCACCGTTAAATGCGGCATTGGCTCTACGAAGTCTTTCGGTTCTGGAAATATCTTCATCTGTAGTTTTTACAGATACTACTGGTATACCTAGCTCTTGTAGACGTTTTGTCATATAATTAGCAGCTTCTAGATTGAAATCTTTTTCTTTTAAATTACCACTTATGGCACCCGGATCGCTTCCTCCATGTCCACTATCTACTACTACACCTGTTATTTTCCTTTCATTCATCTTTTTCACCTCTACATTAAAATATGTAAAGATGGGCTTTTTTGCTACTGTTTTGCCTGATATCAAAAAAGATACTTAGTATTTAGTATCTTTGTTATCAACTATTTGTCTTTCTTTTCATAGATAGATGCATAACTATCACATTGTAATTGAGTATCTCCTGATAAAGTACAGGTCTCGATAGTTATATTATTTTCATCTTTTAGTTCAATATTATCATTTTCATCTACTGAGTAGGTACCTTTTATTATATTATCACTTGATAGTTCTAGAGTAAAAGTTTCCTCACTATTAAAAGTTAGTTGATATTCTTCTTTTCCTCCAATGGATGTATCTCCTGTTATGATAACTGATTGATTCTTAGGATCCGCTATCCAAGTTCCTTCTAGTTTATTCATTGTAGAGTTTTGACAAGCTGTTGTTGTTAGAGTTATTAGTAATATTGTTAGTATTGTTAATTTTTTCTTCATTACTTTCCATCTCCTTTTTCATTCTTATATAGTACATTGATGTCTACTGCCGTATTTATTCCATCAATTTGACCATCTTGACATAATTGCCACATTACATAGTGAGAATCATAATCTGTCTGGTCTGTATAATGGGCTAACCATACATCATACTCATGATATCTCCAAATACTATTTAGATAACTCTTACTTCCATAAAGCATTCCGTCATATCCTGCATCTTCTACTGTTTCTAGGAAGCTTTCGGCTACTTCATTTAGACCAAATAGACTTAATTCCATTTGATTAAAACTATCATAACATTCCCAGTCAAAAGCAATTGGTAAAGAAATCTTATAACCTTGTATCTGTTTTAAGACCCAGTTTGCTTGTTTTTTAGCTTCCTTAATACTGTCAGCATAGGAATAAAAGTAGACTCCTACTTTTAAATCATTGGCGATGGCATTTTCTATATTTTGTTTAAAATAAGGATCTATATTATACTTACCATCTACTCCTTCTTGAGATCCTACCCTTATCATGACAAAGGTTGCTCCAGCAGCTGCTACTTTACTAAAATCAATTTCTCCTTGCCATCTTGATACGTCAATTCCTATTTCTGTATTATCATCTTTGTGTGTTTCTACTACGGAGTTGAAAGCTGTTACCACAGGTTCTTGTTCTTCTACTACCGCTTCTTTTTCTTGTGTCTCTTGCACTGGTGCTGGGTCATATACATTTAGGATAAAATCAATTTTTTCCTGATTATCACTACTGTCAGTTGCGACATATGTTAAATTATAGGTTCCGGCTGTGTTTAAGTCGTAGGTTCCTTCTATTTTACAATTTGGATTACTATCATAATTATCTGCACAGAATATTTCTTCTTCTAAGTTTAAATCGCTTCCTACTCTAGCCGTATAACTACTAGATAGCCATACTAATGGTTCCTCTTCATCTACGACCTCAATATCGATGATTCCTCTTCTTTTTTTACCATCATTCTTTTCATAAGTAAATGTTAGTTCTTGTTTACCAAGTTTTTCCGTACTTACTTTTGAATTGGTTAGTAATTTTCCATCTATTGATTTCAGTAGATCTTTTATCTTTAAATTACTATATACTTCTATTTTTAAATTATCTATTAATGTATACCCAGATGTATCAATTTTAGGTGGTAATATTAATAAGATAGTTCCTGTTATTATACAAATTAGACCAAGAAAGGCAATGATTCCTATTCTTATTTTCTTCTTACTCATAAATCACCCCTATAACTATTCATTATTTTATATTATTATTATAACGTATTTATTAAAAAAAATAAAATATCCACAATATTCTTGGATATTTTACTTTTTACTTGTTATCTTTTCCACAGATTCTGTTAATTTCTCGAAAGTAGAAGCTCCAGGTATTGTCAATTTAATAATAGAATCTTTCACTATAAATGTATTAGGGTAAGATACTATTTCAAATTTTGAGAAAAACTCTCCTGTCTCATCTATTAAAACAGGGAAAGTAATATTCTTTTCTTTTATTATTTTTTTTATTTTCTTGGTACTTTTATGTTCTAATTTAGGAGAAACAACAGATAGTAATAGCACTTCTCCTTTATTCCTTTGGTAATGATTATATAGCTTTTCTAGTTCCTTTAATTCTTTTTTACAGGCATTACAATCTGTTGACCAAAAATGAAGTAAGACCGTTTTTTCTTTATAGTCTTCCCATTCATAAGTTTTATTATCTTGATCTTTTAATGTGAATTTTTCTACTCTATAATTTTGTTTATTACTGGTAGTGTTACCTGTTTTGCAACTAGCTAGACCTGTTTCTTTATCAATTCCACAGTTTTCATTTACTTTTGAAGATAGATTGATATCTATATTAGTTATTATCATGTAACTTCCTACTAGAATAAGTAATATACCACCTATTTGTACAATTCTTTTTAAAATATGTTGATTCTTCTTTAAGTAATTTAGGACTTCTCCTGTAAATAATCCTAATACTAAAAATGGTATGATAAAACCTATGGCATAGATAAATACAAGAAGATTTCCGACTAACATGCTTTCTGCACTACTTGCCATAATTAGTACTGATGATAAAGCTGGTCCTACACAAGGAGTCCAGGCAAAACTGAATACAAAACCTAGAAGAAAAGCTACTATGGGATTCATTTTATTAGGATTCATATTAATATTTAACTTTTTTTCTTTTTGTAAAAAATTGATATTTATTATTTTTAATTGATGACATCCTAAAATTATGATTATGATTCCTCCAACTACTGCTAGAATACTTTTATATTCTTTGAAGAAAGTTCCCAGTGCTGTAAAGGATAGTCCTAAGATAAAAAAAGATGTTGATATTCCTAATACAAAACAAAGGGTATATAAAAATACTATTTTTCTTTTATATATTATTTTTCCGTCTTTTGTTTTTATCTTGGCATTACCTGCTAGATATCCCATATAAAGAGGAAGTAATGGTATGATGCAAGGAGAAAAAAATGAAATTAATCCTTCTAGAAAAACGGTTAGTGCTTGTATCAATTGATTCTACCTCCCTCTTATAAATTCTAATATATTTTATCATAAATTATGATTGTTGCAAAGAAAAAAGTCCAATGGACTTTATATTTCTATTTCTTCAATATTTTTGACACCTTTATTCATTACTTTTGAATAAACTAGTATTGTTCCCATTACTAATAAAATTATTAACATTCCTTTTAATATAGAAAGTGGTATTAATACTACTCTATTTAAATAATAGATTCCTCCACCTAAAATAACAGTAATAATCATAGAAATTGCCATAGAGAAGAAGGTGTTTTCATTTCCTCTTAAGGCATTTAATTCATCTTCCCAGATAAGTTTTGGATTAATGGTATCTAAGTAAATTCCTAGGTATGTAAAGAAAATACATGATAATAGAGATACTACAAAGAATAAGATAAAATCTAGGAAAGTGACTTGTAGGAAATAACATATAATTAGTAAATATATTCCATTAAAAGTAAAACTTACTATGATTGATACTAAAGCTTTTACATTTAATTGCGTTTGATAAGGGACTGGAATATATTTTATAAATGATGCATGTTTTCCATCTCTAGAAATAGAGCTTGAAGCAATACTATTAGCTGTTGTTAATAAAGCTGATATTGCGAAGATTGATATAAATACCACTAATAGTCCTAGAGATTCTTGTTGTTTATAGTGATTGACAAATTCTAAGATAATATTATCTTGACCTTGAATTAAATATATTAAAATAATGATGATTGGCCATAATAAGTTACTTAAGATACAGTTACTAAAGAATGATGGTGTTCTTGTTAGTATCTTTAATTCTTTTTTTAGATATGTCATGGCTGGTGATATCTTTTTGGTATTTGATAAAACTTTGTTGATACTTTCTTTATGATGAATAGCATTGTTACTAATTCTTTTTACACCTGAAATATATAATTTGTCTGCTAGTAACATAAATACTACAAAGGCAAATGCATTGATTAATAAATAAATGATAAATGCAGCAATATTGGTATTCGTTACTGCCTCTACTAAGAAGTAAGTACTTGGGAATAGATAATTCATAACATCTAGAAATTTTACTTGACCGTTTGCTAGAAGATGAACAAATTCTGTTATACTATCATTTCCTAGATATCCGATAGCAAATATTCCTAATAAAATGATAATTCCCAGTAATAGAATTGTTAATGTATTGTTTCTATTTTTAATTAATTTGGTAAATCTCATTATGATTAAGGCAATAATTCCGCAATATACCAGTGGTAATATTGGCAGTGTAAATACTCCTATTAAACTCATTATTGCTGTTGTAATATTTAAATTGTGAATTACTAAGAAACCTAAAAATGCGGCTATTAAAAAGATAAATTCCATTACACTTTCGCTAATTAATACAGCCGTAAATTTAGAAGAAATTAAAGTTCTAGGTTTAATTGGCAATGGTAAGATATGTTCTATGTCTCCAGAGAAGTAAAATGTATTTAAAACGATATTAAAGCCAAATATCATGGAGAAAATACATATAAATTGAATCACTAATAATAAGGCGTTACCAATATTTGCTTGATTTGCCATATTATAAATTATTTCTTCTTTGATACCTACTGTTGTACTTCCTACTAGGAAGGCCATTAAGATAAAGCAAGGTATGAAGATAAAGATTGTTGCGATAATTCCTAAAGTCAGATAGAATTTTACTTTATTTTTCTTTTCTGACTTAGGCATTTCTCCGGATAATAAGAAAGTTCTTACTAATTTAGCGTACATCTTCATCTTGAACCATCCTTAAAAATATTTCTTCTAAATCTTTCTTAGTATATTTTTTCTTTAATTCTTTTAGTGTTCCTTGGTAAATTATTTTTCCTTTATCAATAATTAGTACTCTATCACATAATTTTTCAGCTACTTCTAAAACATGGGTTGAAAATAGAACGGCATGCCCTTTTTTAGCATGTTCTTTCATCATCTCTTTTAGACCATGAGCAGATTCTGGATCTAGACCAATTAGTGGTTCATCTAGTATCCATACATCTGGTTCATGTATTAGAGCGGCTATTACCATCATTTTTTGTCTCATTCCGTGAGAATAACTAATCATTTCTGAATCTAAGATATCTTCTAGACCAAATTTCTTGGTTAATTCTTTAATTCTTTCTTTTCTCTTAGTAGTACTGACATTATAGATATCCGCTATTAAATTTAGAAACTCAATACCTTTTAGTCGTAAGAACATATCAGGACTATCTGAAATATAGCCAATGTTTTTCTTTGCTTCTAATGGCTCTTTATCAATGTCATATCCGGCAACTTTTATGGTTCCGCTATCTTTTTGATAGATTCCGGTTAGAAGTTTTAGGGTTGTTGTTTTACCACTTCCATTTGGACCAATAAATCCAACAATTTCTCCTTTATTTACTTGAAATGAAATATTATCTACAGCTTTGTTTGTGTCGTTAAACACTTTTGTAACATTTTCTACCTCTATCATATTATCCCTCCTATTATATTTTAATACTTATACCATACTCCAAGTCAAGACTTCTAAGTATATTATTTCCTGTTTGACAGAAAAAAAACATGTCTTTATAACATATTTTTCTTTTTTAATAATAAAGCAACGATTAATGATATCACAACAGCTAATAAAACTACAATGACAAAAGCGTTGCTTAGGGTACTAATTTCTCCTAGAGGGACATTCATTCCTAGAAAAGAGGAAATCATCGTTGGTACTGATAGGACAATGGTTGCAGCTGCAAGAAATTTCATGGCGATATTTAAGTTATTGGAAATGATAGTTGCATATGTATTAGATACTGATGATAAGATATCTTTATAGATTCCACTCATTTCAATAGCTTGTTTGTTTTCGATAATGGCATCTTCTAATAAATCTAGGTCTTTTTCATATAATGGTAAAACAATGCCTTTTGCTAGTTTTTCTAATACAGCATCATTGGCTTTTAATGAAGTCATGAAATATACTAAGGTCTTTTCAATTTCTAATAGTTCTACTAGGTCTTTATTTTCTGTTGATTTTTTCAAATCTTTTTCTTTTGCTTCAATATCATGTTTTAATTCTGTTAGTGCTTTTAAATAGCTAGAGGCACTTTTTAATAATATTTGAATTAAGAATCTGGTTTTTTTCGCTGTTCTAAAATCTTTTATTATATTTCTTTTGAAGTCATTCAACATCATCGTTCTTTTTACAGATACCGTGATGATATAATTATTGTTCGTTATAATGATTCCTAGAGGGTAGGTTTTGTATTTATGTTTTCCGTCTTTTTCTAGGTAAGGAATATCAATTACGATTAGGGTTGCATTATCTTCTTGTTCTACCCTGGGTAATTCTTCGATATCTAGTAGTTTCATTATCAAATCTTTCTCGACTCCCGTTTTTGTTGCGACTTTTTCTATTTCATCACTAGTTGGTACAATTAGGTCTATCCAACAATCGGCAGTCATTTTCTTTACTTTCTTGGTTTTCTTTTCTACGGTGCTAGTTTTATATATTTTTATCATGATAACACTTCCTTCTTTTCGCTTGCTATACTATATCATATTTCATGTCATTTTAAAACCTTTTCCAAAGAAAAAGAATGAAATACTCATTCTTAATATTTTGCAAGATATAATTTATCTCTTAAGATTCTTTTTATAATATTCTCTAATTTTTTCTATTGTATTTATTATTTCTTCTTTTTCTTCTTTGGTGGCGTTTTCTTTTAAATCTTGACAGATACTACGTACATAGGAAACACCTGCCCCAAATTTTTTAATCTCTTTTTCACTATTAGGAAATAACCATACGTGAAAATGTTTTGATTTTTCTTCTTGTACTAAAGTTATTTTATCACTAATATTTAACTCTTTTATTGATCTTATTCCTATTTCTAGGATATCTGCTAATTCATATTGTTCTTCTTTTGTTAACTCTATATAAGAATTAATATGTTTTTTTGTACTTATTACTAAAAATCCATTTAGGGGTATTTCAATATCTTGAACCACAAAAAAGTTATCACTCTCATAAATAAAGTCATTAATAGGTTTTATTTCACCGTTTGAAAAACTGCACCCCATGCAATCAAATTGATATTTATTTCCTAAAAAATCTGTTGCTTCTCTGGCATATCCTACTAAATTCTCATCTTTCAACATATTATCACCTCTTTTTTATATTTATAATTTATAAAAAGAAAAAAGCAATATTGCTTTTAATTACTTCCTCCTAGTGTTACTTTTACAGTTTTTTCTTTTCCGTCTCTAATAAGGGTTATTTCTACAGTATCTCCTGCTTGGTGTTGATATATTTCATATCTTAAGAATGCTGAATCTTCTACTTTTTGTCCATCGATTGCAGTGATAACGTCTCCTGTAGTTAAACCAGCATCATAAGCTCCTGAACCTCTTTCTGCTTGAACTACAACTACACCTTCTGTGATGTTTCTGTCGATTGTGATTTGTTCTCTATATAGACTGGTAGTATCGTTAGCATTAATCATAGAAACACCTAAAACTGGCCAGTTAATTTCTTCTCCTTTTTCAAGAGATTCAATATGGTTCATAGCGTATTCAATTGGAATAGCGAATCCCATACCTTCGATTTCGTCATCTACTAATTTTAAAGAACAAATTCCGATTACTTCACCATTGGCATTTAGTAGAGGGCCTCCACTGTTACCAGGGTTGATTGAGGCATCAAATTGTAATACACGCATTACCCAGTCGCTACTGTTACTGTTAGATACACTTACTGATACCATTCTGTCTTTTCCTGATAGGATTCCTGAAGTTACTGTACCTCTATATTCTTCTCCCATTGGGGTACCTACTGTAAATATTGTATCTCCAATATTCATATCTTCACTACTTCCGATATTGGCAACTAGTGAAACATTACTTTTATCAATTCTAAGAACGGCAAGATCTAGATATTCATCTCCTCCTAAAACTGTTGCTTCTGCTTCCTTGTCATCTGACATTGTTACCGTTACACTGGTGGCTCCATTTACAACGTGATAGTTTGTAAGTAAATACCCATAGTCATTATCTGTTTTATATACAAATGCTGATCCGGTAGATGTTAATGTATCATTTTGATATGCTGATACCATCGCAACAGCATCATAAATTTTATCAACAGATGCAGCTAATGAATTTTTTTCATATACTTGTGTTTCATTCTTTGTCACTAATGTTTCTCCACTACTTCCTAGAACTTCACTTACTAATGGAGTCCATTTTAGTAGGGCAAACATAATGATTCCACCCATGACAAAAGAGAATACTACCAAGAATACTGTTTTTAACGTTTCTTTTTTCTTCATTCGTTATCTACACTCCTTTCAATTCCAGCTAAGTCTCTCCAATTTTTTGGGAAGCCCATTCTGTTTAATACTTTTTCTATTTTAATAGATGTCAAATTATAATCTAATGTTCCGACTACATTTTCTAATTCTATTACCATGTTTTTAAAATCATCTGTTAGTAACATTTGTCTCATGATAATTAGAAGAGCAAACAAATCACACTTACCATATATATATTCACCATTTTCTTTTGGAATGTCTAATATTTGGTGATATATTGTGTCATCGATTTGTTTTTGCGTCCTATTTTCATATAAAATGTCTTCGTGAGCACATAAATTTCTATAATTGGCAAGTATTGGTAAGTATACCAAGAGATCATCTACATCAACATGATAAATTTTTCCTATTTCTTGTTGGTCTTCTGGCTTTAAGATAGAAAACATTTCACTGACAATTCCAAATGACAATACCTTTACTAAAATCCACAAAGGAATATATCCATAATTTGATACATAGTGTAGTGTGGCAGAATGTTGACTACCATTGATGCGAATTTGTCGTTTCATCTTTTTTAATAAGTCATTTACTTGACGTTGTTTTTCTGGATCATGTGTCAAGTTCTTAGTCTTTAAATAATTCCTTGCACGATATCCATACTTCTTAGATGATTTATATGATGTAATAGATTTCAAGTTATTTTCAATTACTAATAAATATTTGAATATTACATTTCTAAAAGAACGATCAAATAAAAATAGACTGTAAAGTTCTTCAAATGTTGTTCCTTTTATAAACACTTTCTCTTCTTTTGACTTGTAAAAAAGATGACGATATCCATTTAAGAAAAAATAATTTTCTCTTAAAAGAACTTGTTTCGCATATTTTTCGTCTTTTATTACTAATCCTTTGTGTTTAAATATTTCAATTTGTTCATCTAGATTTTTAAACTGTTTTTCTATCATAATCTCACCTACTATAGATTATATCATATTATGTTTTGAAAAGTATGAAATTTTTGTGAATTTATATGACATTCTAAGTTTTGTCAATATTAATTTTTTATGATATTATAGACATGCTGAAAAGACACGAAATTTCTATTTTTTAAAATTTAGAAATAATGTGTTTGTTTGGTATATAATATAAT
>CALVSH010000009.1 GCA_944358945.1 uncultured Bacilli bacterium
CTTTAATTCGTGTAAATATAGAAGATGCACAATTAGCTGAAAAACGTGTTTCTGTTCTCATGGGAGATGAAGTTGCTCCAAGAAAAGAATGGATAGACGAAAATGTAGAGTTTACCTTAGAAGATGATTATCAAATATAGGAGATAGTTTATGAAAGAAAATACATATGATGTACCAGCATATAAATTTTTTATTGTAAAAATTAATGATGGTAAAAAAGAACATTCCCCAGATGAGTATACACATATATTGTATAATAATCCTAACAGAATCATTCGGATTCCATTTGAAGATGTTGATGGACTAACTATCCAAGAGGTGAAAGATTTACTTCATAGATCAGATATTGTATTACTTAGTTGTATTTCATATGAAGGTGAACCTGGAATATTACAACACAGCGTTTTAAACATATTCTATGTTGATTTTAAAGACGATAACCTTAAAGAAGATGATACCATTGATAAAGTTTTTGAATATCTAATGGAAAAAAATTATATGCAAGTAGATGATACTGCAAAACGGGTAATGCAATGCTATTTTGAGCGCTATCAAGATAAAAGTTATGAAAAAACAAAACAAAGAATTATGTCATTAGTGATGCAAAATAAAAAAAGATAGACATATATTTTAGAAGTTATCCTAAAATATCGGAGGTAAATATCATGAAATATCAAAAGGGAGGAGTTCGGAAAATGGAAAATAGTAATAATGTAAAAGACTATTTAACATTTTCAGCTTTTAGTAGTCTAAGAAAAGATACAGAAGGTATATGGATAAGACATAAAAGAGAAAATGGTTACAGGCCATTATGGAAGTTTTTAAAAGCTAAAAATACCGACTGGGCAATACAATTAGATGCATACGGTGCACGACTTCCACATGGTCCTGTATATATATATCACACAAAAGATGACAAAGGAAAATATACAGAGCCTAGAATTTTAATTGTTGCAGATACAGATTATCATATTCAATATGTGCTAGGATTAGGATTACATAAAAGTATTGAAAGTAGTATGGCATTGATTGCCTTAGAAAAGATACAAAGTTTTCCTGGTAATAAAAAAATAAAAAGAATAGCTTATGATATTGCTTTATTAGCAGAATTAGAATATAAGGTAAATAATGATATTGAATTAACGAAGAATGAGCTTAGGTTTTTGTACGAAATAGATTCTAAAATAGAAAGTTTTTATCATATCGATGATCCTAAAATAGCAGAACTTAAAGCAAAGAGAAATGTAAAAAAAGACTTAGCTTATGTATTCGATTGTAAAGAAGAAAATATTGGTACTAACATAACAGATTTTGATACAAATAAAATTATTTATTATTATGGAAGGTTAGTATGGGAAAAAGATTTTGTTCCTGATACTTTTAAGGATTTAAAAAGAATAATAGGAAGTGCTTACTTTCCTAATTTAATAAATGCAGATGGATTAAATAATTTGCAGTATATAGGTAATTATGCTTTCTTTGCTAGTTTGAAGAGTGCTAAAGGGTTAAATAGTTTGAAATATATAGGCGAAGATGCTAATTTTTCTAGTTTAACAAGTGCAGAAGGTTTGGAAAATTTACAAAATATAGTTGGAGAAGCAGACTTTAGTAGCTTACCTAAAGCTCAGGGTTTAAATAATTTACGAAATATAGGTAAACATGCAGGCTTTTCTAATTTAATTAGCGCTAAAGGATTAGATAGTCTTCAAAACATAGGGGGAATTGCTTATTTTCCTAAATTAATTACTTCCGAAGGCTTAGAAAATTTACAACATATAGGAGGTTATGCAGATTTTGGAAGTTTAACAAATGCGGAAGGCTTGTACAACTTGAAATATATAGGAAGAAGATTTGATTTTAGAAGTTTAACTTCTACCAAAGGATTAGAAAATATAAATGCAGACTATAAAGATTTAGATATGATAGAAAGAAAGCAATACGAGGAGTGATAATATGGCAAAGAAGAAAAATGACACACAAGAAGTAATAGAGAAAATATTTGATTATACTCTAGAAGATATCATGGGAGAGCGATTTGGAAGTTATTCTAAGTATATTATTCAAGATCGTGCAATTCCAGATGCTAGAGATGGATTAAAACCAGTACAACGTCGTATTTTGTATTCAATGCATAAAGAAAAAAATACTTACGATAAAGGATATCGTAAAAGTGCTAAAACTGTAGGAGACGTTATTGGTAATTATCATCCACATGGAGATACTTCTATCTACGATGCCATGGTTAGAATGAGCCAACCTTGGAAGACAAGACTTCCATATATTGATATGCATGGTAATAATGGTTCCATTGATGGAGATAGTCCAGCAGCTTATCGTTATACAGAAGCACGTCTTTCTAAAATCAGTAATGAAATGCTTCGCGATATTGATAAAAATACTGTAGAATTTGCACCAAACTTTGATGATACTACAGTAGAACCTACAGTGTTACCAGCTCGTTTTCCAGCCCTTCTTGTCTATGGTGCCATGGGAATATCTGCAGGATATGCCACTAATATTCCTCCCCATAATCTAGGAGAAGTAATTGATGCGACAA
>CALVSH010000010.1 GCA_944358945.1 uncultured Bacilli bacterium
ACAATTTCTCCACTACTGTTAATTATTCCATATTTTTCTCCTTTTACTACGTAAGCTAAATTATTATGAAAACTCGCACCGCCATCATATTGAAAATCAATTATAGTTTCCCCTTTTGTATCTATAAATCCATATTTACCATCTTTTTTAACTCTTGCTAAGTCATCACTATATTCATAAGCATTATCATATTGAAAATCAGAAATCATATTTCCTTCTGTATCAATTACACCATATTTACTGGCTTTAGATACTGTTGCATAACCGTTTGAAAAAAACTTGGACTATCATATTGAAAATCAATTACTATATTACCTTTTTTATTAATAAAACCATATAAAAAAAGCAAGTTACCTTGCCTTAATCATTATTTTTAACAAACTTATTAAATTCTTTAATTTCTGGAGTATCCATCTCCGTCTTAGATAGCTTTTCTATTAAATTCTTTTGTTCACGAGAAAGTTTCTTTGGAGTATAAACTTTAAAAATAACATACATATCTCCTTTTCTCTTACGATACTTATTATCTACTCCTTTACCACGGATACGTTGTTTATCACCACTATTTGTACCAGCGGCAATATTAATTTTAACATTACCATAAAGAGTAGGTATTTCCTTCTTGCAACCAATAATTGCTTCTGTCAACGTAAGAGGTACTTCTACATAAATATCATCTTCTTGGCGAACAAAGACATCGTGACTATCAACAACAAACTCTAAATACAAATCTCCATTCTCTCCACCATTACTACCAGGATTACCTTTACCACTTACACGTAAACGATCTCCGGTATTAATTCCAGCTGGAATATTGATAGTAAGTCTCTTATTCTTACGAACTTTTCCTTCTCCTTTACAATGACTACAACGTCTCTTGAAAGTTTTACCTGAGCCACCACAATCTGGACAAGTACTTTTAGACAAGAAAGAACCTAGTATAGTATGTTGTTCTGAAGTAACAGTACCACTACCATGACAAGTAGAACATTTTTCTTCACCAAAGCCACCTTTACCATCACATTCATCACAGTCTTCAACAACATCTAAGTTGAATTTCTTCTCACAACCAAAGACAGCTTCGTCAAAATCCAAATCCATTCTCATCAAGACATCACTACCACGTCTAGCACGACTACCACGTCCACTAGAAGATCCTCCTCCGAAATCAAATCCAGAAAATCCACCGGATCCACCAAAAATTGAATCAAAAATATCACCAAAATCAAAATCTGACGCATCAAAGCCACCAAAGTTAGAATATCCTGCTCCACCAGGACCACCACTTACTCCAGCATGACCATATTGATCATACATCTTACGTTTAGATTCATCAGACAAAACAGAATAAGCCTCCTGTGCCTCCTTAAACTTTTCAGCTGCATCAGGATTATCCTTATTTAAATCTGGATGATATTGTTTCGCTTTTTTACGAAAGGCACTTTTAATCTCATCTTGTGTTGCACTCTTACTAACACCAAGCACCTCATAATAATCACGTTTATCGGCCATCATATCACTTCCTTACTAATCTTTACTATTTATAAATGAATTGATAGTATCATCAAACATCTCTAAAGCATCATCGAACACTTTAGTATCACTCAAATCTACATCAATAACTTTAAGAATTTCCAACGGATCATCACTACCACCAGACTTCAAGAACTCTAAATACTTATCAGTAAACCCTTCTGTACCATCTAAAATATTCTTTACAATATAACTGGCAATAGAAAGTCCAGTAGCATACTTATAAACATAAAATGGAGAATAAAAATGTGGAATTCTCAACCATTCATAACGAATCTCCCTATCAACAGAAACACCATCTCCAAAATAAGTCTTATTTAATTCATAATAATAATCACTAAGCTTATCAGCTATCAAAATATTTCCTTTATCAACTTCTTCATGAATAAACAATTCAAATTCACCAAACATTACTTGACGATAAATAGTTGCTTTGAAAAGATCAAGTCTTTCATTAAGAATAGCTAACTTTTCCTTTTTATCAGTAGAATGTTTTTCCATATAATAAGAAAATAACAATTCATTTACCGTAGAAGCAATTTCAGCAAGAAAAATAGAATATCTAGCATTAACATAATCATTATTTTGATTAGATAAATAAGTATGCATAGAATGTCCTAATTCATGAGCAAGAGTAGAAACATCATTATAAGTCTCTGTATAATTTAAAAGTACATAAGGGAGTGTATCATAAGAACCACTTGAAAAGGCTCCTGATGACTTTCCACGATTTGGATATCTATCAATCCAACCATCTGTAAACGCAGTCTTTAATATATTAATATAATCATCACCCAGAACAGACAAAGCATTAATAACTAAATCTCGCCCTTCTTCAAACGAATACTTCTTATTAATACCAGGTACTACACTAACATAAACATCATACAAATGATATTCATCTACACCAAGAAGTTTCTTCTTAATATCATAATATTTATATAAACTATCTAAATGATTATGAACAGAGTCTATCAAATTTTTATATAGTGTAGTAGGAATATTATCACCAAATAATCCCAACTCTAAAGAACTGTTAAAATTCCTTAATCTTGCTGTTGTACTATGATTATTAACAACCGCTTCTAACGTAGAATTTAACGTGTTTTTAAATCCTTCATAGACTTTATACAACTGTAAAAAAGCATTTTTTCGAACGTTTCTATCATGACTACGAAGAAAAATACTATAACTACTTTCTGTTAGTTCAACCTCTCGACCTTCCTCATCTAAAATATTACCAAATCGCATATCAGCACCTCGTAACATATCAAATGTCTTACTAGCAGAATCTAACACAGTAGCATAAGCCGAAATAATCTTTTCTTCTTTCTCACTCAAACTATGATCCTTATATCTTAACAAAGTCATAATAGTATAACGAAAAGGCTCTAATTCTTTCTCTTCATCAATAAAACCTAAAATCTTATTCTTATCTTCCTTTAAAATTGCCGGTCTAACAAAATTTGTTTTTTCACCAATTTCTTGATAAAGATTTAAAGACTTTCCTATTAATTCTTGATATTGTGGATTGGTAAGATCTTCATTATTTTTAAGACTCGCATAAACATAAACTTTCTCTAATAAACGTTCTAACTTATCATCTAACAAAATAAAATCCTTAAAATGTTTACTATCATCTAAAAAATGTTCTTTTAAATCTAATAATTCATCTAACAAACTTTTACATTTATCATAATCTTCTTGCCAATAGTCTACATTCTGATAAATTCGTTCCAAATCCCACTGATTTTCTTTTTTTACTTCACTTCTATCTAAGACTTTTTCCATTGGTTTCTCCTTTAAATTTTATAGTTAGAAAAGTAAGTAGCCCTAAAAAGGACTACTTATACTAATCTTCTTCAATATCTGCTTCAACTACATCATCATCTGATTTTTTATCTTTTTTCTTGTCTTTCTTCTTATCTTTTTTGTCATCATCATCTTCTTGTTGTCTTTCTTTAGCAGCTTGTTCATAAACCTTAGAAGCTAGACTCATAGCCTTTTCTTGAAGTTTTTCTTTATATTTCTTAATATCATCCATATCATCTTTATCAAGCGCTTTCTTCAAGTCTTTGATGATATCTTCTGCTTTTTCTTTTTCTTTCTTATCTACTTTATCTCCAAGATCTTTAATCGCTTTTTCAGTTTGGAATATTAATTGTTCAGCTTCATTTTTAACTTCAGCTTCTTCTTTACGTTTTTCATCTGCTTCTCTATTCTCTTCAGCTTCTTTACGCATCTTTTCAATCTCTTCATCACTTAAATTAGTAGAAGAAGTAATAGTAATAGATTGTTCTTTATTAGTACCAAGGTCTTTAGCAGTAACATTAACAATACCATTAGCATCAATATCGAATTTAACTTCAATTTGAGGTACACCTCTTGGTGCTGGTGGAATATTTCCTAATTGGAATCTTCCTAATGTTTTATTATCAGCTGCCATTGGTCTTTCACCTTGTAATACATGTACATCAACAGCAGGTTGATTATCAGCAGCAGTTGAGAACACTTCTGATTTTGAAGTAGGGATTGTTGTATTTCTTGGAATTAATGTCGTCATAACGCCACCTAACGTTTCAATACCAAGTGATAATGGTGTAACATCAAGTAAAACGATATCATTAACATCTCCAGTTAATACACCACCTTGAATAGCAGCACCCATGGCAACAACTTCATCAGGATTAACTTCACGAGATGGTTCTTTTCCTAATTCTTTAGTAATTAAATCATATACCATAGGTACACGAGTAGATCCACCTACTAAAATAACTTTATCAATATCTTTCTTAGTCATCTTAGCGTCTTTTAATGCTTTACGAACTGGTTCCAAAGTAGACTCTACCAAATCAGAAATCAAATCTTCAAATTTAGCACGAGTTAAAGTCATATCTAAGTGTAGAGGTTCTCCATCATCACCCTTAGCAATAAATGGTGCAGATACTTGTGTAGATACCATACCACTTAAATCTTTCTTAGCTTTTTCAGCAGTTTCTTTTAAACGTTGCATTGCCATCTTATCTTTAGATAAGTCAACACCATTTTCCTTCTTAAATTCACTTACTAAATAATCCATAATAGCTTCATCAAAGTCATCTCCACCTAAGTGGTTATTACCATTAGTAGATTTAACTTCAAATACACCATCACCTAATTCAAGGATAGATACATCGAAAGTACCACCGCCTAAGTCATAAACTAAGATAGTTTGACCTTCATCTTTTTCAAGACCATAAGCAAGTGCAGCAGCCGTTGGCTCGTTAATAATACGTTCAACCTCAAGACCAGCAATCTTACCAGCATTCTTAGTAGCTTGACGTTGACTATCATTAAAGTAAGCAGGAACAGTAATAACTGCTTTATCAACTTTTTCACCTAAGTAAGATTCAGCATAATCTTTAATATAACTTAAAATCATGGCAGAAATTTCCTCTGGTGTATAATCTTTTCCTTCTAATTCAACTTTATCACTAGTTCCCATTTTTCTCTTAATAGAAATTACTGTATTTTTATTAGTTAAAGCTTGTCTCTTAGCAGCTTCACCAACGATTCTTTCACCTTTTTTAAATGCAACTACAGAAGGAGTTGTTCTACTACCTTCAGGATTTGGAATAACCTTAGGAGCACCAGCTTCCAATACTGCAGCACATGAATTTGTTGTACCTAAATCGATACCAATTATTTTACTCATATATCATCTCTCCTTTATTTACTATTTACTTTAACTGAGGCAGGTCTAATTACCCTACCATGTAATTTATATCCTTTTAATAACACTTCAGTAACAACCTCATCATCCATCTCATCAATAGAATCTGTCATTAACGCTTGTTCCAAGGTTGGATCAAAAACTTCTCCTACACGATTGATTTCTTCAACTCCAAATTTCTTTAGAATTTCCATTAAATTCGCATACATCATTTTAAATCCATCCAAGAACTTAGACAACTCATCTGTTAAATCATTATCATCAAGTTTAATTGCTCTTTCAAAGTTATCTACTACATTAATCAATTCAGTTACTAAGTCTTGATTAGCATATTTTAAACTATTAGAAACTTCTTCATCTTTTCTCTTACGATAATTAACAAGCTCTGCCTGTGTCAACTTAACTTTTTCTAACAAATCTTGATTATCTTTCTGTAATTGTTCAAGTTGTTCCTTTAGTTTCTTATTTTCTTCTTTTAATTTAGAATCATGATGTTTTTCTTTTTTCTTCTTTTTTTCTTCTTTCACTCCAGCAGGAACAGGAGTATCTTCTTCAAGTTTCTCTACTTGTTCTTCCTTTTCAACTACTTCCTTTTTTTCTTCCATAACTACCTACCTTTCTATATTTTCCTTCATGTATTCTAACATGGAAACAACTCGGTCATATTCCATTCTTTTAGGACCAATAATAGCCAGCGTTCCTTCCTGATTACCATTCTTAAATTTTGTCTTAATAACAGTAACATCATCATCAATTTTACTTTCACTACCAATATAAACCTTAATGTTATTATCATCATCTTCTTCAATTTTATGAAGAAGTTCTGGATTATCTAATTTACTAAATACAGTCTGAATCTTTTCTATATTACTAAATTCAGGTTGAGATAAAAACTTATTTTTTCCAACAACATTAACTTCTTGATTCGTAAAATCACTAAATACATGATAGAAGGCATTATATAGTTGTTCATGCTGTTTTACATATTTTCCTATAATAGGTTTAATTTCATATTCTAATTTTGCACTAACTTCATCAATAGGAGTACCAGCGATTAGATTATTAATTAAATTAACTGTTTTCTTAACCTCATCAAGAGAAACATTTTGCAAACGAATATTCTTATGTTCTACGTGACCTCGATCAGTAATAACAATTACAACCATACTACCTTCATCAATCGGAACTACCTCTATTTGTTTAAGAAGGTTCTCATGAGAAGTACTACCAAGTACTACAGTAGTATAATTAGTCATATCAGAAATTACCTGTAAACTCTTTACTATAACATCTGATAACGCAAGCTGTTGATTATGAAAAACTGTTTGAAGTTTTAACATATCTTCTCCTGTCATTTTTTTAGGTTCCATCAAATGATCAACATAATAACGATAACCATTCTCACTAGGAACACGACCACTAGAAGTATGAGTTTTCTCCAAAAGCCCTGCCTCTTCCAAAGCAGACATTTCATTACGAACAGTTGCACTAGAACATTTCAATGTTTTAGATATCGTCTTAGAGCCAACTGGAATTGGATCTTTAATATACTTTTCAACAATCAACTTTAAGACTTCACACTGTCTATCCGTTAACATTTTTATCACCTTACCACTAGCACTATTATTCTACGAGTGCTAATAGTATTATATGACAACTTTTAGCACTTGTCAATGAATTCTGCTAACTTTTCATAAAAAATAAACGACAAAAAAAGAGAACTATCAGTTCTCAAGTCAACAATAAATTATTTAGTCACTACAGATGGTTCAATGATATCAGTATTCATTTCATCATATACCAAGTCGCTACAAGCTTCTCTAATATCACTTTCATTGGCGAAAAATCTTTTTCTTAAAGCGGTATTAAAAATATCATAAACAAATTCTTTCTTATCATCAACAGTATTTAAATTAGAATAAGCATCAATATCAAATAAAACATCTTCACCAAAAACAAAGATATACTTATTCTTATTATTTAAATCAGCACCATCGTAAGGTAAATAATTTTCTAATAAAGAATCAGTATTATCACTAGTACCAATACTAGTACCAAAATTAAATCCTGAATTATCCATAACATATGATAATAACATTCCTTGCATTAATCTTGATTCTTTAAAATTATCACTTGCAAGTTTATATTTTTCCATTTGTTGTGATGTCATCTGCTCCATAAGAGCTTCTTGATAAGTATTCCCATCTTCATCTGTCTTAGTAACCACCTCTGGCATTACTTCAGATAAATAATTTAAATTTTTCTTTACTTGTTCATTTCTAGATGTCATTTCCCTTTTAATAATTTCTTTTAAATTCATAAATTAACCCCCTCATAATTAGTAGAGCAATTATAACACATATCGAACAAAATATCGATTACTTTCTAATTTACTATTTTTTCATAACAACATTTTTTTCTGCTTCTTTAATTTTCATAAAAGTATCATAACAAGCAAATGCAAAATCCAAATATGAATTTTCCTCAACTTCAAACTTTTGATCATATAAGAAAAATAAATACTCAAGACTTTCATATGGATTTAAATTTTTAAATTGATTAGCATCAACAGAAATCAACCCATCAACAACAATCTTATCTTCTTGATCAGGTAAACCTTGTTTCCAATTATTAACCATATTTTCTAATTCGATATAATCAGAATCAGAAAAAGAATCAGATTGCGAATTATATCCAACATATCCTCTAAAAACTTGATATGCAAAATTTGCATCGTAATAATCTTTCCAACGACTTTTTAATTCATTAATACCTTTTTCTGAAACATTATTTAAATCATGAGTGCCAATATTTTCATCATCGTATTGACCTAATATTGCAATCTCTGTCCATGCTGCTCTAGTTTTTCTTAAATTTTCTCTCTTATTGTTCGCAATATCATTAAGTGTTTCTTTGATATTCATATTTTCTCCCCCTCATCAATTGGTAGACAAATTATACCACAAATCAAACAAACTGTCAAATCTAACTAAAATCCTAAAAAAAGAAGCAACCAGCTTCTTTAATAACTTGCTAAAACGAACTTCCATCTTTGCATTTTATTTTGATTGGTATTTTGCATAGCAAGCTCTGCTTCACTACTAGTATACCCTAAACGACGACCACTATTAGAAGTGATTGTATAATAACCATTTTGTAAAGTTGAAATAGAGAAAGTCTGAGTAACATTAGAATCACTATTATCAGTTAACGTAACCAAGGTACCAACAGTAGAACCAGGTGCATTCATTACCTTTTGATGTTTTGTATTTTCAATACGATACTTTGTGCCACTCTTATAAACTCTCCAAACTTGTTCATCACTTCCTGTAAATGTTTGCATATTTACAATAATAGAAGAATGTTCATCTTTAGCAGTTAACACTTGATTATTACTATCTGCTGAAAAAATATAATAGTTTCCATCAGGAATTTCTCCTAAAACATCATATTGAAAAGAATTATAACGAATACCATCAGAAGTTTCTATTTCATTCTGCTGACCATCCGTATTACGATCCGTACTCTTATTACGTATATATCTCCAATTAGACCCATCCGTACTAACTGCTAAATTATGATCTATCGTATAATTAGAGCTTCCATAACGATGCCATACAGCAACTTCATCCAAATCCTGAGCACTAGGAAGCACAACCGTAACACACTTCTCACCAGTACCAGACATAGAAGCCATACTGGAAGACTGATCAGCAATACCATCAATAATACTATTACCATTATTTAAAGTTCCACCACTAGAAGTAACTTGAACACCGGAAGCACGCGCTAAATTATTTCCACCTTGAATCGCTTGAATTTCTAACCAATAAGCCATATTAGTCTCATCACCATCAGAAACAACACAATCACGAATATATTTCACTTGACTTAATTTGGTATTACTATTATCTCTAGGAGGATTATCCTTACCATTATCAGACACTTTTACAATTCGAAAAGCACCATCTCCAGAATTAACTCCTTCTACAATAAAACCATTATAAATAACAGCACTATACGGTTCTAAAATTTTATCACCAGTAACAGGATCATAATCACCTTTATGAATAGAAAATCCTTTATTAGTATCCTGTGTAACACCTACACTATCACGAACTCTAACACCAGCATATCCCATAATAAAGGAACTTCCTCCACCGTCACCAGTTGCTCCATAATATCCACCGCCACCTGCAGTAGTAGAAGTCGCTCTACCAAAGACACCAGTAGATTGTGTACCAGCATCAGTTCCATATCCAACTAAAGAACCTCCATCGCCACTGGCACCACCACCTCCGGCAACCATAACTCTAGAAAGCAAAGACTCCTCGTTGTCCCATTCTCCATTAATCAATCTCACATCAGTAGCTCCTCCACCACTAGAACCAGAATTAAAAGAATTTTCATTTCCACCTTGTTGTCCAACATAAAAATAAATATGCTCATTCTCTTCTAAATACATAGTACCAGATGTATAAGCACCACGACTGCCCCCACTACCACCAGAGGCACCCCATAATTCAATTTTATACCAACCACCAGAAGGAGCAATATACTCACGTCCATTACTATCAACCTCACCACCAACGTATACTCCTTCAGTATTCGCAGCACTTAAACGATTTAACTCATCTTCTATTTTATCAACAAAAGAGGAAGATGTTTGACGATTTGTTCCCAGATTACTAATCAAAGCAAAAACAATCAATAAAGACATTATCATAAGTCCATACAATAATGTCGAAATAGCAAAACCACGATTATTAAGTCTCTTCATACAATCACCTATCTTAGGATTATTTTATCACACATATCGTAAGATAGCTACCAATTTATCACCATATTTTTTCATCTTTACAACTTCTAAACAAGAAGGATATTCTATTTTATCAATATTATCACTTTCACAAACAATAATTCCATCTTTAGATAAAAGTCCCAACGACACAATCAAAGAAACACTCTTACTAACAAAATCAGTCTGATAAGGAGGATCTAAAAAAATAACATCAAACAACACACTATTATCAGAAAACATCTTTAAAGCTTTCTGATAATCCATACAAAAGACAGTATCACTATTACAATCAATCATCTCTAAGTTTTTCTTTATCGTAAAAAAAGCCTTCTTATTCTTATCTACAAAATAACTTTCTCTAGCACCCATACTCAAAGCTTCAATTCCTAAATTACCACTACCTGAAAACAAATCTAAACAGACAGCATCCACTATATGATTTTGAATCATCGCAAATAAACTTTCTTTTACTCTATCCATTGTAGGTCTAGTACCATCTATATCAAAACCATCCAACCTTCTACCTTTATACTTACCACTAATTACTTTCACGAATATCCTCCTTACAATGAAAAGAATCACTCTTAAGAACTTTAAAATTTTGATTTATCTGAAAAATAAGTAACATCAGTTCTGTTTCCTTATGTTTATAAGCCGAAAAAGAAGGAAAACTCTCAATTTCCTCTTTAAGTTTTTCACTAGGCTTTTTCTGATACTCTAAAACTAACTCCTTTAACTTCGCATCTTCCAAAACTTTCTTTTTTTCATCTAAAAAAGAAAGCACCACTTCTTCTTTTAAAATAACATTTTTTAATTGTTCTAACTTTTCTATTAACTCTTCCATAACTACTATTTTAACACAAATTCTACTTTAATACATCCATAAACATAGAAATCATATTCATCTGATTACTAAACTTTTCTATTTTATCTGGAAAAGTAAGTTTAAAATAACGTCTAGCTTCCTTCTCCATCTCCTTAATGGAATTACCATCACGATTCAACATCTTATACCAAGAAGAATTAACTTTTAAATAAGATTTAAGTAAAGGATTACTTTTAACAACATGCATCGTAGATCTTTGCATAACTAATCATCAAAATGCTGATATAGCGGTCTAGGTTCATAATTAGATACACTACTACCACTACCTTTACCAAGACCAATATCTTGTAGTAAACCTAACGCTTTTTGTATATTAGTAATCCCTTTTTGTACAGAACCTAAATCAATATTCTTAATATTTTGCATTAACTCTTTCAAAGTATTAGACAAATCTCCACTATCAACACTACTTACACTATTAGAAGGAGAACTAGAAGAAAAATAATCATTCCAAATACTACTATTTTCTCCATATATTTCATACAACTCATAAAGCCTTTGCCAATTAGTTTTACCATTCATTACATAACTAGCAAGTTCCGTATGACTTCTAGCAAATGATTTAAAAGACTCTTTCGACATATTACCACCACTACATTATATGAAAAGCAAAAAAAAGAAGAACTAAATCTTCTTACTATTATACTATCTATGATGACTTGTAGTATTAATATCTGCTGCTTTCTCAGGCCATCTCTCTAAAGCAACTGCCTTACAACCTTCAACAATCTCTTCCTCTGAGTATCCTTTATTTAAAAGTGCTGTATCAAAACAATTAACTAAAGTTTTGTATTGTTCTTCCTTAGTCATATCATGATAAGATGAATCAACTAAAACATCTTCACCAAATGCATGAATACCTTCTTCAGATAACCTTCTATCATCAAAGTTATAAAGAGGGTTAACAGCATTATCAACTATAAAACTACCTTGTTTTTCATATTGATAATCAACACTTGCACCAGATTTTTTAAGAATATAATCTTCAAGTACATCATTAAATAACCAGGCAACAGGCTCATATATATAACGACCACTATTATCAAATACAGTCTTATATTCAGAGACTGGCAATATAGCCTGCAATCCATGAATAATATCTTGTCTCCTATCAACTTCATGATTAATAACATTTAATAAATCATTTTCTAACATATTTAACTACTCCTTCACTATCTATAAATAGAGTATATCCCCCAAGAATTTTTGTCAATAACAATTTAAAAATAAAAAAAACAAAAAAACACATACAACTCCTGTATGTGTTCAAAATTATTTTTTTACAATACCATTTATCATACAAATAATTAATTCAAAAAGTCATCAATAGTCATTAATCTATCATCAATTTCTTTTAAAGAAATTTTCTCTTTTTTAGGTACAGTCTTTTCTTCTTTAACCTCTTCTACATCATCCTTTTTAACTTCATCAACTACCCTTCTTTGTAAAGTAGCAGCAATAAAACTATCATAAATTGGATGTTTAGAAATAACACCACCAGTAGAATAACGATCTAAGATATTTAATTCTGTTAACTTTAATATAGTAATAGAATCATTCTTAATACCAATATAGTTTTTAGAATCAGTAATAAATGTTTTAACAACCTTATATGGATTACTCTTTACTTCTCTTAATAAGACTAATCCTCGACGTGCTCTAGTAGATACTTCAAATTCACTTAATCTAACTCTCTTACCAGTACCCTTATCCGTAATAACAGATAAGTACTCAGATTCTTCTAAATTATAATTATTAACAGAAACTACATGATCATCTTTTAGTTTTATTGCCTTAACACCAGCAGCTTTTACACCAACAACAGGAACTTCTTCTGCTTTAAATGTTAAACCATATCCACTATCTGTTGTAATAAATAGATAATTCTTATCTAAAACAAAAGCATCAACAACTCTATCATCATCTTTTAATTTCATACAACTAGTTGGCTTAGTATAACGAGAAAGCTTAAAGTCCGCTAATTTACTTTGTTTAATCATACCATTTCTACTTGCTACAACAACTGTCTTATCAGATGAGAAATCATATGCAGGTACTACGCTAACCACTGCCTCATCTGGAGAAATTTCGATTACATTACTAACATGTTTAGGCATATCTTTCCATTTCAAATCAGGTAAAATATGTACCGGAATATGTAAATAATTACCATGAGTAGTAAATACCAATAACGTATCTAACGTATTCATCTCATAAATTCCTAAAATATAATCATTTTCCTTAATAGTAATATCTTCTGGATTACTAGCCGTATAGCTTCTAAATGAAGTACGTTTTACATAACCGTCACGAGTCACCATAACAACACAATCTTCTTTAGGAATCATAGCAGTAGTATCAATCTTAATCTCTGTAATCTCATCTACAACATCAGTAAGACGTTCAGTAGGATAATTCTTCTTAACATCACGTAAATCTTTTTTCATAACAGACTTCATAACATCTTCACTACCAAGAATTGCTGTAAGTCCATTAATAATCTTTTCTAAATTAGCCATTTCTTCTTCTAAAGCTACCACATCAGTATTAGTCAAACGATAAAGTTGTAAAGTAACAATAGCTTCTGCTTGTTCTATCGTAAATTCAAACTCTTTAACTAAGTTATCCTTTGCATCACTCTTATTCTTAGACTGACGAATAACAGCAATTACTTCATCTAAGATAGAAATACACTTAATTAAACCTTCAACGATATGATATCTTGCCTTAGCATGGGCTAAATCAAACTCTGTACGACGACGAACAACCTCTCTTTGATGAGCAATAAAAGCATCTAGACATCCTTTTAATCCTAACAACTTAGGTCTTTTATTATGAATCGCAACAATATTAAAATTATAATTAATTTGCATATCCGTATTCTTTAATAGATAATTAACTACTAACTCAACATTAGCATTCTTCTTCAAGTCAATAACAACTCTAACATCACTAGCAGATTCATCTCTAACTTCTAAAATACCATCAATTTTTTTATCAAGACGAATATCATCAATCTTTTTAACCATTAAAGCCTTATTAACTTCAAACGGAATTTCTGTAATAACAATAGACTTACCACTTTTACTTTCTTCAATTGTATATCTACTCTTAACAACAATCTTTCCTCGACCTGTCTCATAAGCTTGACGAATACCATCAATTCCTTCAATAATTCCTCCAGTTGGAAAATCAGGTCCCTTTACATATTTCATTAAAGTATCAAGTCCACAATTAGGATTATCAATCCTATGAATTGTCGCATCAATAATTTCTCCTAAATTATGAGGAGGAATATTGGTAGCATATCCTGCAGAAATTCCCATGGCACCATAAACAAGTAATGCTGGAAAACGAGCTGGTAAAACCGTAGGTTCAACAGTAGTATCATCAAAGTTAGGAGCAAACTCTACAGTATCTTTATCAATATCACGTAACATTTCATTACTAATTTTAGAAAGTCTAGCCTCAGTATAACGATAAGCAGCCGGACTATCTCCATCAATCGATCCATTATTACCATGCATATCAATATAAGGAAGTCTTGTCTTCCATGGTTGACTCATACGAACCATAGCGTCATAAATAGAAGTATCACCATGAGGATGATAATTACCAATAACATCTCCTACAGTCTTAGCACTCTTACGATATCCTTTATCATAAGTATTTTTTTCCTTATACATGGAATATAAAACACGACGTTGTACTGGTTTTAATCCATCTCTAGCATCTGGAATAGCACGTTCTTGAATAATATACTTAGAATAACTTCCAAATCTTTCCCCCATGATATCTTCTAGAGTATAATCAAATATTTTTTCAATTACTTCTT
>CALVSH010000011.1 GCA_944358945.1 uncultured Bacilli bacterium
CATTCCTGGATTAGGTAAAATATCTGCGGCAATTATTTTATCTGAATATGGAGATATTTCTAATTTCTCTAGTTCAAATAAAATGCTTGCTTTTGCTGGCCTTGAACCTAGTATTATTCAGTCTGGCACATTAGAATATAATGGTAAGATGGTTAAACATGGTTCTGGTCATCTTAGATATGTAATTATGAATACTGCAATGTCTGTTTTAAGATATTCACCAACATTTTATGATTATTACCTTAAGAAACGTTCTGAAGGTAAATGTCATAGAGTTGCTTTATCTCATGTTTGTAAAAAACTCATTAGAGTTATTTACACTCTTGAAAAAAACAACCTTGATTTTGATCCGTCTTTATTGAAATAATTGATTTACAAATTTTCAAAATTTCACTTATGTGAAATCTTTTTGGCGTGGGATAATTTCCAATTTCTAACAAACTATTAAATTTTTCAAAATTTATATTGACTAATAATAGATAGTCTCCTTAATATACTTAAACTTCAAAATCATAAAGGTTGATACTTTATGATTTTTACTTATATAATCTATGTTTTATAAGGTTTAACTAAAATTTTGACTAAAAAACAATCGACAAAATTTTCACATATTCTCTTATATATCAAAAAAAATGACTAAGAATTTGACTAATTAAAATGTTAAAATATACAATTTTTAGGACATTTTTCTATCCAAAACCAGTAAAAAAATTGTAAAAGTATTTAAAATATAGTATATTTAGTATAGAAAAAGATAAAAAAAGTAATAAATAATACATCATAAAGTATCAACCTATATGAAAACGTGGATAACAAAATATCCACGTTTTTTTAACTTAAACCAATTATCTTATCATCAACAATATCAATCTTCTCATAATTAGGTTTACTTGGTAATCCAGGCATCCTCAAAATGTTTCCAAATAACACTGTAATAAAACCAGCACCATGATATAACTCAATATCTCTAACATATATAGAAAAGTTCTTAGGATTCCCGAGCTTTTTAGCGTCATCTGATAAAGAATACTGTGTTTTCGCTCCACAGATAGGAAGATAAGAAAGATTATTTTCTTCTAACATTTTTATCTTTTTTAATGCTTCATCACTATACTCAATTCCATTTGGATCTGCATGATAAATCTCTGTAACTAACTTAAAAATTTTATTTTGAATACTATCATTATCCTCATAAAGAAAATGAAAATCACTAGGAACCGTTAATGACTCTTCTACTTTATAAGCTAAATCAATAGCTCCACTGCCACCATCTCTATAAGCCGTACTAACAGAAACAGGAATTCCTCTAGAGCGACACCACTCAATTACAATTTGTTGTTCATCTTTAGTATCAGTGTCATAAGCATTTAAACAAACAACAACCTCTACTCCATATTTTTTCATATTATTAAAATGAGCTTCTAAATTACAAATACCTCTTTCAACAGCATTAACATTTTCCTTAAGAATATTTTCTTTACTAATACCGGCGTTATACTTTAAAGCTTTAATTGTTGCGACTAAAACAATAACATCTGGAGAAATATTAGCTTTTCTACATTTAATATCCAAAAACTTTTCAGCGCCTAAATCAGATCCAAATCCAGCCTCAGTAATAACATAATCTCCTAAAGAAAGACCAAGTTTCGTTGCTACAATACTATTACAGCCATGTGCAATATTGGCAAAAGGACCACCATGAATAATAGCTGGAGTATGTTCCAAAGTTTGAACTAAATTTGGATAAAAGGCATCTTTTAATAACACAGTCAAAGCACCTTCTATTTTTAAATCTCTAGCATATATTAATTTTTTATCTTTAGTATAACCAATCACAATATCCCCAAGCATCTTTTTAAGTTCATCTAAGGAATTTGCTAAACAAAATAAAGCCATAATTTCACTTGCAGCAGTAATATTAAACTTTTCATTACGATTTTCTAATTGAATACGACGTAAAGCCCTATCATTCACATCAAGACAACGATTAAAAATAACAGTATCTATTCCAAGTTCATTGCCATGAAAAATATGATTATCTATCGCTGCACATAACAAATCATTAGCAGCTGTAATAGCATGAAAGTCGCCAGTAAAATGCAAATTAATATCCTCCATAGGAATTACTTGACTATATCCTCCACCGGCAGCACCACCCTTCATACCAAATACAGGTCCCATAGACGGTTGTCTAAGTACTAAGACTGCATTTTTATGAAGTTTATGAAAAGCATCTCCTAATCCTATACTAACAGTAGTCTTTCCTTCACCATAGGGAGTAGGACTAATAGCAGTTACTAATATTAATTTACCACGACTATTACCTGCAGTTTTAACAATCTTAGCTTTATCATTACCATATAAAACATAGTCCTCATCTTTAAGGCCTAGAGAAGCAGCAATCTCACGTATATCTTTTTTTAAAGCATTACGAGCAATTTCAATATCAGTCACAATATCATCTCCTTACTTATATAAAGTATAACATATTTTAAATTTTTATGATATTTGTTTATCCTGAATGAAAAAACAACAGAAATTTCATTTTTCACAATCTATATGAAATAATTGACAGAAAAAACTCTTCAAAAAAGAAAAATTGGTCATTTGCTTTAATATAAAGAGTTTGTTAATATCAAAACCGTCAAGAAAAAAAGGAGGAATATCATGAAAAAAATTTTATTTTTCTTAACAACAATTATAATAGTACTAATATGTAGTACAAACGTAAACGCAAGTACCACTTTCTATGAAGGAGAATACATCGATAATATTTATATGAACAAACAAAAAGCAGGGTCATCAACAATATATTACCAGAAAGCAAGATTCTTCAGACAAACAGGAACAAACAGATTTGCCTATTGTATTGATCCATTTGTATTTTTTCAAGATGGAAGTATTTATGAAGAAACTATTACCCCGAGTAATCTAACTTCTAGTCAAAAAGAACAAATATCACTAATTGCTTATTTTGGATATGGTTACAAAAATCATACTGATACAAAATGGTATGCCATTACTCAATTTATGATTTGGCAAGCAGCAGATCCAACAGGAAATTTTTATTTCACCAATGGTCTAAATGGACCAAGAATAACTGCATATACAAATGAAATGAATGAAATTAATAATCTAATAAATAACTATAAAAAGCAAACATCATTAAATAATAAAACTTATACTCTACTAGAAGGAGAATCCTTATCCGTAACAGATACAAATAATGTATTATCAAACTATAAATCTTCTAATCCGAATTTTATAATATCTGGAAATAAATTAACTTCATCTAGCTTAACAGAAGGAGTATATCAAATAGATCTAATAAGAGAAGAAAACTATCATAATGCACCATTACTTTTTTATCAATCAGCCAACAGTCAAGCTCTAATGCAAACAGGTAATTTATCAAACAAACAAGAACATCTACAAGTAGAAGTAATAAAAACAGAAATTGAAATAACAAAAATAGATAAGGATACACAATCAATAACACCTAGTGGAGAAGGAATATTAATTGGTGCAGAATACGGATTATATAATGAACAAGATGAATTAATTCAAACAATTGTAATTAACGAAGATTCCACAGGAAAAGTGGAAAACATTCCATTTGGAAAATATTATTTAAAAGAAACAAAAGCACCAACCGGATACCAACTATCAAATGAAAAACATGAGATTGAAATCACAAAAGAAAATTCTAAATTAAAATTAACATTAGAAAATGAAATAATAAAAAAGAAAATAATAATCTATAAAACCTATGACGAGAACGAAAGAATACCAGAGGCAAATATTTCATTCACCATCTATGATAATAAAAATAATAAAGTCGCAACAATCACAACAGATGAAAACGGTAAAGCAGAAATAACATTACCTTATGGAGAATATAAAATAGTACAAGAAAACACAACTGAAGGATATCACAAAGTAGAAGACATATTATTAACAGTAGAAGATACAGAAGAGGAAATAATCACACTTACAGATTACAAAATAGCCGTTCCTGAAACAAGCACTAATATTTTTATAACTATCATTAACATCATATTGAGGATATTTAACTTATGATTAAAAAAATATTATATCTAGGTCTAATCCTTTGTTTATACTGTATAGTATGTCACAATATATATGAAAAAAATATATCTACATCCAAAAAAAATCTAGATTCAAAAACACCAAGTATAATAAATCAAAAAAATGTTAAAGAAAAGGAACAAGAAAATAAAATTGGAAGTCTAAAAATAGAAAAACTTAACTTATATGAACCATTATATGAAAAAGATAGCGTCCATAATAATGTAGAAGAAAATATAACTATATTAAATAATTCAATCATGCCAGACAAAGAAGATAGTATTATATTTTTAGCCGCTCACTCAGGAACAGGAGAAATTGCATACTTTAAAAACTTAAATAAATTAAAAGTTGGTGACACTATTCAACTAGAATACAATAATACAACATATATCTATGAAGTATCAAATATCTGGAAAGAAAACAAGGATGGATATATTCATGTAAGTAAAAACAAAGTAAAACAATTAATACTAACTACTTGTAGCCCAACAGAAGATAACAAACAATTAGTAGTTAATTGTAACCTAACATCATAAAAGGATTTGAAAACTCAAATCCTTTTAAACATCTGCAATAATCGCAGTACCATGACTACCTAATTTATCCTGTATCCAAACTCTGGCAGTTTCATCTTTAACAATAACTTCTAAATTAGAAGTTCCATTAAACATCAAAATATAAGAAATCACATTATCAAATATTGCATTTCTAAAATCAATCTGCTTCAAACTGCTACAACCATTAAACATATCCCTAATATTTTCTACTTTAGAAGTATCAAAATTACTTAAATCTAGACTGGTTAAAGACTCACATTGAAAAAACATTGCATGCATATCATTAACATTAGACGTATCAAAACTAGTTAGATTTACACGCTCTAAGCTTACACATCCACTAAACAAATCAGCTAAAGTGGTTACTTTTTGTGTGTTAAAATTATCCATATATACTTCTTTTAAATTACTACATCCATAAAACATGAATCTCATAGTAGTAACATTATTAGTACTAAAGTTATTTAAATCTAATCCTGTCAAACTACTACAACTTTGAAACATACTATCCATATTAGTTACTTTTGATGTGTTTAAAACACTTAAATCAATACTAATTAAACTACTGCATCCTTGAAACATACTGTCCATATTAGTTACTTTTGATGTATCAAAACTACTGACATCTAATGTTGTTAGACTATTACAATTATTAAACATTCCATTCATTGCTGTTACATTAGATGTATCAAAATGACTAACATCTAATTCTGTTAAACTGCTACAGTCTTGAAATATTTGAGCCATATTAGCTACACTTGAAGTATTAAAATTACTTACATCCAAATTAGTTAAATTACTACAATTATAAAACATACTGGACATAGTAGATACTTTTGAAGTATCAAAATTATTTAAATTTAATTCAGCTAAACCACTACAACCATAAAACATAGAAGACATATTCGCTACATTGGACGTATCAAAACTGCTTAAATTTAATTGTATTAAACTTTTACAATTAGTAAACATATTAGACATATTTTCAACACTAGAAGTGTTAAGCACACCAAATTCTAAAAAAATTAAATTTTGACACTCAGAAAATATACCATACATAGTATTAACATTTGAAGTGTTAAAATTACTTATATTTAAAGATTTTAAAGAACTACATTCTCGAAACATTCGTACCATACTAACAACACCTGAAGTATCAAAAGCTTCTAAATTCATATTCACTACATTTACAAAACCCTGAAATAATGATTCAGAATTAGAATTCGCAATAACCCCTCCATGTCCTCCAATAGTAACTTTATAAGTACTATTTCCACTTCCATCATCTTCTAGATAGGCAATAACACTCATATCTTCAGCTTGTGATACGTCCCAGGAATAGATGGCAGTATCTGGGATTTCAGTATTTGTTTTTATCTCAATACTTGTAACACTATCTTTATCATATTCATTTGTCCACCAAGTCCTTCCTTTCATAACAGGATCTCCTTGTTTACTGACTACGCCATCCATACTTTTAGCTAATTCTATCTTAGACCATTTTACCCTTAATACTACATTCTCTTCAGGCATAATAAAGTAATCACTACCTACCTTCTTAACATTATCTGTAACTATTTCCCATCCTTGAAAGATATAACCTTTACAAGTAGGTTCTTCTTCTGTTATTTCTACGGTGTCAAATACTGACTGAGATTCACTTTCAGGTATATTTTCTACACTACTTCCTTCTGGTGCATTACCGTCATAGATAACTTGATATTTTTCAGCTAAACTAGGAGTTAAATTACTATTTACATCTTCAGTTTGATTTTTTATTTTACTTATTACTTGTTCACTTTTATTTGTTGGATATACTCCAGCCTGTCCAATGTATGCATCTTTTAAAGATATATCCATGGTTAACTTTGTTTTTCTTCCTGATAAATAATTAGGAATAGTCCAAGTTATTTTTTGTACTCCATTTTCTTCTTCTAGTTTTACTTCTCCATCGCTTACTTTGATGTCATCGACACTATTCAAAGTATAATAATCATTATCTATATAATCAACAATTTGGAATTTTTCATAATGAATCGGCGTAATGCTTGATTCACCTAGTATTTCACCTAAGTTATCCTGAAAAGCTAAATACTGATTATCACTTACTTCTTTTAGCTGATTAATAATTGTGTCTCCCATTTCGTATTGGATGGCATTTACTGTAAGATAAGGATACGTCTCTTTTAGATATTTATATTCTGATACTTGATTAGGATTTCCTTCATAAGAATAGCCATCTGTTAAAAACATCATTACTACTTCTCTATTATCTTCTTTTTGGTAATTTTGTAATAGTTCATCAACTTTTAAAAAAGCACTATAGTAGTTTGTTGAGTCTCTTACTTGTAAGTTATTAATCTCGTTAATTAATAAATCTTTATCATTGGTAAAATCAGATAGAATAGTTGCGTTAGAATTAAACGATATTAAAGCCACCTTATTGTTTGTATTAGATAAGATATCGTTGATGAGGCTAGTAGAATCTATCCTTACTTGATTAAGTTTATCCCCTTCCATAGAACTTGAAGTATCTACAATAAAAATAATATCACTAGCTTCTTCTTTTGCCATTAAAGTAGTATCTACATCAAATGTTA
>CALVSH010000012.1 GCA_944358945.1 uncultured Bacilli bacterium
TGTTGTGTAAACTGACGAACATATTGAGTAAATGATAAGATATCTCCAACTTCAATACGATCTTTAATAACCATATATCCACCTAGAATAGAAATAACTACATAACCTAAGTTACCAATAAATTGCATTATTGGATGCATCGTAGTTGATAAAAATTGACTCTTCCAAGCACTACGATATAATGTTTGGTTAATATGATCAAATTTTTCAATAGCTTCATCTTCTGCATTAAAAGCTTTAACAACATCATGACCACCATAAATTTCTTCTACATGACCATTAATATGTCCCAAGTAAGCTTGTTGCATCGCAAAGTATTTTTGACTCTTCTTAACGATTTGTCTCAATACTAACATACAAATTGGAACAATCAAAACAACGGCAATCGTCATTGGAATATTAATAGATATCATCATAATAACAATACCAATAATAGTAGAAATACTAGTAATAATAGTTGTAATAGATTGATTTAATGCTTGAGATAAAGTATCAATATCATTCGTTACGATAGATAAAACTTCGCCATGTGTTTTACTATCAAAATACTTCATAGGAAGTTTATTAATTTTATGACTCAAAGAATTACGTAAGCGGTAAGAAATATCATTAGATACACCTGACATAATAATTCCTTGAATTGCTGAAAATAATGCACTAATAAGATATAATCCAATCAAAATAACAACAGTATGATTAATAAAATCAAAATCAATACCACCAGTATTTGTAACTTTTCTCATTAATCCATTAAATATTTCAGTGGTAATATTTCCTAAAATTTTAGGTCCAACAATTAAAAGTATAGTAGAACCAATGGCAAAAATTACTACGAAAAACATTGCCAGCTTATAGTCTTTTAAGTATGACAAAAGTTGTTTTAATGTCTTTCCGAAATTCTTTGCTTTCTCAGGTGCACCTTTACCACCACCTGGACCATGACCAAAACTAGGCATTTTCAAGTTCCTCCTTACTTAACTGAGATAAAGCAATTTCTTTATACACAGTACAATTTTTCATTAGTTCTTTATGAGTACCAATACCAACAACTCTTCCCTCATCTAAAACTACAATCTTATCAGCATTCATAATGGTAGAAATACGTTGTGCAACGATAAGTACGGTTTTGTTCTTAGTAATTTTAGCAAGTTCTCCACGAAGTTTAGCATCGGTTTTAAAATCAAGTGCAGAAAAACTATCATCAAAAACATAAATATCTGGATCTTTTGCAATCGCTCTAGCAATTGATAAACGTTGTTTTTGACCACCTGATACGTTCGTTCCTCCTTGACTAATATCATAATCTACGGCACCTTTAAGTTTAGAAACAAACTCAGTAGCTTGTGCAACATCTAGTGCCTTCTCTACTGCCTTATCAGAGATTTTATCATTACCATATTTAATGTTATCTTTAATAGTACCAGTAAATAAAACTCCCTTCTGTGGAACGAAACCAATCTTTTCACGAAGTTCATGTAAATCTACATCTTTAATATTAACTCCATCAACTAATAATTCACCATCAGTAACATCATAAAATCTTGGAATCAAGTTAATTAAGGTAGACTTACCACTACCAGTAGAACCAATAAATGCCGTTGTCTCTCCAGGATTAGCAACTAAATCAACATCAGTAATAACATCATAGTCAGCATCTGGATAACGGAAACTTACATTTTTAAATTCTACTTTTCCTCTAGCTTCAGATTTAAATTCTACTAAATGATCACTATTATAAATAGTATCTGGAGTTTCAATAATTTCCATAATACGTTTAGCAGATACATTAGCACGAGGTAACATAATAGACATCATAGAAATCATCAAGAATGCCATAATAATTTGCATTGTATATTGAATATAAGCCATGATATCTCCAACTTGCATAGCACCAGTATCTACACCATGTGCACCATTATAAACAATAATTAAACATACAAAGTTCATAATTAACATCATAACAGGCATCATAAAACTCATTGCACGGTTAATGAATAAGTTAACCTTAGTAAGACGTTTATTTGCCTCTTCAAATCTTTCTTCCTCATGACGTTCATTAGAAAAAGCACGAATAACTGGAAGACCAGATAAAATCTCACGAGTAACTAAGTTTAATTTATCAATTAATTTTTGTACTCGATTAAACTTAGGCATAGCAATCGCAAATAATACAACTACTACTGCTAAAATAGCAAGTACTGCAATAGCAATAATATAAGTCATATCTGCATTTGTATTCATTGCTTTCATAACTCCACCAATACCTATAATTGGCGCAAAGAAAACAACACGGAACAAGAACACAACAACCATTTGAACTTGTTGAACGTCATTTGTCGTTCTAGTAATCAAAGATGACTGACCATAAGACTTAATCTCATTCTTAGAAAATCCAACAACTTTCGTAAATACTTTATGACGAAGTGTTCTAGCAAGTCTTGCAGCCATACGAGAACCAATGAATACAATTAAGATTCCAATAGCCATAGCGGCAGCTGCTAAACCTAACATAATAAGACCAACTCTAAAAATATACATGGTCTGAATTTGATCAGTATCAATACCAATTCTTTGATATTCCGTCTTTACATAACTAACCGCAGCTTGTTCTACAATAGTGTCTGGAATATCTTTAATTTTTTTATCGATAGATTGAAGCATCTTCTCTCTATCACTATCACTCATCATACTAAGAGCTTGTTGTAAAGTAACACCTTCAGGTAAATCAAAAGAAACATTACTATCACTAGAACTATTACTACTAGCATAACTTAAAATCATCATAGGTTCTGCCATAATAGAACTAATTTTATCAGTATTACTATCTTCTTTTAAAGAGTAAATATCTTCACCCTTATAAGTATCACTCTTCTCATAATGATTCAAAATATATTCTCGATCCTTATTATCCATAAACATTACTAAGGTATCAAGAGTATTTTCTCCTATCTGTTCAATCGCAGCATTCTCAATACCACCTTGTTGTACACCAACATTAACAATCTTAGAAGTATAATTAGGTAATGTTAAGTCAAGATAAGCTTGTACAAAAAGTAATAGAATAATTGCTAAAACAGAAAAAATAGAACTTTTTAAATACTTAAAAACTTTTAACATCTCTTATCCTCCTTATAAATTCCATAACATAGTATATGAATAATACGCCTATACTGTTTCCTAATATCAGAAACTTTATTTGTCTTTACTGCTTCTGTAATTCCTACAAATAAATTATGCATAAATAAATGAAAAACAATCTCTAAATCATCCTCTTTTAACTCCTCAGTAGAAATTACATCTTTCACCTGCAAAAACAAATCATGTCCAGGTCTTTCAAACTTCTCTCTATACATACTAAAATATAAAAACATATTTTTTAAAAAACGAGACAAGTTATGAGTAATAATCTCGTCTGTAAATACATCAAATAAAGTCAAAAAAGATTGTTCTAAATTCCCCTGACATGAACGAATTACATCAATCGTAAAAGCAATAATCTTCTTTTTATTTAATTCTAAAATATAACTAAATAAATCATCTTTATCAACAAAATACATATAAAAACTTCCTCTAGGAATTCCCGCTTGTTGAATAATATGATTAACTGACGCCTCAGTATATCGAACCGTTGAAAACTCCTCCATCGCAGCGTCCAATAGCTTTTGTTGCTTTTTAGAATCTAAGTTTAAAAAAGTTTGACTAGGCATACCTTCATCACCCTTACTATCACTATATATGACAAACTGTCATACAATTACAAATTGTACATGACAACTTGTCGTTTGTCAACAAAAAAAGAATAAGATTTATTATCTTATTCAAAATTATTACTTAACTTTTACAACAGCCGCAACAGGAGTTTTCTGTAACACTTTAGTCTCCGTCAAAATAGGATAACGACAAACAGATTCTACTTCCAAATCTTTTGATACAAGTAATCCCGAACAAGAAGAATGAAGATCTTTATTCTCATACCTATTAGAATCAATAAAACTCATATCATTCAAAGCACAGAAATAAAGCATTTCTAACTTCTCAAAGAAATTTGCTCCCACTAAATGATGTTCTGTATAGTACTCACCAGAACGCACTTTACTGTCATTATAAGTGTTCATAAAATAATGTAAATCCACTCCAGAGCGACTAGATAAAGACGTAGAAAATATTGTTAAATATTCTCCCCATACCGGCAAAACGATACGATATCCGCCCTCTGGAATAGAAAACCAACCAGCACAATTATTATCATTTTGTAATAAAATAGAATTTTCATCATCTTTCTCACCAAAAAATTTATAATCCATTTTTTCCGCAAGAATTTTTCCCTTACTATAACAATCTTCTCCATGTAACAAAATAACATTAATATCATCCTGTTTTAGAACTGAATAAATTGCCTCAATTTGTTTTTCATTTTGCTTTTTCTTACTTCTCACAAGTGAAAAAGCTTGATCTGGAGCTGTCAAATCCAAATTCAATATTTTTAAATTTTTCATAATACCACCATTCTATATATTTAAAATAATTAATACCCTTAACTACTCTTTTTCTTATTTTTTTTATTAGAAAAATGATAAATAACAAATCCTACAAACCCAATAACTAAAATAACAAGAATAATATGAGAATACTGACTCATAATATTTACGATACTCTTCCAGTTTTTTCCCACCTTATTACCTGCAAACAATAAAACAGTATTCCAAATAGCAGAACCTACTACCGTATAAAGTAAGAATTTTCCCATTTGCATCTCACTCATTCCAGCAGGAATAGAAATCAAACTACGAACAACTGGAATAAATCGACAGAAAAAAACTGTTTTATTACCTTTTGTATCAAACCAACGATCTGCTTTATCAATATCACTAGTCTTCAAGCGTAACACTTTACCAACCTTCCCTGAAACAATTCGCTTTAGACGTTCTTTGTTTAAGATTTTTCCAATATAATATAAAATAATAGCTCCCACGGTACTTCCTAAGGTAGAAAAAACAATCATCAAAGGAAGTCCCAACTTAGAATAAGTTGTCATGAACCCTCCAAATAAAAGGACAACTTCAGAAGGGATTGGTGGAAAAATATTTTCAATAAATATTAAAAAGAAAATTCCAAAATACCCATATTGATTCATAATTGTAATAACAAATTCTTCCATAAAACCTCCAAAATAAATTGAATCAACTTTATTATAACATATTTCTCTTCTTTAGCCAAATAGCAATAAAAACTGATAACAAGCAAGAAACAAGACAAACAATAACGAAAGAATATTCACTTTCACCAATAATGCCAAGATCAACATTCATTCCTAAAAAAGAAGAAATCATCGTAGGAATCGAAAACACAATCGTAACACCAGCTAAGAACTTCATAATAATATTTAAATTATTAGAAATAATAGACCCATAAGCTTCCATTGTAGAATCTAAAATATCTCGATAAATAACAGATGTTTCGATACACTGTTTATTTTCGATAATAGCATCCCCTAACAAAACCTTTTCATAATCTTCCATAGATATAACATCCTCACTTTGTAATCTTTCCAACACATGACTATTAGCTTGCAAAGAAGTAAGAAAATATACAAGGGTCTTCTGCATATTTAAAAAGTTAATTAAAACCCGATTATTAGTAGAATAATAAGTATTCTTCTCCATTCTATTAATATCCTCATCAATCAAACCTAATGTATTAAAATACACTTCAGAAGACTTTAAAGAAATCTGAATAAAAAAACGGTTCATCTTAGAAGTATAAAAATCCTCCACTTTTCCATCCACAAAATCTTGCATAAACTCAAATTCTTTTAAAGATACTGTAATAACATATGAACTATCACAAAGAATAATACCTAAAGGATACGTAATATATTTATTTTTCATACTTTTATCTTTCATATAAGGTACATCAATAACAATCAAAGTAGCTTTAGATACTTGTTTAATTCTAGGTAATTCCTTTTCAACTAATACTTGAGATATCAAAGAAGCAGGAATATTTACTTTAGACGAAACTTCTTCAATTTCTTTACTTGTAGGATTAATCATACGAATCCAACTATTTTCTTCAAAATCATGACATAATTTAACTTCAGACTGCTCTGAATCACTTTTATAAATAGTTACCATACAAAACTCCTCTATATCTTTCATATAATCTATTTACTAAAACTAACTATAATATGAATAAAATAGGATGTCAAGAATAAAAATAATCAAAAAAAACCTGTACAAAACAGATTTAAATTACAAACTGGTAGCCTGTACGGAATTCGAATCCGTGAATGCTGCCTTGAGAGGGCAGTGTGTTAAGCCACTTCACCAACAGGCCATATGTCAGAACAATACAAATATAACATAATTTTTTTCCCTTGGCAAGAAAAAAAGAGCTTAAAGCTCTTGAAATTACTACTTACTTCAAGACTTTCTGATAGACATTTAGTTTTAATCCAGATTTTCCACGGAAACTATCACTTTTTGTCATATCTTCAAGTTTTGCTTGCTCATGTAAAGTAGATAAATTTAGTAAATCAAAGTTCTGATGATTCAAAGCTACATTCTGTAAAGTACAAGATAAGTAGCTACTAGAGAAAACACTATCAATCGTATCTTTAATATCTAACACTGTACTACTAGGTGTAGAATCAGATAAATAAGAAATTTTATCTTGCTTCAAATAACCTGTAAACGGTAATTTACCATAAGAAGTTTGATTAAAATCCAAGTAATGCTTTATCATAAACATTACCATATACTTAACCGTTTCCTCTCTATTAACATCTACAGTTAACTCAGGTGCATTTTGTATCACATCACCATCACGATCAATAAGATTCAAAGAAAAAAGATATTCCTTTTCTCCAAAATCATTTCTAACAGAACTAACTTTACTGATTAACTGATATCCTTTGTTTCTAGAACAACGTATATTCATATCACCATAAGATCGAGTATACTGTTCTAACCAAGAATCACAATAATCTACTAAATTTTCATCGCAAGCATTAAAAAAATTATCTTGTTGTAAATTCATAATCTCTCCTTCCAATATATATTATATCACGAAAAACCAAAAAAATTGTAATATTATGTCAAATATTTAAAACAATAGTAAATAAACTGTACAAAACAATTATTACAAATGATAAACTTAAAATAATTAGGAGGTATTAAAATGAAGGATTATTTTGGATATAAAAAAAAGATTTGCGTAGTAACAGGAGCTGCTTCTGGTATTGGTAAAGCAACTGTAGAATTACTAGTAGAATTAGGTGCAGAAGTATATGCCCTAGATATCACAAAAACAGAATTAAATGGAGTAAAAAAGTTTATTGAAGTAGATTTAAACAAGAAAGAATCAATTGATGATGCCATGAAGGAAGTACCAAGTCATATCGATTCTTTCTTTGGAGTAGCCGGCCTTTCTGGTGCAAGAACTAACTACTATCAAACATTTACGGTAAACTATATTGCTAATAAATATATTACAGAAGAATACTTAAAAAAAAGAATGTCTTATGGAGGAAGCATTGCCTATGTAACATCAACAGGAGGTCTCTACTGGGATAAATATTCCTTTGAGTTTGATCGCTTCACTGCAGCAAAAACCTGGGATGAAATGATAAACGCCCTACATACTCAAGCAAATAAAAGTACACTAGGAATGATGGCCTACCCTTTATCAAAAAGAGCTCTTAACTATTATATGTCTAAATTAGCTATTGAACTAGGACCACAAAAAATAAGAGTAAATGCCCTACTTCCAGGAAGCACAGACACTGGAATGAAAGAGGAATTCGAAGTAGAAGCTGGAGGAATAGATGCACTAGTAGCTGAAACAGGAACAGCCAACCGTCTCGCAACACCAGAAGAAATGGCAAAACCACTAATATTTTTAAATAGTGAGATGGCAAGCTTTATAACTGGTCTACCTCTTATAGTAGATGCCGGTACTAACGCAATGGTAAAATTAAAATTAAAAAAAGATCGTATGAATATGAGAGTTGGATTAAAACTATTTAATTTAAGCTTTGTTCAAAACCAACTAGCAAAACAATTAGAACCTCTAAACAAAGAAAAGAAAAAGACCGAACAGACAACGCAAAAAACAGATAAGACAGACACAAAAAAAGAAACAGAAAAAAACGATGTTGAAATACTATAAAAAAATGATTGCCACAACAGCAATCTTTTCTTTTTACAAAATTTACACCATATATTAATAATTATTTATCTAACATATTTAATAAATTAATTTTAAACATATCTTTTTCTGGATTAGTCTTAGAAATCATAACACCTTTATAAGTAGATAATTCTGCTCTATGACCTTCATCTAAAATACCCTCTGGAGTAATATTAGTTAAAAGAATAATATGTTTTTCTAAATAAACAGTATAATGTAACATAATTTCCCCATGTACTTTAGCAAACAAATCATCAGTAGGTAATTTTAATTCATAGGAAACTGTCTGATTTTTTTCATTTCTATTTACTACTTTTCCTAAAAAATTACCCTTTCTCAATTCTGGATAATATGAAAAAGTTAATTTTTTATAGGCAAGCATATTATACTTACGAACAGAACGTTCCTTCTTTCTAAAATCATTTTCATCCAAATACTCGAATATATAAGATTTTACTTCCATGTATATTCAACCTCCCTAAATTATATCTTCTTCAGTTTAGAACCCCTCTATCCTTGAAGTAAACACATTATACCACAAAATAATAAATTTGTCAAATTTCAGTATTTCATCAATATATCCATTAAAAGATATGATAAAAGGGATGACAAAAACCATCCTTTCCATATCAATAAAATAATATCACTAATTAAAGTTCAACTTTTCTATTATTTCTTTATATATAATTTATGTTCTACAGTAGTTTCACAATAACTATCTGGATTATTAAAGTAACTATCAAACCAATCATCAGAAGTTTGATTATTAGAATTTTCAAAATGATTTTTCATAAACTCTTCCAAATCAATACTCTGTTCTTGTTTGTTTGAATCTTCAGACAGTAACTGCTCATCACTAATGTCCTCTACT
>CALVSH010000013.1 GCA_944358945.1 uncultured Bacilli bacterium
GTTCTTGATAATTTTCTGTTAGGGTTTGTTCTTGTTCATTTGTTAATTCTATGGGAGTATATATTATATATTTTTCTAATAATTGATTGGTGATTGGTAACTCTGAACAAACATTTAATATTAGTACTAACCCTTTACCACACATTGTATCTATTAGATTGTAGAATTTTTTATCCTGAGTGGTAAAATTTAATTTGTTTTGCACTTCTTGGAACCAAGGGGTATTTCTTATCTCATTATCAAATGCTATTTCATGAACATTTGTGTCTGTAAATCTTTTTATTATGTGGTAGTTATTAATTCCAAATGGATGAGTTGAACCGTCGGGTGATATAAATACTCCTTTTCTAGACTTAATATCTAACATTTTATCCTCTTTCCTATCATATAGAATCATTATAACATATTTTTTATGTGGAATGGATTGTTTTTATAATTTTTAATTTTTTGATTTCTTGTTTGATTATTTTGATGTAGTGAGAAAAAAATTATGATTATCAGTGGTTGTGTTATCTTTATAAACAAAAGAAGTTAGAATCTAATTTTTTCTAACTTCTTTTTGTGAATTTATTTTTATTTTCTGGGCGTTTTGTTTTTCTAATCTTTCATTTACATTTGTTCTTAAGATGCTATATAAAATGGAACAGATTGGTACACTTAATAACATACCAAGTACTCCTGCGACGCTTGCTCCTACTGTTACTGCTACCATGACCCATAATCCAGGAAGTCCTACTGAGTTTCCTACTACTTTTGGCTAGATTAAATTTCCTTCAATTTGTTGTAGTACTAAGATAAAGATTACGAATAAAACCGCTTTTCCTGGGTCTACCATTAAGATTAAGAATGCTCCAAATACAGTTCCAATAAATGCTCCAAATACTGGGATTAAAGCTGTAAATCCGACTAGTACAGAAATAGTAGAAGCATATGGAATTTGTAATATTAACATACCAATGAAACATAATATACCAATGATTAGTGCTTCTAGGCATTGACCACTTATAAAGTTCCCAAAGGTTTTATTTGATAAAGCACAAATTTCTTTGACTCTTTTTTGCTTTTGTGGTGTGAGATAAGCTCGCATTATTTTTTGGCTTTGCCTTGATAAATCTTCTTTCTTTAATAAAATGTATATGGCAAAGACAATCCCTAATACTAGTGAGGTAATTACTCCTATGACACTGCTTGCTACTCCTACTGTTGTTTGCATAATCTCATCTTTATTTTCACTAATATAGTGAGTCGCTTCTTTTTGAATTTTTTCTAGATTTTTGTTTAATTTGTTGATATCTTTTTCATCAATTCCTACTTTTTCTAGTAATTCTACACTTTGTTTTCTATAGGAATCAAAGTTTTCAGTAAATAGTTCGACTGTGTTTTTTAGTTGTGGAATTATCAGACCTAATATTAAAGCTATTATAGCTATAATTATTATTAGACTAGTAATTAAAGAAGTTGGTCTTTTGATTTTATTCCATAGTTTTGATTTTTTATTGTTTAACTTTTTGAATAATTTATTTTCTACAACGTTTAATAATACATTTAGTACAAAAGCTATCATAGCTCCTATAATGAATGGCATTAATATGGCAATTACATATTTAATGAATGACCAAATATAGGAAATATTTATGAAGGCAAAGATAAGTACTACTGTGAATAGAATCAATTCCATGATTTCTTTTTTGTTTTCTTTTAAGTTTAACATACCATCACCTGTCCCCTTGGCATCGATTCTATCATATTTTATGTATTATTTCAACTTATACCTTATTGGTAGTTAGATATAATTATTGTAGATTGATTTTTTCTTCAATTTGAATACTAGGATTGATATTTGATTTAAAGATATTTAGATCTTCTTGTGTTCCTACTACTAGTCCGTAGTGAATAGGTATTACTGTTTTGGGATTCAATTTATTAGTGAAATCAGCTGCTTCCTTAGCATCCATTGTATAGGTTCCTCCTATTGGAATGCATAATACATCACATTTTATATTTTCGTTTTCTGTAAGGGCATCTGTATCACCCATGATGTAATAAGTTATGTTTTCGATAGTTATAACGAAGCCTAACCAAGCATTTTCTCTAGTATGAAAACTTTTGTTAGTATTATATGCCGGTTGTGTTTTTATTTTTATGTTGTCTAGAAGTAGTTCTTGGTTGGGCGTTGTTGTGATGATGTTTTCTTCTTTTATATTTAACGTTTTTAGATCGCTTTTGATGTCTTTTGGACCAATTATTTTAGTACTTTCTTTTCTTATTTTTTGAATATCTTCTAGTGAGAAATGATCCCAGTGAGTGTGAGTAATGAAGATGTAGTCAGCATCGTGATTCTCTGCTACTTTTAATGGGTCAAAATATATTACTTTGTCTCCTGTTATTTTTATACTACTTTGGCAATTTACATTTAACATATATGTTACCTTCCTTTCTTTTTTATTATACCACAAAAAAAAGCCCTAGGCTTTTTATCTTTTTAGCATTTTTCCTTTTGTCATTTTCAAAAAAATATTTTGCCCTTTCCTGGGAGCAATATAATATTCTTGATCACTTACATACTCACCTATAATTTTAGAAGGATAATCCTCATCACCTGTATTTTCAATTACAAAAATTGTATTTGGAAATTCAGCATCTGGACCATACATACCATAAATTTTATCTTCACTAACTCCAGATAACGCTAAAATGCAATACCTTTTTTCTCCATCTATAGGTGGTAAGTTTTCCTTTAATACTTTTGGTATATTTGGTGCTTCTAAAGGATGGGAATATAGATTAAGTTCATCTAGTGCCAAGTTGTTTAAGTGAATTATCTTGCCATCTAGAGGTTTATAATCACTCATCTTTATCATAGGGTCTTCTGTAAATTCGATTATTTTTTCTTCCAATGCTTATTCCTCCTTCCATTTTTATTGTACCACAGATTTTCTCTTTACTCTTTGAATTTTCAAGATTTTTTTATATTTTTTTGTAAGTATACAAATTACCTTTATGTTATTTTCATTAACATGAAATATTTATCTGTTACGTAGGTGAAATTCTTACTTGTTAGATACAAAAAAATATAAGTATGAATTCTACTCTTTTTTCAATGAGAATTGAGGTCACATTAATAGTAGATGCTTTTAAACTTAAATATGTTAGGGCTTCTTTTGTTAAATAAAGCCAGCTATTTATGTTATCCCTTTTTTAGACTATGCTTTACGTTTAAAAAAATGTTAGTTTTGTTATTTATAGATGTTCTTTTTCAGTTTGTTATTTTTTATATTAGTGATTTTTGGTGTGTTAAACGTTAACAAAAAAAGGCAATCCTAGTTATGACTGCCTATTTTTTAGTTTATTTATAATAATTAGCACTACATCTATAAAGACTGGAAATATTAATATGAAATAAAAGATGTATAAAAGTACTTTTTCTACGCTTGGTTGTGATTTTATTTTGTTAATAAGTAACTTGGTGTCTGGATGTTTGGTCGCATAGATTAAAGTAAAAGCAATACCGATTATCCAGGCTATGCTGATAAAAGATGATGCACTATCACTTTGAACTTGTTCTACAATTTCATTCACCGGTTCAATGGTTACTTTTTCATCTGTTTTTTCTTTTGATATTATATTACCGTCTTTATCAGTTATTACTTTGTATGTTACTTCTTTTTCTCCATTTTTTCCTGATTGAACAATTTTTTCTTCACCAAGAGATGAAGCTGACGAAGCTGATGATCCTTTGTATTCTTTTTGATATTTAATTGGTTCAGTTTCTACTACGGTACTTTGATATTGGCAGGAACCATTTTCTGTATTTGCTTCTTGATTATAGTTTATTGCGCTTGTATCTGTACACCCTTCTACCTTAGCCACACAAGAACCATCGTCCTTGGTTGCTGATGGATTATAATTTAGGGCATTGGAATCTGTACATCCATAGATAATAGATGGTGCCGTATATGTACTCGCATCAGAATATGAAGACGAATTAGAAGAACTTGGTGTTGTTGGCGTACATGTACACGATGGACTTAATGTTCCGTCTTGACACAACTGTTTTCCGGATGAGTCACAACCTGCTACTCCTCCATGATGAGAACAACAACCTCTCTGGGCCATGGTTGTGATTGGTAAAAATAAAATTAAACTAATTATTAAAACTACTACTTTTTTCACTTCTTACACCTACTACTCTCTAAACAAACTTTTGATGGTAGTATACTAAATTATTGCGTTTGTAACAGTTTTTTCCGTGAATTTGTAGGTTTTTTACTGTGAGAAGTATGATTTTGTTAGTTTTGTTGAATTTTCTTTTGGAGTATTTTTCTTTCTTGTCGTGGCTCTGGATATGGGCCAGTTTTTCTTAGAATGGTGTAGGGTTCTTTTTTTCTTAATTCTACTCTTTCTTCCCTGGGTAATACTTTTATTTGTTTGGCAATATCAATATGTAGAATACCATCTAAGTGATCTATTTCGTGAGATAGTACTGTTGCGGCCAATCCTTCTAGCTTTTCTATATGTTTTTGTTGGTTGATATCGTAATACTCTATTTCTATTTTGTATGGTCGCTCTACTAGACCGGTATAATCTAGGCAACTAGCACAGGCTTCCCAGTATGTAGTTAATCCTTCTTTTTTTATAATTTTGGGATTGATAAAGACTCTTTTTTCGTTATAATCTTCTTCTAATCTGTTCAAATCTGTCTTCTTTACATAGACTAATCTTAGAGGTATTCCTAGTTGTACAGAGGCGATTGCCATGATATTATCATCGTTTTCACAAAAATAAGCTAATTTTTCTAGAGTTTTTTTCCAGTCATTATTTTTAAAATCTACTGGCTTTGATATTTGTCTTAAGTATGGTTCATTATCTTCTATTGTTATTCTTTCTAATCTCATAAATTCTCCTTTATATTTCTATTATTTCATGATTTGTGGATTTTATCAATTTTGTTAAATCTTCATAGGCTAAAGATATGGTTGCGGTATTTCTATTGGGATGTACTAGAACTTTTTTTCCTTTTAATTCTTTGTCTAGTACGACTGTTACTTTATTTTGGATATCATTTATTATTGCTAGCGGAGTAACAGAACCTGGTATTACACCTAAAATTTCTTCTAAACTTTCAGGGGATGCGAAGTGAAATCTTGAGACACCTAGTTTTTTGGATAGCTCTTTTAAGTTTACTATTTTATCTTCCGGCAATGTATAGAGAAAATATTCTTTTGTCTTCGTTTTTAAAAATAAATTCTTACAGCCTAGGCCAGCGATTTGGGGAACTTTTTCTTTTGCCTCTTCTACCGTATATACCGCTTGATGTTCTACTTTTTCGAAGGTTATTTCTAATTCTTTTAATTTTTGTTCTATGTTTGTCATGTGTCATTCTCCTTACGTTTTATTATAATATAAAAGAAGGATAGCAAAGTCCTTCTTGTTTCTTATCTTATTTAATTTTTTGATTCGGCGGTATATAATTTTTGATATGGAAGAGAATTTTTTAATAATTCTTCGTGTCGTCCACTGGCTACTAGTTTTCCTTTTTCTATGACATGAATGGTATCAGCATCTACGATGGTTGATAATCTATGTGCAACAATTACTATAGTATGATCTTTTACTAAGTCATCAATTGTTTTTTTAATGTATTCTTGAGACTCATTATCCAGTGCTGATGTTGCTTCGTCAAACAATATAATTTTAGTGTTTAAAAGAAGGGTTCTAGCAATAGCGATACGTTGTTTTTGTCCTCCTGATAAATTAATTCCGCCTTCTCCTATTATGGTATTGTAACCTTTTGGTAGACTCATGATGTACCCATCAATATAGGCTCTTTTACAAACTTCTCTTACTTCTTCTAGTGTTACATCTTCTTTTACTAGTTTGAAGTTTTCTAGAATTGTTAAATTAAATAAGAATGGAGATTGTCTGATGATAGATAAATTTCCTCTTAATGATTCTTTCGTTAAATCTTTTATGTTAATATTATCTATTGTAATTTGACCTTTTGTGGTATCAAAATAACGTAATAGTAAGTTGAATATTGTACTTTTTCCATTTCCACTACGACCAACGATAGCAATTTTTTTATTTGGATTTATGGTTAGGTTTAGACCATTTAAGGTGTATTGTTCTTCTTCTGTATATTTGAATTTAACATTTTTGAAGTTGATTACTCCTTTTGGATTTTCTAATACTTTATCACCATATTTTTCATCTTGATATAATTCGTTATTTAGTATTTCTCCTATTCTTTTTAGGGAGACTGTTACTTTATTGAAACTTACTCCAAAGTCACTGATACTTTCTACAACATCATCTATTCTCCAGATGTATGACTCTATCATTAAAAATATGCTAAGAGTAATAGTTCCTTCTATATAAAAGTATCCTGTTGTGAATAATATTATGAATTGAATGATAAAGTATGCTAAGTTGTTGAAAGCGTAATACCATCTTTCGTATTTTCTGACAACTTCTGTATGAGAAAATAATTTGTCAATTACCTTAGCAATATTCTTTTCAATATTTTCTGCTATACCTAGGGATTTGATTTCTCTAATTCCTGTCATGTTTTCTGTTGCAACTTTTACGTAGGCATCACTTTGTTTTTTAATATTTTCCTGACTCTTTTTAATTCTAGGAAAGAACTTGGTTGAAATTATTCCCATGATAACTGCTAGTAGAAGAATTTCTGCAAATAGAATCCATGAAACTTGAATAGCAATTACTACTACCACTAATACTACAACAGCTCTACAAATTAGTTTTACCATTTTTGAAAGTAGTTCCATTACTCTATCTGGATCTGTGTATAATCTATTAATAAACTCTCCAACCCCGATATCTTCAAAAGCGATTGCTGGTAGATTATCCATTTTTTTGTATAGGTCTTTGCTGACATTCTTGGTGAATTTTATTTCAAAATATGTATATAGATAATCTCTTGGTATTTGAAGAATAGTATAAAATAATATGTGAATTCCTTCATAGATAACTAAGCACATGGCAAATTGATTAAAGTCTTTTGTTGTTAATGCTTCTACTGCAACACCCCAGATGTATACGGCAGCTAAGGATGGGATGTATGATAAAACTACTAATGCTATATATAAGAATAGTTTCAGTTTGTCATCTTTGATGTAGTTGAAAAATATTTTAAAATGCTTTAATTTTTCCATAGTACACTCCTTTTCTTTAATTTTAATGAATACACAAATTGATAACAAAAAAACTACTTTGCAGTAGTCTAGTTTTATCTAATATTTAGTTTATTCAATATTAAAGTTGTGGAAAACATAAAAAGTTCCCTCTTCTACTGCAACTTGTCTTTTTATTTAATTGTGTATTTAAATAATCTTTAACTTTTAACCATCTCATGTCTTCCACTCCTTTCTTTGTTTGACTGGCTTAATATTAACACGATTTTTTGAGGCTGTCAAATCTTCTTTTGTTTTGATTGTGTATAATGGTTTGGGGATTGCATACAAAAAGAGAAATCTCTGATAGAATGTAAGTGTCTAAAAATACATCGAAGGGAGATTTCTCTTATGAAGATTATACTACATAATTATGAAAATTTAATCAAAAAAAACTTATCTAAAAGAATTGAGCTTGCCCTTTCCCATTCTAACGACTTTTCTATCAATAATTATATCAATCTTCTATCCTCGTTAGAACAGGAACTAAATAAACTTATTAAGGATGCTTTTATTATGTTTATTAAAGAGCTAGACAATAATTATAAGCATTCTTTAGAAAGAAAACGAAAGTATCATGTTAAATCATATTCCCCTCGTACTATTCTGACTGTTTTTGGTG
>CALVSH010000014.1 GCA_944358945.1 uncultured Bacilli bacterium
GTCAGTATTTGATACCGTGGAAATAACAGAGGAAGAGCCTACCTGTAGTGGATATATCTTTCAAGGTTGGGAGATAGTTACAGATAATGTTAAGAAGGTAGGTAGTGACTATTTTATTATGCCTGAAGAGAATGTAGTATTAAGGGCAAAATGGTCAAAGATAGAACTAGCAAAAAGTATGGATGGAGTAGTCAGTGAACAAGGTGATCCTATCATGAAGGGAAGTTCTTGGTGGACAAGTGAATATGATAAAGCAGATGTCACTAGTATAGAGATAAAGACAAATATTGATGTACCAGATACCGCTATTTATTCCTGGGATGCATCACAGGCTAGAGATAGGAGTGTCATAGCTTATCTAGAAGATGATGGAAGTGGAAATGGTACTTATAAAGTTACTATTGGAGGACGCGGAGGAGTCATTGCGAATTCTAATTCTTCTCAATTATTTTCAGATTTTACCAAGATGGAAAATATTTTATTAAATAATCTTGATACGTCTAATGTAACATTTATGTCTACTATGTTTTATAATTGTAATACTTTAACAAACTTAGATTTGAACAGTTTTGATACCTCAAAAGTAACTACTATGGCTAGAATGTTTGATTGTTGTTTTGCCTTGGAACAATTAAAAATTGAAAATTTTAATACCTCAAACGTAACAGACATGTGGGCTATGTTTTTTCAATGTAGGAATCTTATCAGTGTTGATGTCAGTAGATTTGATACTTCTAAAGTTACGGGAATGTCAAGGATGTTTGAAAATTGTAGTAGTTTAATTGAGTTAGATGTCAGTAGTTTTAATACCTCAAACGTAACAACCACAGACCGCATGTTTGGTAATTGTAGCAGTTTGACGAGCTTAGATGTCAGTCGATTCAACACCTCAAAGGTGACTAATATGTCAAATATGTTTAATGGTTGCAGTAAATTAATACAATTAGATGTTAGTGGCTTTAATACTTCTCAAACTACTAATATGTCTAGTATGTTTACTAATTGTAATAGTCTGACTAATTTAGATGTCAGTAGATTTGATACCTCAAAAGTTACAAATATGGATAGTATGTTTCGTGGTTGCAGTAGTCTAGCTAGCTTAAACGTAAGCAATTTTAATACTTCAAATGTGACTGATATGACCAGGATGTTTGCGGGATGTGATAGTTTAATTAGTCTAGATTTAAGTAGTTTTAACACATCTAATGTCACCACAATGGCTAACATGTTTATGGGATGTGACTTAATACAAAGTATTTACTTAAGTAATTTTAATACTCCAAATGTTACCAATATGTCTTTGATGTTTTTAGGATGTCGTAGCTTAATAGATATTGATATCAGTCATTTCGATACATCGAAGGTAACCGTATTTAGTCAGATGTTTCAAAATTGTAGTAGTTTAACTAGTTTGGATTTTACTAATTTTGATACTACAAACGTAACCGACATGTTTGCGATGTTCCAAGGATGTAGTAGTCTAACAGAATTAGATTTAAGTAGTTTTGACACTTCAAACGTGACTAATACACAACAAATGTTTTATAACTGTACTAAACTAAGAAATCTAAATATGCAAAATGCAGAATTTAGTAATGTAACACGTTATAATCAAATGTTTAGTTATACTTCTACTTTAGAAGTCATCGTCAAAGATGAAGCCGCCAGAATATGGATGCAAGATAAACTGGGAAATAGTGGTACCGCCATAATTACAACTATATAATTTCATATATACGAAAAAAGAAGACATCGGCATATGTCTTCTTTAGCTTTTCATCTAAGAGGTTGCACCCCCTGAGGGCAACCTCTAAAAAGAATAAAAAGGGGTTGGCTAGTGTGATACTAGCGACCAATTCGCCTAATACCGAATTGGTAGTTCCTATACTAACCGAAAGAAGGAAATTTGTCAATAAAAAATTGAAAAAAAATGAAAAAACAGTAAATTTAAAAAATTGTTGGAAAACACCCTTCAAAATGTGATATAATATGCCAAGAAGGAAGTGGTCAAGTGGCAGAGTTAAAAGATGTGAAAGGAATAGGACCAAAGTCCCTTGCTTTATTAAATAAAATTAATATTTATACAGTAGAAGATTTAGTGACGCACTACCCATTTCGTTACGAGATATTAGAAAGAAACACTCTACAAGAAGTAGAAGATGGTGAAAAAATTGTCATTGATGGACGAGTAGAAAGTGTTCCTGTCTTAATGCGATTCAAAGCCGGATTAAATAAGATGAACTTCAGATTAGTAACTCCATCTGGAGTAGTAGGAGTCTCAATCTTTAACAGAGCCTTCTTAAAAAGCCAATTAACCGTTGGAACAGGAGTTACTGTAATTGGAAAACTAGATAAAAAGAAAAACGTAATCACTGCCGCTGACATCAAACTAGAAACTTTATCTAATAAAATGAAAATAGAACCTGTATATCACGCAACAAGTGGCCTAACAAACAAAAATATCGCAACTTATATAAATATGGCTCTACTACAATTTGGTCGTGAAATACCAGACTATATTCCAGAAGAGTACCTACAAAGATATAATTTTTCAAATAAAAAAACATCACTAAATCTAATTCACAATCCATCAACACAAGAAAAACTAAAAGAAGTAACGATTCGTCTAAAATATGAAGAATTATTTGCTTTTATGTTTAAAATTAATTATTTAAAGATAGAACGTAAAAAGAAAAAACAAGGAATAGAGCGTAAAATAGATAAAGACAAACTTCAAGAATTTATTAAAGACCTACCATTTGAATTAACAGATGATCAACAAACAGCTACTAACGAAATAGTAGCGGACCTAGAAGCCACTCATAGAATGAACCGACTACTACAAGGAGATGTAGGAAGTGGTAAAACAATCGTTGCTTTTCTAGCTATGGTTGCCAATCACTTAAGTGGTTATCAAAGTGCTTTAATGGCTCCAACTGAAATATTAGCTACGCAACATTTTCATAATCTCCAAGATTTCTTGAAAAAAACAGATATAAAAATCGCTTTATTAACTGGTTCAACACCCAAGAAAGACAAACAAAAAATCTATGAAGAACTAAAAGATGGCACAATCAGTATGGTAGTAGGAACGCATGCTCTAATTCAAGAAGAAGTACAGTACCATAATCTAGGTCTAGTTATTACAGATGAACAACATCGTTTTGGAGTACACCAAAGAGCAAATTTACAAAATAAGGGTAAGAAACCAGATGTCCTATATATGAGCGCAACACCAATTCCTAGAACCTATGCTTTAACAATATTTGGAGATATGGATGTATCAACCATCAAACAACGTCCAAAAGGAAGACAAAAAATAGATACTTTTGTAAAGAAAAATAGTGAAATCAAAGACGTATTAGAAATGATGTATAAAGAACTAAAACAAAATCATCAAGTCTATGTAATCGCACCATTAATAGAAGAAAGTGAAAATTCAGATTTAACTAATGTTTGTCAATTAAGAGACCAAATGAAATTAGCTTTTAAAGATCTTTATAAAATAGATATTATACATGGTAAAATGGCCAGTGCCGCTAAAGACATCATCATGGAACAATTTTCTGAAAATAAAATCCAAATTTTAATATCCACAACGGTAATAGAAGTAGGAGTAGACGTACCAAATGCCACAACCATGGTAATCTTTGATGCCGACCGCTTTGGATTATCAACACTACACCAATTACGTGGAAGAGTAGGAAGAGGAAGTTCTAAATCACAATGTATTCTAGTAAGTAATAGTGATGCAGAAAGATTAAAAATTATGGAACAAGTAGATGATGGATTTAAAATCAGTGAAGAAGATTTCAAACTAAGAGGTCATGGAGACTTATTTGGTACAAAACAAAGTGGAGATATGTCTTTTAAAATTGCAAATATTAGATCTGATTATAAAATACTACTACAAGCAAAGAAAGACTCTAAAGAATACTTGTTAAATAAAGAAACAGATAATGATCCAGTAAAAGTAAAATTAATTGAATCTATTACAAAAGGTTAAACACGAGAAATCGTGTTTTTTTCACAAATTTTTTATTTGACACCTTCTTACAATAAGAATAAAATTTTAAATGGAAAAGATAAGGATAATAAAAGTAGAAATAATAAGGTTAAGTAGAAGGAATCAGAATACCAAGAGGAATAAATATTATGTTTATACTAACTTGCAATAACCCAATTTAATCATAAAAATAAAGTGTGAAATATATATATAAAATACTACAAAATATTCATATTAAAAAAAGACATTTTTTTCATAAAAGTCTATCAATAGATAATTGACAAAGCTACATAAAAAAGATAAAATTTTATATAGAGTACAAAAGTAAATAAACATGGAGGTAAATGGTATGAAGAATGAAAAAGGGTTTACATTAGTAGAATTAATTGTCGTAATTGCAATATTAGGAGTAATTTTAATACTAGCTTTACCCCTGGTACAAAAGATACAAAGTCAAAATAAAACAAAAAAATATGAGACATACCAAGAATCTTTAGAAAGTGCTGCGAGACTTTATATGGATAATAATGCTAGAGATTTGTTTGGAAATAATGAATCCGGTTGTATTGTTGTAAAATATTCTGAATTGAAAACCAGTAACTTAATTAAAGATTTTGGAGATAGTGATGTTTCTTGTAGTGATGACGCTACCACTTATGTAGAAGTACGAAAAACAAATAATGAATATAAATATGCTAGTGCAATCAAATGTGTAGATACCGAGGGTAATACTTTGTATGAAGATAGAGAAATTATTGATGATGGTATCTCCTGTGATCATAATCCTGATACGGAAGTGCCAGATATAACAGTAACTCCAGAATCATCTGGATGGATTAAACAAAGTGATCTTCATATTAAAGTAGAAATTACAGATCCAAGCGGTCTAAATAAAAATATTGGTATTCTTTATTATTGGACAGATCCAGAAGGCAATAAAGTGAGTAAAGATTACACCTATGATTATGCCAATAAGAAAGGAGTAACTAAGATAAACTACACAATCCCAACAGAACATGTACCAAGCGAAACAGGTGACTTTAACTTAGTAATAAAATCATGGAGTTCTAATAATTCAAATGGTATTCAAGATGTCTTAGGAAACGAAAGAGAATCAGTAAATACTTACGGAATATATAAATTAGATAATACCCATCCAACTTGTGGGACTACAGAAGGAGAGAATTCATCTTGGATCAATCAACCATTTACAATAACACAACATTGTATAGATAATGAAAGTGGATGTACCCAGGAATCTTATCAAGTACCATTTAACTCTCCAACAAAATTAGGTATCATTACCATAGAAGATAATGTAGGAAATACTACAGATTGTGAAGTAGATGTCTATCTTGATAATCAAGGACCAAGTTGTGGTGCTGTATCAGGTGATAGTACAACTTGGCAAAATACTGATAGAAATATCACAGTACAATGTAATGATGGAGAAGGAAGTGGATGTTCTCAATCTTCATATACTCAATATTTCTCATCAGAAGGAGCAACTGATGTCATCAATATTTCTGATATAACAGGAAACGTAACAGCCTGTTCAGTAAATAAATATATTGATAAAACTCCACCTTCTATTAGTTTTGAAGGTCGTCTAGCTACAAGTACTAATACCACAACAGACGATAACTTTGGTTTCAATAATGGTTGGATTGTCTGTCATAAATATCCACAGTTTATGGGATTAAAATACACCGCATATGACGCATTAAGTGGAGTAAATCGTATCGAAAGAGACCACTGGTACTTATACCCATCTAAATCAGCTTGTGGAACAACAGCTAAGGATCCAAATGATTTGATGAAATTTTATTCCAGTGGAGCACCAAATTCATGGTATATTCTACACTTTCTACAATGTAATGCCAAGGTTTCAGGAGCAGGTAATACCATGACAGTTCAAATTTATTCAAGGGCTTGTGATAATGCCGGAAACTGTTCTGGATTAATAGCTCCACAAGTAGCCTGGGATTATAATCATGTAAGAAAAAATCTAGTAAATCCAACAACATCTGCATGTGCAGGACGTGGATAATCAAAAGCCGTAAAGGCTTTTTTCTTTTGAAAAAAATTGACAAATTTTTTTAAACGAGATAAACTCATAATGGAATAGTGTAGAGGTATAGGTTATGAATAATAAAAAAGGTTTTACATTAGTTGAACTGATTGTGGTAATCGCAATTATAGGAATAATTCTAATATTGGCACTTCCCCAGGTGCAAAGAATACAAAATGAAAATAAAATGAAGAAGTTTGAAACCTATCAAGAATCTTTAGAAGATGCAGCCAAACTTTATATGGATAGTAATGCTAGAGATATCTTTGGTAATAATGAGTCAGGTTGCGTTACTGTATATTATTCAGATTTGAAAAGAAGTAATTTAATAAAAGACTTTGGCGATAGTGATGTTACCTGTAGTGATGATGCAACTACTTTTGTAGAAGTAAGAAAAGAAAATAACAATTACAAATATGCAAGTGCAATCAAATGTGTAGACACAGAAGGAAATGTCTTATATGAAGATAAAGATATTTTAGAAGATGAATTTAATTGTGATTATGACCCAGATAAAGTAGTGCCAAATATGTCGGTAACGCCAGAATCATCTGGCTGGATTAAACAGGATGATCTTCATATTAAAATAGAAATAACAGACACCAGTGGCTTAAATAGGAATATAGGTATTCTTTATTATTGGACAGATCCGGATGGAAATAAAACAAGCGAAGATTATATTTATAACTACGCCAATAAAGAAGGAGTAACTAAGATAAGTTATACAATTCCAACAAAACATGTACCAAGTGAAACAGGAGATTATAATTTAGTAATAAGACCATATAGTTCTAAAAATACTAATGGAATTCAAGATGTATTTGGAAACGAAAGAAAATCAGTAGAAACTTATGGAATCTACAAATTAGATAACACACCACCAACTTGTACAGAAACAGAGGGTACAAACTCATCTTGGATAAATCAATCATTAACAGTAACCCAACATTGTGCTGACTCAGAGAGTGGTTGTAGACAGTCATTCTATCAAGTACCATTTTCATCAACTACAAAAATTGGAATAATAACAATAGAAGATAATGTAGGAAACCAAACGGATTGTGAGGTAGATGTATTTGTAGATACAGATAGACCAAGTTGTGGAGCCGTATCAGGTGATAGCACGACTTGGCAAAATACAGATAGAAACATCACTGTACAATGTGGTGATGGAGAAGGAAGTGGCTGTGCGCAACCTTCATACACTCAGTATTTCTCATCAGAAGGAGCAACAGATGTGATTAATATCTCTGATACAGCTGGTAATACAAATTCGTGTACAGTAAACAAATATATCGATAAGACTCCTCCTGGTATTTCCTTAGAACTTCGAATGACAAACAGTGGGAATTACTTTTCTACAGCAGAAGCTGCTTGGAACAACTGGGGAATATTTTGTGCCGGCGGAAATAGAACTCAATTTTTAGGAGTAAGATACAGTGCATATGATAACTTAAGTGGAGTAAACGCTGTATATCATAACCATTGGTATAAGAAAGAATTAGCTGCAAAAGGTTGTAGCGGAAATCCTGATACTAGAAAAACCGGTGGTGATTGGAGTGCTTATGTAAATTTTGCTAACTCTACAATTCCTAACACTGTTAATTATGGAAGCTATGATTTAATACCTAGAGCTTCATCAATATATGGACCTGGATATACTCACTTTTTACAATGTAATTCTCCAACATCTAGTAACAAAACAGGTCAAACAGGTGCATATTTCGCAGGATATGCCTGTGATAATGCTGGAAATTGTTCTAGAATAGTATATACAGAGACAACATGGCAAGTATCAGCAATTCGACAATTTATTAATGCAGCTAATAGAAATGGTTGTGGATAATAAAAAGACTAATATAAAGTAAAAAAAAGAATGGAAATGTGCAAATAACATCTACATATTTCCATTTTTTATGTTCTATTTTTAAATTAATACAAAAAAAGTGGAGCCATAAGGCTCCTTCAGGGGGTTCGGTTGAATATACTCTCACATTTAAACACCGTGAGAGATATCGGCGTGATATGTATCACGCATCTTAATAATAAATTATATTTTATAAAAAGTCAATTGCTATTGCAAAAATATTTTTTCTGTTTGACAGTACTATTTTTTTTCAACATTAATTTCATATTGATATGACAATACTTTAAGACCAAGGGAAGCAAAAAAACTTTGAGCCTCAGGTGTAAAGTGATAAACCTGAACTTCAATTCTATCGCACTTCTCAGTCTTTGCTCTTTGTACCAATTCTTGATATAAGCGAGTAGCAATCTTTTTTCTACGATTTTCTTTTTTTACAAATAGTTTATTAATCTTCATAACTCGACTATCTGCATATTTTGTAAGATCTTCGGTATTCAAAATCTGTCCTTCTATAAATCCTAACATATTTCCATCTTCTTCATAGATTAATAGAAAACGTAACTGATAGGGAATACACAGTGCCGCAAATTCCATTTTACTATAAGGAACTTTACTATTAAAAATATCTCGTCTACTTCTCGTATATAAATTTTCAAAATCTCGAGACATGTGAATAAAAGGAGAGTATTCTTTTTCATTAAGATGACGAATAATCCAATTCTTCTTGGTTTCTTTTTCTTTCCAAAGTAAGAAAGGAACATCATCATTATCATCAATTCCTACAACAAGCAGTAAAGTATTTTTTAATTCTTTCGTTAAAGCAATAAATACTTGTTCTAGCTCTGAAACATTATCTAACTCGATATCAGCATAAATATATTTTTTTTCCTCCAAACAAGATTGCCTTATCAATTGATTTACTAATTCATCTAAACTTTCATAATGACCTAGACCACTTGGTAAAAAGGAATAAGCTCTAATTTCTTCCTTTCTATTTAATTTTTGAATTAGCTTCTCCTGATATTCTAAAATATTAATAGAACTATTTGAAATTGTTTTCTTGGTAAAAGCAGAAAACAACTTCTTATCTTTAATATCTTCACAACCAAAATGATGAACACTAATTAAAATAACAGTCTGATAACTCTCATTAAACTCTTTAATAGCATTCCTATATTTTTTGGTCTTTATAAGATGTAAATTTTCTGAAACTGCTTGAAAAACATTCTCCATTGTTTGAATAGGATATTGCATATTATCACCAAAATAATTGTATCAAAACCCTAACGTAAAAGCAAACAACTCCAGGAGTAATTTCTTTGGAAAGAACTTTCGTTATTATATAAATTAGTATATAATAAATTATGGTGATACTATGTACGAAGATAAAAAACCAACGAGAACAGAATATCAAGAAAATAAAAGAAAAAAGAAAAAATTAAGATTTAAAAAATGGGTAATCATAGTATTTATGCTTTTTTTTCTAGCAATACTAAGTTTTTCAGGTTATAAAATGTATGAATGGTATAAGGATAATCAAGAAGTAAAAAATATAAAGGACAAGGTAGTAGATGATATCAATGTAAAAGAAAAAGAAGATAATGAGAATACAGAGAACATTAATCCACCAGTAAATGAAGCAGATGATTACTGGGATTATATAAAGATGAGCCTTTTAGAAGTAGATTTCAATGAATTACTAGCCAAGAACTCTGATACAGTAGGTTGGATTCAAGTAAAGGGCACCAATATAAATTATCCTATCGTTCAAACAACCAACAATGATTACTATTTGACACATGCATTTGACAAAACTACAAATGATGCTGGCTGGGTCTTTATGGACTATCGTAATGATGCCGTAAACTTCAATCAAAATACTATCATTTATGCACACAGTCGTTATAACGGAACAATGTTTGGAAGTTTAAAAAATATTTTAAATAGTTCATGGTATACCAATAAAGAAAACCATATTATAAGATTGTCTACACCAAGTGAAAATACAATGTGGCAAGTATTTAGTGTCTACACAATTCCGAAAGAAAGTTATTATATTACGACAAGTTTTTCAACAGATGAGAGTTATTCAGAGTTTTTAAATACAATAAAAGGAAGAAGTGAAGTAGATTTTTCTGGTACTGTAAATACGGGAGATAAGGTATTGACACTGTCAACATGTAAAGACAATTTTGGTAATAGAGTCGTGATGCATGCGAAGTTAATTAAAAAAGAGATAAGATAAAATAAAAAAAGATTAAATTTATGTACTCGAATAGAAGTTTATATGATACAATATAGATAAAGATAGGAAGACCTATCTGGAAAAATTAATAAAAGGAGAGGAAAAGATGAAAAAATTTACAAAAGTTGCCTTAATGGCTATCGTTGGGTTATTCGCTTTAGTTCCAATGATGAACGTTCACGCTACTGAAGGTGTTAAAGTTGTTACTGATGAAGAAGAATTAGTTGCAGCTATCAATGATGAAACAGTAACTACTATTCAGTTAGCAAACGACATTACTACAACTGCTAAGGTAGATATTTTACGTGATGTTACAATCGACGGAGCAAATCATAAGATTACTCTAGATGGAAATCATACAGCATGGGATAGTACTTATGTACTTCACGTTTATGAAGTAAATGTAACATTAAAAAATATTGCTTTAAGTAATGCTAATGGAGGTTTATTAGTAAACGGAGGTAATGTTACAGTAGAAGGAACACTTGATGTTTCTGGAAACCATTTTGGTGGTATTGAATTAGGTAAAGGAAAAGATGTTGAAACTTTACCAGTAATTAATTTCAATAATGCTACTGTTGTAAATACAACAGAATCAGAAACAATCCCAACATTATGGTCTGATGGAATTGCTCAAGAAGAAGTTACTGTAAAATATAATGGAGTAGAAGCTGCTATTTATAATACAGAAAAAGGGCAAGTTCAATTATTCTTAAATCAAGAAAATACTCCAACAGGAGATAATATCACTATATTAGATGTAGCTGATTATCAACCTGAACCAGTAGAAGAACCTGAAGAACCAACTACTCCTCCAACAGAAGATAATAATCAAGATAGAGTAGAAGATGCAACAGAAAATCCTGAAACAAGTGATGGAATCTTATTATTCGCATCATTAGCAGTTATCGGTTTAGCTGGTACAGCATTAACTTATAGAAGATTACATAACTAATAAAAATGTAACTTTAAAACAAAAGAAAACATAAAGAAGCTAAGATTTCTTTATGTTTTTATATTGAAAATTATAGGTATCGACTTGATAAAAAGATTGTAACTCAGCGGGGAAAGCAGCTAGCTTTTTCATTTTTATTTTTTCCTTTTCCCTCAACAATCTTTCTTCATCTAACCTATATGTCTCTTCTAGTTGCCTTACAAATTCATCTGTATAACCTAAAATACATCCCGTAGCGTAATAATCTGAGACACTAGTTTCTGTAGTACCAGGTAAACTTTCAATTCGACTAATCATACTTTGACATTGAGGGAGTACCTTTTCCTCAGCAAGTGAAATCAAAGGTAACTCATAAATATCTAGAGAAATAAAATCATCTAAATTAGGTTTATCTTTTACTACCTCACGTAATAGTTTTTTTGTATCAAAATGAATCGTTTGGTAATCTTTAGAACGAATAACCGTCTCAATGGTATCAGGAATCACCTCAACAGAAACAATAGCCCCTGATTTTCTTTCTAATAAAATAGATTGAAATCCTTCATTTTGTAATCCTTGATATATTTTTTCAAAACCAAACTTTTCTAAATAAGTCACTAAAATAGTACGAATAATAGAATCTCTTCCAATTACCATATCTTTTTGTTGATTCAACAATTGAAAAATAAAAGTATTGTCATTATCATAATCAGCAATTAAGGAAGATATAAAAGATAAGATATAAGACTGAAAAAGTGGATTCTGTCTTTCTTCTTCCGATAATTCATCAAGATTTAATAAATTAGTGGTTTTCTTCATGATAACCTCCTACATTAATTATAATATGTATTATTATAAATTAGAAGATAAATTTATTTACAATGTAAAATATTTTAAATATGGTATAATAAAAAAGAAAGTAGGAAAAAGTTATGCAAATAGAAATAAAAAAGATAAGCCCAGACGAGGCAGAAGAAAAAATTGATATTAATATTAAAACTTGGTATACAACTTATAAAGGAATACTTCCCATAGAAGTAATAGATAAATGCCAAGCGAAAACGAAAGAAAGAATTGAAAAAGAAAAGGAAGCAATCAAAGAGAAAAATAATATCTACGGAATGTATGTAGATAATAAACTAGTAGGTTATGCATCTTATGGAGCTGCTAGAGATGAAAAATATAAAGGTAGTGGTGAAATTATTTCTTGTTATATATTAGAGGAATATCAACATCATCATCTTGGTAGAAAAGTGGTAATTAAAATATTAGACGATTTAATAGAAGAAGGATATCAAACAATGATTACTAGATGTCTAGTAGGAAATCCATCCAATCGTTTTCATGCATCAATTGGTGGAAAAATAGTAGGACAAGGTACCATTAATTTACAAGGAGATGAATTCGCAGAAAACATTTATTATCATAAAGATCTAAAAAAGTCTCTAAAACTAAACCAAGTAAAAGAAAAAAGTATTATAAAAGAAGAAGAAAATAGATTAGTGTATTTATTGGATGAGGAAGAAATAGGAGAAGTAGAATATAAAATAATAGGGGATAAAACAGTAGATATTTATCATACTTATGTTGATCCAGACTATCAAGGATTACAAATTGCCTCTATTCTAATGACGGAATTGTTTAAAAAATTACAAAAAGAAAATCTAAAAGTCATCGCAAGTTGTAGTTATGCCAATCATTGGCTAAAAAAACATCCAGAATATAGAAATAACTAGATATAAAGTTACCAGGAAAGGAATAAAACCTTTCTTTTTTTTTAAATTGACAAGTGTCTAAAAGTACGCATATAATAGAGTTAAGAAAGGATAGAAAATATGGAAGTAAATAACCCTAGATACCAACATCAAGGAATTCATGTAATTGCATCAATTTTTACCATTGATAAAGGGAAGTTAAAAATCTTACTAATAAAAAGAAAAAATAATCCCTTTCAAGGAAAATGGGCTTTAACAGGTGGTGCACTTTATAACGATGAAGGTTTAGAAGACGGATTAAATAGAGAAATCTATGAAAAAACAGGCCTCAAAAATATTGAGGTAAAACTTGCTAATGTATTTGGTAGAAAAGACCGTTCACCAGTAATGAGAATGGTTGCGATAACATATATCGGTATGGTGGACGCTAAAAAAGTAGAAGTAGCCAAGGATACTTTAAAAACAAGTAATGCTAAGTGGTTTAGTATTGAAGAAATACCATCACTTGCTTATGATCACAATGAAATAATTACAGATGCTATAAAAATTCTAAAAGAAGAAATTCTAAAAACAGATTTTTTGAAAGTATTTTTTCCCAATGGGTTTACACTACCAGAATTACAAAAAGTCTATGAAAGTGTTTTAGAAAAACAGCTAGATAGACGCAATTTTAGAAAGAAAATATTAAATACAAACATGATTGTTCCAACTACAGAAGAAAAAAGTTTTGAAGGAAAGAAAAAAGCAAAAGTATATAAATTTAAAAGAAAAGAGGAAGAAGTTTAAAATGAAAGAAAAATTAACGTTTTATTATGGTAGTATGGCAGGAGGAAAAACAACTAGGATATTTCAAATGCTTTATGTTTTAGAAAACAACGATCAACAAGTATTAGTAATAAAATCTGCCAAGGATACTAAAGGGAATGATGAAATCATAAATCGACAACAAGAAAAAAGGAAAGTAGATATTCTACTCCATCCAAATGAAAAGTTATTATCAGAAGAAAACATTGAAAAAATACTTGTATGTAATCACATCATAGTAGATGAAGCTCAATTTTTAGATCCAAAACAAGTAGAGGAATTATGGGTAATCAACAAAAAATTGAATGTTGGAGTGACTTGCTTTGGACTAAGAAGTAATTTTAAAGCAGACTATTTTCCAGGAAGTGCCAGATTATTTGCCATGGCAGACGAAGTAAAAATGATTGAAACAAACGCTCTATGTTCCTGTGGCTCCCCAGCTGTATTTAACGCCAGACAAATAGACGGAAAATTCGCTATGGATGGAGAGGAAATAGAAATAGATGGAAAAAATAAACGCATCACTTATCAACCGTTATGTGGAGAATGTTTTTACAATAAGGTCTATTGTAAAGATAAAATAAAAAAGTATAAAAATAAATGATAAAGTTTAATCAAATAAACTTTGTAATCCAAAAACTAAAACCTAGGAAAAACAAAAAAAACGTAGTATAATATAACAAGTAAAAGAGTAGAAGGAAGATAAATATGGATAGATATGAATCAGTAAAAAAAGCTAGTATTCTAGGCTTAATTGCCAATATATTTTTGTTAATATTAAAAGGAACAATAGGACTAATGACGAATAGTATGGCTATGCTTGCCGATGCTTCTAATAGTGCCACGGATATATTCTCCTCATTTATGACTCTAATTGGTAATAAAATTGCCTCTTCCCCAGCCGATGAAGATCATAATTTAGGTCATGGTAAAGCGGAATATATTTATTCTCTATTAATCAGTATCGTCATGATAGTCTTAGGATTAACGGTATTAATAGATTCTATTCAATCATTATGGATAAGAGAACACTTTCATTTCTCCCTTGGACTAATAGTAGTAGCCATAATAACAATCATCATAAAATTTATACTATATTTATATACAGATTCCATTTCTAAAAAACAAAATAACTTGCTGATAAAAGCAAATAGTAAAGATCATCGTAACGACTGTCTTATCACCACGTTAAACTTATTTGCCATCATCCTAGCATATGTTAATATTTACTTCATTGATAGTTTAGTAGGAATTATAATTTCAGCATGGATTATAGTAACAGGAATCAGTATTTTTAAAGAAAGTTATGATGTCCTAATGGATAAATCAATAGATGAAGAAACGAAAAAACAAGTAATTGATATTATTAACAAACACGATAAAGTATTAGGAATCAAAGATTTTCATTCAGCTCCAGTAGGATATCAATATCAAATATCATTCACTATCAAAGTAGATGGAAATATGACAACTTTTTCATCTCATGAAATAGCTAATCACCTAGAAAAAGAGATTACTAAAAAAATTCCCGAAGTATTTTTAACAGTCATTCATGTAGATCCTGTTAGGAAAAAAGATAGAAAAAAAGCTAACAAAGAATAATAAAAAAAGGTATAATAAGAAGAAAGGAGTTTGTGCAGTATGGATCAAGAAAAAATAGGAAAGTTCATTTTAGACTTACGTAAAAAGAATAAAATGACCCAGAAAGAATTTGCAGATAAATTAAACGTTACTGCACAAGCAGTATCCAAGTGGGAAAATGGAAGGGGAATTCCTGATATCGAAATACTAAAGAAAATAAGTACAGAGTTTCACATCAATATCGATAGTATTTTAAATGGTACAGAACAAAAAAAGAAAATATCTAAAAAATATATTATTATCACTATCGTCATTTTAATACTTCTGGGATTAACTATCTATCTATGGCTTTCTCCAAGTGACTATAGCTTTACCGACGTAACATCAACGAGTGAAAAATTTAACGTAAGTGGAGTAGCCGCTTATTCATCTGACAAAAATTCTATCTATATCTCAAGCATTGAATACTTAGAAGGGGATAAAGAAGAAAAATATGTAGGGATGGAATGTATTCTTTATGAAAGTCACAACAATCTTGAAGAAAAAGTATCGCAATGTGGTTCTTTAAAAGACGAAATAAAAACCCCTAAGACCCTATCAGAATTATTAAAAGATACAGAATTTAAAGTAGAAAACTTCTCTTGTACCAATGCAAGTATTAAAAATAGTAATCTCTATATTAGTATCAATGCCCTAGATACATCAGGCAATATAACTACTTATAAAATCCCTTTACAATTAACTGGTTCTTGTAACTAAACGTATCGTTTATAAAATAAAACGTTACGTTTATTTATTTTATAAAAATTATCCGTTATACTAGAAAAAAGGAGCGATACTATGACAAAAAAGAAAATCATAATGGGAATCATCTCTATTATCATAATAGGAATCATTATTACATTATTAGTACTAAATCATCAATCAACAGCCACTAAGGAACTTGCGGTAACACCGAGTCTAAGAACGACACAACAAGAGTTAGAAAAATCTTTTAAAAGTGAAGGCTACACCCTAGATAATCCCAACATCATAGTAGATCCCTATGATAATTCTCCATTAACAGCATTAGTAATTTTTGAAACTGAGGAAAATACAGCAGTCAATATAACGATTGAAGGACGCGATGAACTAACAACCTACAGCCATACTTTTGATGAGGCTACTACTCATTACTTACCAATCTACGGACTATATCCTGATGAAGAAAATAAAGTAACGATAAAATGTGGAGAAAAAACAAAAGAAATAACGATTAAAACTGAACCATTACCAGATGACTTCATATTGCCAACGGAAGTAGAAAAAGAAGAGGATAAATTAACAAACGACTTATATTTCTTTACACCATCCAGTGGTGGATATACTTGTGCCTATGATACCAATGGTGACGTTAGATGGTATTTAACAAATACTGCAACTTGGAAAATAGACCGCTTAGAAAATGGCCATCTTTTAGTAAGTACAGAACGTCTAGTTAACCAACCATATTACTTAACAGGATTATATGAGATGGATATGTTAGGAAAAATCTACGTAGAATACAGTTTACCAGGAGGCTATCACCATGATTATTATGAAATGCCAAATGGTAATATCCTAGTCGCAAGCGATGATTTTGAAAGTGGCGAAGGCACGGTAGAAGACTATATTGTAGAACTAGATAGAAAAACAGGGAAAGTTGTAAAAGCAATAGACTTAAAAGATATCTTAAACAAAGAAGATGGTAAAAGTGAAAACTGGGTAGAGTATGACTGGTTCCACAATAATTCTGTCTGGTATGATGAAAAAACAAACTCCATTACTTTGTCAGGAAGACATCAAGATGCTGTGATTAATATTGATTATGATACAGAAGAACTAAATTGGATTATAGGAGATAAAACCTCTTGGAGTAAAGAGTATCAAAAATATTTCTTCACTCCTATCGGCGACGACTTTGAATGGCAATGGAGTCAACACGCCGCAATGATTACCCCAGAGGGTTACGTCTTTATATTTGATAATGGAAACAATAAATCTAAAAATAAAGAAGAGTACGTGGATGCAGAAGATGGTTATTCTAGAGGAGTGATCTATAAGATTGATACTGATAAAATGACTATCGAGCAAATCTGGGAATATGGAAAAGAACGAGGTAGCGAATTTTATTCTCCATATATTTCTGATGTTGACTATCTAGACCAAGAACACTACATAGTACACTCTGGTGGAATCGTTTATGTAGATGGAAAAAATTCTAACCAGCCAGCGGGAATATCAGGAGCAGATCGTCTAGTTAGTGATACCGTAGAAATACTAAATGATGAAGTAATCTTTGAAATAAAACTACCAACCAATAATTATAGGGTAGAAAAAATGTCCCTTTACGGAAATGATATTTATCAATTAACAGAATCAAAATCCCTAGGAACCCTAGGAGAAACAGTACCAGATGATACCAAGTTCGGATTCCAAACAAAGACAGTATCAATAGATAAAGACTACAAATCACACGACATTAAAATTACCAATGAAGAAGATAGATTATCAATTACAGGAAGATTTAAACGAGGAACCAAGGTAAAAGCTATTCTTTATCAAAATGGAAAACAAAAAGAATATACAATTCCTATCAGTAAAAAACCATACACAGCCTTATGTATAGATATCTTTACCGAAGAAGAAACAGAAAATGGAATTGTAGTCACTAAATATATAAATAAAGAAAATTTATCAGGAAAGTATTCCCTTTATCTACAAATTAATGATAAGATATATAAGACTAATCAATATATCAATATCTAGAGAGGAAGTAAATCATGCCAATCGATATAAGAAAAAATACAATAATAGTAATATCTATTTGTGTAATAATGACTATCTTTTTAGGAGTATTAATAGTAGGAGCAAGTAGTAATAAAACTACTAGAATATTAACAGAACAAACAGAAGAAGATATTAAATTTAACGATGAAAAATTAAATGTTTATTTCTTTTATGGAAAAGGTTGTCCACACTGTGAAGAACTTATATCTTTTCTAAATACACTGCCAAGTGAATATAACGATTACTATGATTTATATACGCTAGAAGTTTGGTACAATGACAAAAACAATGAATTAATGAACAACTTAGTCCAAACACTAGACAAAACAGTAGAGGGTATACCATGTTTAATCATTGGTGACCAAGTTTTCTTCGGTTATTCTACAAGAATGGATGAAAAGTTAAAAAAAGCAATCAAAGAAGAGTATAAGGAAAGAAAACAATTCGGCGTATATAAAGAGTATAAAAACTAAAGCATGTCAAAAGCATGCTTTTATGTTATAATCTTCTAAGAAAGTAGGTATCTATATGCATATAATAAAACATTTTATGACAATAACATCACATAGATTTAAAGTAATGAATATGTGTTTTAAATGTGGGCTATATCGTCGAGGATTAGTTCACGATTTATCAAAGTATTCAAAAACAGAGTTTTTGGAAGGCGCAAAATACTATGTAGGAACTTCATCTCCTATTTCTAAATGTCGACAAGAAACAGGAAAAAGTCTAGCTTGGCTCCATCATAAGGGAAGAAATCCCCATCATCCAGAATATTGGATTGATAGCAATGGTCCAGTTATGATGCCATATCCCTATGTAGTAGAGTGTATCTGTGATAGAATCGCCGCTGGAAAAACATACAAGAAAGATAAAGTTAATCAAACAGAACCACTAAAATACTGGTATAAAAATCTAGGATTTACCAAGGTACATGAAAAAACAGCAGAATTTATTGAACATGTCCTAACAGACTTATCTATTCATGGTGAAAAATATATTCTAAATAAAAAGTATATGAAAAAAGCTTATGAACAAATTTGTGAAAAACCAAAAAGAAGGTAATAATTATGTTAGAAGAACTATATAAAGAATATGATAAACTACAAAGAAAATATGGAGATAAATCACTTTGTTCTATCTATTGTGGAGGAAAAAAAGAAAGTCCAAAACTATGCTTTGTTTTCATGAACCCAACCGCTTCTAATATCGCTACTACTAAGGATTGGGATGGTCCAAGGTATCCATGGTTAGGAACAAAGAATATTTGGAAATTATTTTATAAACTAGATCTACTAAATCAAGATATCTATGACCAAATACAAAAAAAGAAAAGACAAGATTGGACAAAAGAATTCAGTAACCAAGTATATCAAAATATTAAAGATCATGACTGTTTCATTACTAATCTCGCAAAATGTACACAAATAGATGCTAGAGCTTTAAAAGATGAAGTTTATAAAGCTTATTTAAAGGCCTTTAAAAAAGAAATGAATATAATTAAACCGAAAAGAATTATCTTATTTGGAAACCAAGTATCATCTATTGTCTTAGGAGAAAAAATAAAAGTATCAGAAGTAAGAAAAAAGAAGTTTGAAAAAGATAACCATGAATATTATTCAGTTTACTACCCAGTTGGAAATGGAATTTTTAATATGGATAAAGCAGTAGAAGATATTAAATATATAAAGGAATTAGAGTAGGTAAAGATGAAAGAAAAAGAAACAACATTACTAATACCAAGAAAACAAAATAAAATTTTACTAGCAAGAAAAAAACGTGGCTTCGGATTAGGAAAATTAAATGGTATTGGTGGAAAACTAGAAAAAGGAGAAACTCCCGAGGAAGCCATGATTAGAGAAACAGAAGAAGAAATTTCTATTATCCCGAAAAAATATGAAAAAATAGGCGTAATTTACTTTAGTGAATTCCAAGAAGATAAACCAATAAAAGTAAAGATGCACCTATACGTCACAACAGAATGGGAAAACATCCCACAAGAAAGTGAAGAAGTAATACCAAGATGGTTTAAAATAGATAACTTACCTAAGGATGAAATGTTTGAGGATATAAATATATGGTTACCATATCTTTTAGAAAACAAAAAAATTACAGGCTATTTTTCCTATGATAAAAACTGGAATCTAATGAATCAAACGATAACGGTAGAAAAAGAATAAGCAGAAAGAAGAAAGTATGTTATAATATTACTAGTAAAGAAGGAGGATGCCAAATGAATGAGAACTTGATGAATAATGAACCTTTTGATATTAAAAAGAAACGTATTAGTATTTTAGAAAACTATGGAGAAAACTTCCAACAAAAAAATTATATAACCAATCCCGCTATTGGCCGTGATGAACAAATTAAACAACTAATTCTAATCTTATTAACACCAGATAAATCTGCCGTTCTAATTGGTAAACCTGGTGTTGGTAAAACTGCCATTGTCGAAGGATTAGCTTACCGAATTCAAAAAAACTTAGTACCAGAGGCTCTAAAAGGTTACCAAGTTATTAAAGTAAATACTTCGGCATTACTTGGTGTAGATCCAGTGACAGGAGAAGCAAAAATTCAAACATTAATCGATGAGATAAAAACAAGATCAAAATTAATTTTATTTATCGACGAAATTCATACCTTAATGGGAACAAAAGGAGAAGCCTTAGACTTTGCTAATATGTTTAAACCAGCTCTAGATCGTGGTGATATTAAAGTAATAGGTGCCACTACAACAGAAGAGTATGAAAGATACATCCTACGCGATAAAGCCTTTGTGAGACGTTTCCAAAAAGTAGAAGTAGCAGAACCTACAAGAGAAGAAAATATTCAAATTCTAATTGGAACACTTCCAAAAATCGAAAAAAGAACAGGTGCCAAGATGCTATATACACCATTCGTCCAAAGAAAAATGATGGAATTTATTACAGATATTACTAGTGAATATAAAAGAATTTATGAAATCGGATCACGTTATCCAGATGTATCCTTAACCATGGTTCAACAAGCATTCTCTAATGCCTTATTTGACAATAGAACAGAAGTAAATGCCTTAGATTTTAGAAAAGCCATTGAAAAAAGTAAAAATATCTATCAAGATGTAATTGATAAAGCTCTACCAGAATTTGATAGAATCTTCCATGATGAAATAAGCGCTAGTAGAACAGATAAAAATATTTATGATACATTAGATACTCTAGGAGAATAGTGTATCTTTTATTTTACAAAAAATGTATTATTTTGTTATAATGATAATAGAATGAATAATAGGAAGGAGAAAATTCATTTAAGCGCCAGGACTTTTATAGTTGACGAGGTCAGTAGTGATCGAAAAATTCGGCGGATGCTACTGCGGAGTATGTGCTTCGAAAGATATATAACAAAAAGTAAAATCAACATTACAACAAACATTATATCTACACATATTTTTTTGTCATGGAGGAAAATAAATTATGTGTGGAATAATTGGATATATCGGAGAAAAAAATCCAATCGATATTTTAATAAATGGTTTAAAAAGCTTAGAGTATAGAGGCTATGACTCTGCAGGAATTGCTTTAAAAAACAAAGACCAAGTAGAAACAATCAAAAGTGTAGGAAAAATCATCAACTTAGAAGAAAAAATAAAAAGTACAGATTTAATTTCTAGTAATCTAGGAATTGCACATACTAGATGGGCAACACATGGTAGACCAAGTGAAGAAAATGCACATCCTCATCAATCTGGAAAAATTACTTTAGTTCACAACGGTATAATTGAAAATGCAGATGAATTAAGAGAAAAATTAAAAAAAGAAGGCATTAGTTTCTATAGTGAAACAGATACAGAAGTGGTTGCTGCCCTAATAAATAAGTATTATGAAAAAAGTCCGGTAGATGCTATCACAAAAGCTCTACAAGAAGTAAAAGGATCATACGCTTTAGGTATTTTATTTGAAGATAATGAAGACTTATATGCCGTAAGAAAGGATTCTCCATTAATTGTAGGACTAGGTCAAAAAGAAAACTTTATTGCTAGTGATATTGCCGCAATCATTGATTATACTAATAAGTATATACTTCTAGAAGAAAAAGAAATAGCTCATATTAGAAAAGATAAAGTAGAAGTAATCAAAGAAGGAAAGGTAATAGATAAAAAAATAGAACAAACAAATCTAGAAAAAGATTCAAAAGATAAAAACGGCTATGACCATTATATGTTAAAAGAAATTATGGAAGAACCCGTTGTTTTAGAAAAAACATTCAAACCATACTTAGAACATTTAGATAGCCTACCAGATTTAACAAAGTATGAAGAAATTCACATTGTTGCCTGTGGATCAGCGATGTATGCCGGAATGATTGGTAAGACACTTCTAGAAGAATATGCCAATACTAAGGTAGAAATTGATGTAGCGAGTGAATATCGTTATAAAAATATTATCTATGATAGAAAGACAATTGTAATATTGATTTCTCAGTCAGGAGAAACCGCAGACACGATTGCCGCCATGCGTAAAGCAAAAGAACATAATATTGATACCCTTGCTATTGTAAATGTCAAGACATCAACGATTGCTAGAGAAAGTGATAGCCAAATCTTTATAGAAGCAGGTCCAGAAATAGCTGTTGCTACTACGAAAGCCTATATTTTACAAGTAGGAATCATGGCACTACTTGCCTATAAAACAGCATTAACAAAAGACTTAGTAAAAGAAGAACACAAAGTTTTAGAAGAAGCAGAACACTTACCAAGATTAATTAAAGAAGTCTTAGATAGACAAGATGAATATAAAGAGATTGCTAAAGAAATTTATAAAGAAGAAGATATATTCTTTATAGGTAGAAAAATTGATTATGCCACATCAATGGAAGGTAGCCTAAAATTAAAAGAAGTATCTTACATTCATAGTGAAGCATATCAAGCAGGAGAATTAAAACATGGAACAATTTCTCTAATCGATGAAGGTATGCCAGTATTCGCCATTATCACAGACGATACAATCAAAGATAAAACGGTATCAAACATCGAAGAAGTTAAATCTCGTGGAGCGAAAACTATCATAATCAGTAATGAATCCTGGGATAATCAAAAACTACAAGTGGTAGTACCAAGAATTAGTCCTTATTTCCAACCATTACTAATCGTTCCAACTCTACAACTAATTGCTTATGAAACAGCTAAACTTAGAGGTTGTGATATTGATAAACCCAAGAACCTTGCGAAAAGTGTCACAGTAGAATAATTGACAAACTATAAATATAAGGTATAATAAAGAAGAAAGAAAGGAGTGTGATGGACATGAAAAACATAATGAAGAAAAATAATATTAATAAAACAAATAGTGGGGAAATCACACTTCTTTTAACTGTATAAAAATTTATTAAGTGTGACTAGACTCTCTATTTAGGGAGTCTTTTTGTTTGTATCCCCGTATAGGAGGAATTATGAATATTAAATTAGAAAGAGTACCAAGTACAAAGAAAGATACATTATATAGACTACTAGAATATTCTTTATTTGAGGAAAGTTTAACTGACGGTAACGAAATGAATGATGATGCCATATTTGAATATAAATATTTTGATAACTACTTTACAGACAACAACAGAGATGCGTTTTTTATAAGAGAAGAAGAATCCAACAAACTATTAGGTTTTGTCATGATTAATACTTATATGCAACATATCAAGGAAGGCCACAGTATTGCAGAATTTATGGTAATTCCTAAATATAGAAGAAATAAAATAGGCAAGAAAACTGCTTTTATGTGCTTTGACTTATATCCAGGATCCTGGGAAGTATCTCCCTCAAAAGGAAATGAAATTGCTTATA
>CALVSH010000015.1 GCA_944358945.1 uncultured Bacilli bacterium
ATAACAGAATCAACAACTGGAGTCTGTACACTTTCTTTTTCTACTTCTACAACCGGAGGTACCACCTCAACAGGAGCAACCACTGAATTAGTTTTTACTTCCGGTTTATTTATTAAAACAGGCTCAACATTCTGTTGTATCTCACCACTATTACTTGGCGCAACCTCATCTACTATCTTACGTAACTCCCTCGTATTTTGCCTTTGTCTTCTCTTATTATGAGTCTTATCTAAAAAGTAAACAATTAAACCTAAAACGGATGCAATCCCTAAGAGAACATACACCACTATCATTTCTTCCGTTGTTAAAAATTCGATTAATCCGTTCATTATTTCCACCTCTAAAACTAGTCTACCATACCCTCTAAAAAAGAATAAAGGAATAAGTAATATTTTCTACTATTTTTTATTTTTTTGACAAAATTTATTGACACATTTTGACGATTGTTCGATTGACATTTTTTTACACATCAACAACATTCATTATCTTCAATATAATCATACCATAGATTTATATTTTTTAAAGTATTTTTTGAAAAATTTAATACATATACTGATACCATGAAAGAAAAATTTTTTAAATCCGTAACCATACTACTAGTAGGTGGACTCCTTACAAAAGTATTAGGAATGCTTATAAAAATTATTATGTCTAGACTAATCGGAACAGAAGGTCTAGGCCTTTATATGATGGTCTTACCAACATTTTCACTATTTATTGGAATTGGTCAATTTGGTCTACCAACGGCTCTATCAAAACTAGTAGCCGAAAAAAGAAAAAATAATGTTAAACTATTTTTTTCAATCCTCCCCATCTCTTTAACAATAAATTTTCTTTTAATTATTACAATTATTATCATTGCTCCATTTTTATCCAATAACCTACTTCATGATCCAAGATGTTATCTACCCATTCTAGCAATTGCCGTAGTAATTCCTTTTACTAGTCTTTCCAGTATCTGTAGAAGTTATTTCTTTGGTAAAGAACAAATGACCCCTCATGTAGTATCAAATCTAGTAGAAGATATAGTTAGACTTTTATTAATGATAATAGGAATACCTTACTTCTTACCTAAAGGATTAAAATATGCAGTCTGTTATATTATCTTATCTAATGTTATCAGTGAACTAACTTCTATTTTGATTTTATTTTTATTTCTACCAAGAAAATTGCAAATAAAAAAAGAAGATCTTATTCCTAAAAAAGACTATATGAGAGAATCTCTTTCAATAGGTATTCCCAATACAACAGGTAGACTATTAGGTAGTCTTGGTTACTTTTTAGAACCCATTCTTCTAACCACGACCTTACTTGCCATTGGCTATGAATCAAAATATATCACAACAGAGTATGGAATCTTATCAGGTTACGCTATGCCATTATTACTATTACCATCCTTTTTTACCATGGCAATATCACAAGCCTTACTACCTATTGTATCAAGAGAATACACAAACAAAAATTATAAATATGTAAAAAGAAAAATTAAACAAGCTATCGCTTATTCTCTCATGATTGGAATACCAGTTACTATCTTTTTTATGATAGCCCCTTCTCTTCCATTAAAATTAATTTATCATACAACAGAAGGTACAGCATACATCAGATTTCTAGCCCCTATCTGCTTATTTCAATATATCCAGTCTCCACTATCTTCTGCTCTAGATGCCATGGGAAAAAGTCGTGATGCCCTAAAAGCAACAACCATCGGAGTAACAATCAGAAGTATATTTTTAGTCCTACTATCTCTTTTAAAAATAGGCTTATGGGGACTAATCATCGCCATATCACTAAACGTTCTAGCCGTAACCTTTTATTCCATCAAAAAAGTAAGAGAAAATCTTACAACCTAATAAATATCAATAACTATTTTTAGCATATATTAATTGATATTTCCCACCATACTCAACTATTAAAAACAACTAGTTAAGATTATTTTTATAACAAGAAATGTAATACAATTGCAAAAAAATTGATTTTTTCTCTTATATTTCACGCAAGTTACACATTATTTAGTATAATATTACACAGGGAGGGATTTCAGATGAAAATATTAGTTGTTGATGATGAAACAATGATACGTGAAGTCATTAAGGAATATTGTGCTGCTAATCATTTTACTACCGATGAAGCAGCAAGCGGAAAAGAAGCTTTAAAAAAGCTACAAACAAATACTTATGACTTAATGGTATTAGAAATCATGATGCCAGAAATGGACTGCTATACATTGCTAGAAGAACTTCCTAAAGAAAAAAGAATCCCCACTCTTGTTTTATCAGCAAGATCAGAAGAAATTAATAAACTTCGTGGATTTGATTTAGGAATAGACGACTATTTAACCAAACCATTCTCACCAAAGGAGTTAATAGCTCGTATCAAAGCAATATATAATCGTTCTAACCAAAATTTACCCAATATATATAAACTCAATACTCTCGAACTTAATTTTTCCGCTCACACGTTAAAAATCGACAACAAATTAATAAATGTTACTCCGAAAGAATTTGAAATCCTAACCTACCTAATTAAAAACAAAGAAATTGCCATATCAAGAGAACAATTATTATCAAGACTATGGGGCTACGATTACTTTGGTGATGACAGAACAATCGATACCCATATAAAAATGCTTCGTAACAACTTAGGAAAATACAGAAAACATATTATAACAGTTAGAGGAACTGGTTATAAATTTGTAGAAAACAATGAAGAAGAATAGTTTACATATAAAAATATGGCAATACTTTTTAATATTTTCACTTTTGATACTTGGTTTCTTATGGGCATTCCAAGTCCTTTTTTTAAATCAATTTTATCGAATGAGTAAAACAAAAGACATCGCAGAAGTAGCCAATGCATTAATCAGATATAAAGATAATGAAGACATCTCAGAAATCATCGATGAAGAAGCCATGAATAAAAGTGTCTGTGTAGAAGTCGTAAATGAAAAAGCAAGTACACTTTACGCTTCCTCATATTTTGGAAAAGGTTGTGTATCTGGAAAAGAACAAAATCTAGAATATAAAAGTGACTTTATCCAAAGTAATAAAATTAGACAAACGTATGAATTAATTAATCCTATGTTTGACAATCGTACCTTAGTACAAGCAATCAGACTAGACAGGGAAACATATGCCTTTATCAACACATCTCTAGATCCTATTGATGGCACAGTTGAAATATTACAAACACAATTAATCTATGTCACTATTATTGTATTAATGTTATCCTTTTTAATTGCTTATTTCATATCACGTCACATCTCAGAACCAATTGTTCAAATGAATAAAGCCGCAAAGTCTCTAGCAGCAGGAAAGTTTAATACAACATTTAAAACAGATGAAGACATCAAAGAATTAAACGAACTCGCAACTACTCTAAATTATGCAAAAGATGAACTAGCTAAAACAGACGAATTACGACAGGATTTGATGGCAAATGTCTCTCACGATTTAAAAACACCACTGACAATGATCAAAGCCTACGCTGAAATGAGTAGAGACCTACATGCAAAAAATAAAAAGAAACAAAAAGAAGATATGGATATTATCATCAGTGAAGTAGATCGCCTAACAATACTAGTAAATGACATCCTAGAATTATCTAGTATGCAATCAAACATTAATGAATTACAAAGAGAAGAATTTGATTTAATTCACTTAACAGAAGAAATTATTCATCGTTATAAAGTATTACAAGAAACAGAAAATTATCAATTTAAACTAAATCATCAAGAAAAAGAACTAATGATATATGCAGACAAAAAGAAATTAGAACAAGTTATCTACAACCTAGTAAATAACGCTATCAATTATACCGGAGAAGATAACCGAGTTATTATAAATATTATAAATGAAGAAAAAGATATCTTAATTGAAATAAAAGATACTGGAAAAGGAATTAAAGAAAGTGATTTACCTTATATCTGGGATAAATACTATAAAAACAAGAAAAAACATAAACGAAACCTAGTAGGAACAGGTTTAGGCTTATCCATAGTAAAAAATATCCTAGAACAACACAACTATGAATATGGAGTTACTTCTAAAAAGAATCAAGGATCTTGCTTCTACTTTAAAATTCCAAAAAATCTAAATAACATAGAAAAAGAAACCTCTAAAAAATAAATTTTAGAGGTTTTCTTATACAATAATAATTATAATTCACCATTCAATAACTTATCATCCAAATCATCTAAAACATTAACTAATTGATCACCAAAGGCTCTACAATCTCGAAAAATCGCATTAGTTGAAGAATACAAATTATTAAAAACGGTTCTTTCCAAAATAGGAATTAAAAAAATTTGATCACTAGTTGTTACTCTTAAAACCATTTGATAACAACTACTCTTATTAGCAGTAATTCTAGAACGTCGATTATTCTTTTTTTCTCGAACTACCATATCATCAAGTAATAATTCATAGTTCTTAATATCTTGAATGGCATATTTATAATGTAAATCCTTGGCATGAAAAACAATTTCATTATGATCACCAATACTAATACCAGAACCAATGGAATTTAAATAAAACTCCTTAGGATGTGTATCACAAAACATAGCTAACTTATTACGAATAACTTCACTTCGATAATTAGCATCTAAAAACAACTTCTCAAACTGAAGTACAGCATCTTTCAAACCATTAACAGTAAATAACATATTACCAAGTAAGATAACTTGACTCATAAGACCACTCTTAACTGGTGCAACAGCAATACCCTGATACTGATATTTAAGATAAGTCTTATCAGTTGTATTAATTAACCATAAAAAACTAGTAGTTGCTACAAAATAAAACTTAATACCACTTCTGCACTCGCTAGCATAAAAACATTCTAAACAAACTTCATCAATCGGAATTAGTCCACGTATCATTATCGCATCATTCTCATTTAAATCCGGACACAATTCCTGTAATTGTTTATGACTAATGGTTAAATTCTTCTTATCAACCACGGTAAATGGATAAAACTTAGGAAGAAGAGTTACTCTACCAAGTAACTGATAATACAACTCATCTTCTTCTTGCATCTTCTTATATTTTTCTTGAACGCCACTCCATAACTTTTTAAACATCTATCTCGCTCCTCAATAAATACTATAAATATATATTAAGACTCCCCTATTCAACCTAACCTATTATTTATTCATCATAAGTATATCAATAAATTATTTATTTTTCCACATGTAATTAAAAAAGACTGCCAAGAAGGCAATCTTTACTATACAAAAATTTACATACTTAATTATAAATATAAAGCTCATGTTGTGCTCTAGTACAAGCAACATATAACAAATTACGTTCATTACTCTTATAAGAATTATCTCGATCATTATATAAAATTACACTATCAAACTCTAAGCCCTTAGCCAAATAAGCTGGAACCAAGATCAAGTCCCTCTTAAAGTTTTTAGTATCTAATTTAATATAAGAAACAGGTACTTCCTCTTTGATAAGTTCATAAATCTTTTCTGCTTCATTATCATCCTTTGTTATAATAGCAACACTAGAATACTCTTCTCTTAACTTTTCTATATCAGATAGTAATTGTTCTTTTAAATAATCTAAATGACGTCTAAAAACCACTGGTTTATGATTATCTCTACGAATCGCATTAACATGATTCAAATTTAAAATTTTATTCGTATACTCAATAATTTCAGGAGAAGAACGATATGTTTTCAACAACTCAATATATTTGCTATCTTCCTCAAAAATGGAATCCAACTCACTCAAGGAATCATAATGATAATATGGATTAATATTTTGATTCACATCTCCTAAAATAGTAAAATCACTTCTCGCAAAAATTTTAGAAATAATAATGTATTGTAACTTATTATAATCTTGTGCTTCATCAATCACTACTTGCTTAATTTGCTGTTCATAAGGAAAACCAGCTAAAACACCCTTCATATAAGAAAACAAAAGAGCATCTTCATAATATAACGTTTTTCTTTTGACAAACTTATCAATCTCTCGTTCAGTCAAAGTAACCTTACAATAAGGACTAAGATAAAAGTTACGATAAATTTCCTTAAAATTTTTCTTAAAATTAGCATGTTCCCTCAACAACTTACGAAAAGTTCCTCTCTTTTTAAGACTACCATCATAAAAATTAGATGAAAGTTTTTTACTAATCTCCTCCACTCTCTCAAATAAAGGTAATCTATTATACTTATAATGAAGTAAATGATTCACAAAATCTCGCTCAACATAATTAATTTCATCTTCATAAAAGGACTCAATAAACTCAGCATGAAGAACATAATCATTCAAATAGTGGTCAAAATCTTCTATAATTTCATCACTCTGTTTATATTTAACAACATCAACATCAGGAACTTGATAAGTATAATACCTCGCAACAAAATCAGTAAAAGGTTCCACTTCTTTATATTCTGTAATACTATATGACAAATAATCATGAAAAGTTGTCTGTAATGTATTATCTTCTCCTAACGATGGTAATACATCAGAAATATACTCACTAAATATAGGATTAGGAGAAAAGATTAAAATATTATTACTGGTCAAATTCTTCAATCGATATAACAAAAATGCAATTCTGTGTAATGCAACCGTAGTCTTACCAGATCCAGCAATTCCTTGAACAATCAAATTGTGATCTTCCAAATTACGAATTACTTGATTTTGTTCTTGTTGAATAGTATTTACTACATTTTTCATCTTATCACTAGACTCTGTAGCTAAGACTTCCTGCAGCACTTCATCATCGATATTCAAAGAATTATCAAACACTCCTAATAGTTTACAATTCTCAATCTTGTACTGTCTTTTTCTCTTTAACTCCCCAAAATATTCTCCACCAGGAGCTTGGTAAGAACATGGTCCAACTTCATAATCATAAAATAAACTACAAATAGGACTGCGCCAATCATATAAAATATTATTATAATCATCATCTTTTAAATAAGTAAGAGAAATATAAATATTCCAAATCTTTCCCTGTTCATCTTTAAAAACAAGAGAAGCAAAATACGGTTTACTTTTAATCTGACACAACTTTTTAAAATATCGTTGCTTTTGCAATACTCTTTCTACCTCTTGACTAGTAGCCGCCATAACTTGTCTCATTTCTCCAGAATCAAAACTACTAGAATTCTCCCACATCATCTTCTTAAACTCTGTAAAATCTTCTTCATCTTGATAGACATCTTTTCCTAAATCTTTTAAAGTTTCGCTAAGCAACTTTTTAACTCTAGATAAAATCTTCTCCTCTTTCAAATACTCCTCTTTAGAAATTGCCATAATACCTCCTATTTATTCTTCAAAAACTATGCAACGCCAAAAAACCACATCACCATGCAGTCCCACACATATCTAATGCAATTTTTAAAGCAAACGTCTAATCCAATATACCATATTAAAATAATAGATTCAATAAAAACTTAAAAAGAAAAAGAAAAAAAATAACTCATAATTTAAAAGTTTTAAAATAATTTCTTAAATCTATAGATAAAATAAAAACAAGAGTTTATAAAAACCCTTATTTTACAATAGATAAAGAACTTGAAACATTAGTACTATTCTTATTATTTCATCTTTCTACCAGCTAAATTTTTTATTTTTCAAACTATGACAATTATCAATTAACAAGACACTATTTAAGACCTAGTATCAAACTTACTTCATTGAAAAAAGAAATCACATCGTCATCACTAAGGCTCTGACAATTTATAGTAATTCCAATCTCATCACAATTGCATATCCTTAATTTTTTAACAAAATCATTCTCAGACATCCCTTTTTTATAAAAATCAATCGTAGAATTTTTTTTATCATATATTTCAACAGAATATGGCAAAGAAAACAATTTATCAAAACAACATGTTTCAAGGAAAACATCTTTAGCCAAGAAAAATTCCAAACTAACACCATCCAAATTAAAACAAATATCACCTTTAATGATAATAGAAATTACAGGCATATAATATTTTTGATACTTATATTGTCCATAAATTCTAATATAATGACCAAAATAGGATTTCATCTCAACACATTTATATTCTTTTTTTACAATTTCATACAACTTTTCACATCTACAATATAAATTGTTTAACAGAAAATGACATGCCTCAATATTCTCCATAATATTTCTCCTTCAAAACATTAATAGTATGAATAATCTAAAAATGCCAATTTAACTTTATTCTTCTTTTAAATATTTTTCTAAAACACCAATAAATTCTTTTTGTAAATCTTCTAACCTCTCCTTGGTATTTGCTTCAAACCTAGCTGTAATATTAGGTCCTGTATTACTAGCACGCACAAGTGCCCAACCATCATCAAATAATACTTTCACACCATCGATATCTAAATGTTGGTAACCTTTACTATCTGCATACTCTCCTATTTTATCAACGATAGAAAATTTCACATCATCACTCGCCGAAAATTTAAGTTCAGAAGTAGAATAATAAACCGGAATACCCTTCGTAAGTTCATCAACCGACTTATCACATCTAGACAATAACTCAACCATACGAAGACCAGCATAAAGTCCTGAATCAAAACCTAACCAGCGATCTCTAAAATAAACATGACCAGATAATTCTCCACCAAATGGTAAATCCTCATCTCTAACTTTAGCTTTTGTATAAGAATTACCAGTACGATAACAGATTCCCTTACCACCTAAACGAGTGATTTCATCAGATAATGCCTTAGAACACTTAACATCATACAAAAATTCTTTTTTATCAACTTTATCAATCATATCACGAATCATTAATATCATATATAAATCCGTTGGTAAAAATCTAGCAGAATTAGTAACCATCCCCATACGATCGCCATCTCCATCAAAAGAAAGACCTACATCCGCATTCACTTCTAATACTTTCTTCTTCAACTGACTAAGGTTTTCCTCAACACAAGGATCTGGATGATGATTAGGAAAAGTTCCATCACTTTCTCCATTAATCACAACTAAATCCATAGGAAACATCTCGTATAACTTTTTCGCAATAATACTAGTAGTACCATTTCCTGGATCAATTACAACCTTAACACGACGTGGTCCAAAAATTAAATGTGTTCGGAACAACTCTAAATAATCATCTTCTATATGATAAATAGATAATTTTCCTTCTCCTCTTTGAAACTCTCCACGCAAAATATAAGCTAGAAAATCCTGTATTTCTTGCCCTTTACAATTACCACTTTCATCAAAAGCAAATTTAAAACCATTATCATCTTTAGGATTATGACTAGCCGTAACCATAATACCACTATAAATTTTTAGTTTAATACAAGCATAATAATACATTGGTGTAGTACAAAGTCCCAAAGAAATAATATCAACACCAGTCTCTAAAATTCCCTTAGTCAAAGCTTCATATAGCCTAGGACTACTAAGACGATTATCATGACCCACGATACAAGTATTCTTACCTAAATCACGTATATAACTACCAAATCCAAGTCCAATCGTATACGCAGTATCTTCATCTATTTCACTAGGATAAATTCCTCTAATATCATAACCTCTAAATATATTTTTATTAATATCTTTCTTATATTTCATAACATCCTCCTAAAAAGAGTATACCAAAATTTAGAAAATAATAAAAGACATCCTATTTAAGAATGCCCTTCTTCTTTTTTTCTTCTTTAATCTTTGCTTTTAACTTTTGTATCCTAACTTCTCTTTTTGTAACATCAAACAATTCCAAGAATTCTTTAAACTTCTTATTTGCTTCATACGAAGCGGTAGGAAAAGCCCTTAACAATCTAGAAGTAAGTAAGGTATTCTTACGAATTGCATTTTGAACTTCTTTCTTTATCTTAGCTGTTGCATCAACATGTACATATTTATTAAAATTAATTCTTAATCTCGTAGTAATATAAGAAGATTCTACAACATCCAACATAAAAATAACAAATAGAATACTAGCTACCCAGATAGTTATCGTACTAGATGGTAAATAGACAAGCCAAGCTAAAAAAGGATGAATAACTCTTACAACCAAGATACCACCTAGTCCAAATGAAACAGAGTTAAATAAACAAATACGTCCATTCAAATTAAACTTCATTTGTGAATAATCCCACCAACGTAATTTAAATATTTTCTCCATCAACAAACTAGTAACATATTCTAATACACTACAATAAAAAGCACTCATGATAAATAAGACCAGCAAATCATCACGATATCTAGCTAAAAAAACAACCATAATAAGACAGCCCACTCCATAAATCGGTAAGTAAGGTCCTATTAAGAATCCTCGGTTAAAAACAATTTTTTTAGATTTTATCGAAACACTAATAATTTCTACAATATATCCCAAAATAGAATACAATATAAACAAAATAAACCAAAAAGATAAATTATATAACATAAACCAACCTCTAAATAATAAGTGAAAGTACCATAATTAAAATACCTAATAAAATACCATAATTTCTTTCTGTAGAATATTTACTCTTACGAATTCTAACCCATAACTCAGAAAATAAAATAAAGATTAACATTCCTAAAGTAAGAGATAATAAACTACCAACTAACCAATCTGGTATCACTTGATTACTAAATAAGAATGATAGAAAACCACCAAGTAAAGTAGATAACGCAACTCCTCCTATTAATAACCAATTCTTAGAGTTTTTTTCTCCACCTTGATAAAACGTAGTTGCAATAACCATTCCCAAAGGTAAATTATGAAAACCAATTCCAATAGCTAACATTAAACCAGTACTAACATCACTTAATACGGTAGAATAAACTGCCATCCCCTCTACTACATTATGAATAATTAATGCTATAGAAGAAATTACACCAATGTGTGCCAAGTTATGATTTGCCTCATCCTTCGTCATCTTTCCATGATCATGATGATCTGGAATAAATTGATCTAAAAGACGTAACAAGCCATAGCCAAATGCAACAAATAAAATAAATAACCAAATATAGCGAAGCCCTAAATGTTCAATTATCTCTGGAATTAAATCTAAAATAATCAACATAACGATAACACTAAAAGCAAGTCCCAAAGAAAAATCAATAATTTGACCTTTCCTTTTTGCAAGTAATGCAACCATCGCCCCAATCAAAACGAATACCCCTAGTAAAAATGTGATTACTAATCCAATAATTTCTACGCTCATTCTATCCACCTATCTTATAAAAATATAAACTAAAACGACAATTGCCAAAACCACCCTATATACCATAAATATCTTAAAATTATGTTTTTGTAAATACTTAAGCAAATATTTTATACATAAAAGACCAATAATAAAAGATACTAAAATACCTAAAACAAAGGTTCCAAGATTAGCTACAATAACACTCCAAGCACTTCCTTTAATTAATTGTAAACAAACAGCACCAAGTACTACAGGAGCACTTAAGAAGAAAGAAAACTTCGCTGCACTTTCACGATCTAGTCCTAATATTCTACCAGCGGCAATCGTAGTTCCACTACGAGAAAAACCAGGAATTAAAGCAAACACTTGACTACATCCAATAATAATAGCATCCTTCAAACTCATTTGCTTCACTGTTTTAGTTTCTTTACTATATTTATCAGCTAAATAGATAACAATACCCATGAAAGCAAGTGCTAAAGCTATCACTACATAATTAGAACGTATTACTTTCTCAATTGGATCTTCAAATAAAACTCCAACAATGGCTGCCGGAATAGTAGCAGCAACTAAATACCAAAGAATCTTTCCATCATCATCATGAACACCCTTTGTAAATCCTTTTTGAATCATATGAATGAAATCCCAGAAGAAAAACACGCCAATCGCAAGTAACGTACCAAAATGAAGCGCAATATCAAAAGTAAGCTCCATATTAGCACTCATCCCTGCCCCAATTCCAAAAATATCTCTAAAGATAATTAAATGAGCAGAAGATGAAATTGGTAAAAATTCCGCAATCCCCTGAATAAATCCTAATATTAAAATCTCAAAAATCTCCATAGCCATCTCCCTTACTAATTCTCAAATATTTCCATAATAAGTGGTACAACATGTTTCTTACGAGAAACACAATTCTCTACAAAATATCCTTCAGGAATATCCTCTTTCTCATAAATAAGATTAACCACTTCTTGTCCCTTGGTATTAAAGATAACATAACTACCATTCTTAATAATATCTGTAACATATAATGCCAAGAAATCATAATGATTCGCTTCTGCAACCTCATCTAAAGTATGAATGTAATCATCCAATTCCTTCTCCATCTCTTCAAAATTCATGGTAAAGAACTGTCCAACTGCAAAAGTTTTCTCATTAACAGTATATAGTTTAAAGTCATTATATAACACATCTTCTTTACTCATTCCTTCTAAAGAAGTACCAGCTTTTAACATATCCATACCATATTCTTGATAATCAACTCCAGCAATACGAGCAAGTTCTTCTACCGCTTCTACATCACGTTCTGTTGCAGTAGGACTCTTTAATATCAAAGTATCAGATAAAATTCCAGAAAGTAAAGCACCAGCGATTTCTTTAGGAATTTCTACTCCTCTTTCATGATATAAAATCGTAACAATCGTACAAGTAGAACCAACGGCCATATTACGGAAATTAATTGGTGAACTTGTAGTAATACTACCAAGGTTATGATGATCAAAAATCTCTAAGATATTAGCTTCTTCTAATCCTTCCACACTTTGTAATTTTTCATTATGATCAACTAAAATAACATTCTTAGGACTTTTCTCATTTAAATCTGTAATTCTAAGTAATCCTAAACAACGATTTTTCTTATCTACAATAGGATAATTAGTATGTTTTAACTTATTATTTATATCAAGTACTGTATCAACATACTCATTTTCCTCAAATTTAGTAGGATTATAACTACGTATCATCATCTTAATATAATTAGTAAGAGGAAGTAATCTAGTAATATGATAAGAATCATACGGAGTACGAATAATATTAACTTTCTTCTTGCGAGCTAATTCAATATGTTTTTCTTTTATCTCGGCATCTCCTGATAAGATAACTAACTTAACACCAGACTCAATCGCATATTCAATAATACTATGACGATCTCCCACAATTAAAACATCACGATTTGTTAAAGGAACATTATTGATTAAAGTTGTACTACGATAAGCCGCAACTAAAATTTTACCAACAATTTCTGGATCAAATTTTAAAATTTCTTCTCCCTTTAATACTTTCATAATATTTTGATAAGAAGTATATAACTCCTCATAATTAGCATTAACAACCATATGAGATAAATCTTTAATCGTAATAAGACCTAAAAAATCATCTCTTTCTTTTACAACTGGCATACCAGTAACGCCTTCTTTTAGCATTTTCTGATATCCATCATAAATAGAATCTGTATCATGAATAAAAAATCCCTTATGATAATTAACATCTTTAATTTGTAATTTTACATCATTAAGATATAAAGGCTCCTTAAGACCAAAATAATCAAGAGCATACTTCGTCTCTTTGTTGACATTTCCTAATATCCTTGGCTCTGTATTTTCTCCTAACTGATTTTTTAAATAAGAAAGACCAATAGCAGACATTACAGAATCAGAATCAGGTTTTTTATGTCCAAATATAAATGTTTTTTCCATACTATCACTTCTTTCTTGCAAAATTATATCATAAAAATTTAAGAAAAAAAAGGGATAGATAAAAATCCACCCTTATTCAACAATTAATTATTAATTTTTTTTACTTCTTTACATTCAACTTATTAAATACTTTATTTATATCATCTAAAACACTCTGACCATCATCAAAAATAGTACCATCCATTTCTACATCAGTATAATCATGATTTAGAAGAACCGTACCAATTAAATTAGCATAACTTATATCCATATCAATAACAGTCTGAGGATCAACATGAGCTTTTGTTCCCTTTAAGTTAGTTCCACAAATACTTACATAAGTAAAGTCATACTCACTCATATCAAGGCCCTCTAAAATAGTATTTTCTAAGCTTTTATCATAAACCTTTTGAGGATCAACATGAGCTTTTGTTCCCTTTAAGTTAGCAGCACGAACATCTACATCAGTAAAATCATACAAACTCATATCAACGTTTTCCAAATTAGTTCCATATAAATCTCTATCTCTAACCTTTTGAGGATCGATTACTACATTACAATTTGAAAAATCAAACTCCCTAACATCTCGATTATCAAAACACACCTCACTCAAATCAATATATCTAAACAAATATTTATCTTCACTTGGTAGAATTTTAAAATAAAAATATCCGATTTCATCAAATAATCTATTTAAAACAGAAGAATTAAATTGTATTCTTTCCCCTTCTTTTAATAAAGGTCTTTTTGCACCAACAATTTGAAACACATGCCAAAGAACATCATTGAAAAACTCTCGAGTAACACAAGTATCTTTTTCCAAGTAAGAAAAAAAATCAACTCTACCTTCTAATAATTCTGGCATCATAGAAAAAGCAAAATCTTCACTTAAATACAAATTGGAATACTTCTTTTCATTATTTAGACTATCTTCTCGCATCATAGAAACAATTTTTTGCTTCATTCCATCTCCTAAATTATTTTTATTTAATAATTTAAAATCAAAATTACTTAAATCTAAATATTTTAAAGTATCATAATCACACATATTAATTTCAGAAAACAAATAAGCAAGTGTTTCATCATTTAATGAAATTGCATTTTCGCTTAATTCACCATTTTCTGCCTTGACTTTTTCAATCCCCTCTTTTATCAACCCCATAATTTCTTTCGTTCTTTCTTTTAGATTTTCATAATCCATATAATATTCCCTCCCACATCTATAATACAAAAAAAACAGAAATTAAGTCAAAAAAAGAGATAGATCATTCTATCCCCTTATCATCATGTATATTAATTATTTATTTATTATTTTTCTTATATACCTTTATAGCAGCAACTTCATTACATAACTTATCTATCTCATCAGATGGAACTAGTGTATCATTAAATTTAGTATTCTTATATATGCATGGAAAATCAAGATTTAAAATAACCGTACCAACTAAATTTGTATTAGTTTCATCATACCAAATTACAGTTTGAGGATTAATTTTAGCTCCTGTTCCTTCCAAGTTTGCTCCATCAATTCTAACACCGGTAAAATCTTTATCACGTAAATTTAATCCTTTTAATCTAGTTAAACGCAAGTCTTTAGCAAAAACAGTTTGAGGATCAATATTAGCACCTGTTCCTTCCAAATTTGCAGCAACGACTCCAACACCCTCAAACTCTTTATCACTTAAATTTAAACCAGCTAAATTTGTATTATACAAACTTTTATTTTTAACTCTTTGAGGATCAATATTAACTCCTGTTCCTTCTAAATTTGCTCTCTCAACTTCAACATCAGTAAAATCATATAAATGCATATCAACATTCTTTAAATTAGTTCTATATAAATTTTTATTCTTAACTTTTTGAGGATCAGTTTTTGCATTACAATTTGAGTAATCACGTTCACTAACTTTTCGATTATCAAAGCATACCTCACTTAAATCAATATATCTAAGCATAGATCTATCTTCTCGTGATAGATTAAAATAATTATCTGTAAATTCTGTAACAAGATGATTTAAAACCGCAGAATTAAATTGTATTCTTTCTCCTTCTTTTAAACTATCTTTGTTTTCTTTAACAATGTTAAAATATTAAGTAAAACTCTCTCTGTAAACGTCTCGTTTACATCTACATAAGGATAAAAATCAACATCACTTTTCAATAACTCCGGCATCATAGCTACAGAAACATCCCAATCTAGATACAAATTAGGATACTTTTTTTCATCGTTAAGACTATCTTCTTGCATCATAGAAACAATTTTTTGCTTCATTCCATCACCTAAGTCTTTTTCATTTAGAACACTAAAATCAAAGTTACTTAAATCTAAATACTTTAAAGTATCATAATCACATTTACTAATTTCAGAAAACAAATAAGCAATATGCTTAGTACTTGATGGAATTGCATTATTATCTAACTCACCATTTTCTGATTTTGCCTCTTCAATCTTATTCTTTATTAAATCCATAATTTTTTTCTTCCGTCATTTAAATTTTCATATCTCATATTCTTTTCTCCCTCGTACTGCATATTATACACAAAAAAAAGTCAAAAAAAGAGATAGACAAAACTCTATCTCATCTTAACAAAATTAACTACAATAAACATAAACAAGAACATAGCCGTACGAGCTTGTTGATGAACAGAATATCCCTTTTCATAAAAAGCAGCAATATCATCAACAAAATCAACAATCCAACTCTCCAAATATCTAGGAGGAGTAAAAGTAACTGGAAACATATGTGTACGTATAATATCTTCTTGTTTATCCGTTAAATCCATATATTTAGAAGCATTCATTACAGCATACTCTGGATGATGTCTCAATCTTTCAACACCATTCTCATGATCCACTTCATCTAAGAAAAAGTCATGAACCAAGGCAGCCTCAGTTACTTCTTTATAATCCAATTTTAATGCCTTTGTCACTTTATACGACATATAAGCAACTCTTAAAGAGTGATCATATCTCGTAATTCCATGATGACTAATATTCTTTAAACGTTTAAAATCTTCTATTTCAAGAATCGGACTTACAATACTTTCGAATTCTTCATCCATATAATTATTCATATAAACATCCTTTTCTATATCCCATATATTTTATGCAAAATCTTACCCTACCATGATAACATAAAACCATATAGAGTTCAAGTTGTTATGCATTTACTAATATGTCAATTGACATAGAAGAAAACGACCCCCAAAGTATAGCACATTTTAATAAAAAAAGCAAATTTGCATCCGTCAAAAAAAAGAAACTAAACCAGTTCCTTTAAAATCTGTGATATTTCTTCCTCTTCCTCTGGTGTAGTTTTCTCGTTTTCTAATTCTTGATCAAACCAAGCAGGAAGTTTTGTCTCCTGTTTAGGTTTACTACTACTTTTTGTCTTATTAGTCTTATTTTTTGACAACATCTTCTTCATCTTTTTATGCTCTTTTTCCGCAATTCTCATCGCATCTTCTACTGTCTCAATATTTAACCTCTTCCACTGACCAGCAATCGTCTCTACATAACTCTTCTTTAATTGCTCATTATTAATTTTCAACACATAAGCAATCAAAACATTCACAACACCAGGATTTAATTTTTGATCAATTAATAAATTTTCAATTAATCTCTTATCCCTATCCGTAGGCTCTGCACCTTTATACTTAGCCTTCAAAAACTGGTAAGGGGTCAAATTTTCAAAAGCATAAACCATTTTAGCCCATTTTGAATGATCACCAGCTGGTTTCTTTAAAAAATCTGGTTGTTTATTATAAATAACAGTAGGTAAATCTCCGGCATGCTCAAACTGATAATACTCCCGACAACTTTTACGAAGTAACGTCTTATCAATCAATCCTTTCTCATTTAAAGAATCTCTAACTAAACCTTGCATCGCTAAAGTATCCAACTGATAAGTAAAGCTTAAAGAATTAATCAATTCCTTAACATCTTTAGTAAAACACCTCTCATGAACCATACTGGCAGGAATACTAGAAATTAACATATTAAAATCAATCTCTTTATCAAGTAAAGGACGATTAACATTCCTCTTTTTTATCTCTTCACTAACTTCTAATACATTACCATGAGTAGAAGTAAACACTTCATCAAAACGAGAAGTAACATCAAGATAGTCACTCAAATTAATACGGGGAATCTTAAAATAATTAACGATTCTCTCATATTCTTTCTTACCAAGATTATTATATAAAACTACATTTAAAATAGGATGATGAAAAAAATCATAACTAGACATAGGAGAATAAATCAAATAAACATACTGATTAATATTGCCTGCCTTAAAATAAGTCTTTAACAATCCGCAAGCCTCTAGTTTCTCTCTCGCAACAACAATATCATCTAATCTCAACTGCATAGTAGCCATTAGATGATGATGCGTAAGATCACCACTCATAACTTCACTTCGATCCAAATCATCCAATAAAGTAAAATATAAAGATGCTGCGGTATAACCAATGATAGGCTGATACAACATACTAACAAGTTTTCTATCCTCATCATGAAGAATCGTTTTATTAATAACTGTATAAGTATCTGCCGGTAAAATTGTTTTAACTTTCTTCATACTACCACCTCCTCCTATCGTACACCAATATCAAAAAAAAAGAAAGAAAAAAATCTCTCCTAAAATTCAAACCACGAAACTAATATTTCCGGTGTTAACTTAGTAAAATATATAAACGTAAATGCCAACAACAAAAATGGTCCAAATGGAATCATTTTTTCATTATTTCTATAAAGTAAAAATAAAGACATTGGCAACGCTAAAAAACTACCTAAAAAAATTGTTACAGTACCAAGCAAAGGATCTAAGACTAGTCCAAACAAGAACATCATCTTAACATCTCCCCCACCTAAACTTTCTTTTTTTAATATCTTCTCACCCAGCCACATAATAAAGTACATCAACAAAAACAAAAACACACCAGTTAATATATGATAACAAGTATCAACAATCCCTAAAGAAAAGAATTGTACAATAATAAAATACAAGATAAAAAACACTAATACTTCATCAGGAATAATTAAATAATTTAAATCACTTACTGTCACAATAATAAGTAAAGATACAATACCCAGTGCAATTAATAATTCATAAGAAAATCCAAAACTATAAAAAGCAACACTAAATAAAATACCCGTAAATATTTCCATCAAAATTTCCATACTATCTATTTTTTTATGACAAGAAGAACACTTCCCCTTTAAAAATAAATAAGAAATGATAGGAACTGATTCTAAAAAAGAAAGTTTATGACCACAATTATCACAACGATATGGAAAAAAAAGATAATCATTAACAGCCAAGCGATTTCCTAAAACAGTATAAACACCACCGAAAACACAGCCCAAAAGAAAAAAGATAATCAAATATATAATATCCATAATTATCCTCCTTCTTATTTTATTTGTCCATAAATAGAGAACATTGGTTGTACAATAGATAACAAAATAATACCAACTACAACAGCTAAGGCACAAATCATAACTGGTTCCATCAAGCTTTTTAATTGATCAATAACCGATTTATGCATAGCCTGAAAGTGATCAGCAACCTTCTCCATCATTAGACCAAGTTGTCCGGTAGATTCTCCTGTAACTAACATCTCATAAGCAACAACTGGAAAGGCCCATTCACCTCTAAAGGACTCAGAAATAGAATCTCCCTTACCAAGATTATGTAGTGTTTTATCAATAATTCTCTTATAAATTTCATTATTTGTTATTTTAGATAAAATCTCCATACTATCTGTAATAAAAACTCCGTGATTTAACAAAGAAGCAAATGTCTTCGTAAAATTAGCAACCTCGTTATATATAATAATACTCTTAATAACAGGAATATGCATCAAAGTAACCTGAATACCTGTCCTAAACTTTTGAGACTTTTTATAGGCAACAATAAAAGCTCCAATTCCAAAAACAAGTGCAATAATTAAGACAATATAATTATTTTTAATAAAATCACTAGCAGCTAGAATTGCTAAAGTCAAAGCTGGAAGTTTTGCGTCATTACTCTCAAACATAGTAGCAAATTGTGGTACTAAGTAAGTAAGCATAAAGATAAGTACTACAAAAGCAATACATAAAACAACACATGGATAAGTCATCGCACTAACCATCTGTTTACGAGTTCTCTCCATCGAAGTATAATAATCCGCCATATCATCTAATATAGAAGGTAAATCTCCTGTCATTTCTGCAGTCTTAACCATATTAATCAATAACTTAGGAAAAACTTTTTCTTGTTTTTCCATTGCTGTTGACAAATTTTCACCTTTCAAAAGTTCATAAACCAATCGTTGAAAAGCTTTCTTACTTGCAGGTTTTGCAGCTTGTTTAGCCAAGATTTTAACAGCATCAACCAAAGGAATACCAGACTTAATATAAGTAGATAACTGTGTTAAAGCGAAAGACAAATCAGAAACTTTCATCTTAGCATGATCGTTTATATCTATATCATAAGCAGGACGAACGGTAATAGAAACAACCTCATAATCTTGAGAAGTTAAAAAACTACGAACCTCAGTCTCACTTTCCGCTTCAAACGTACCTTTTTCCTTTTTCCCCATCGCATTAATAACAACATAACGATACTTAATCAAAGGTCTTTCAGGTACATTCTCTTGTCTTTTTTGTATACCTGGTGTTGGAAGTCCATCAGTAGGAGATGGTGCCAATGTAGCAGCTTTTTTATCTTCCTTCTTCTTTTTGGAAAAAAAAGATTTTTTTTCCTTAGCAGGCTTAGCTTTTTTCTTCGAATCATCAGTAACTTTTACAAGAGTAGAACTATTTAGATTATTATTTGAATTCATATTTTCATTGGAACCCATATTAGTATTCATATTAGAATTCATACCACTTTGATTCATAAATAACCTCTCCCTTCATCGAAAGCCACCCATAAGTAACCCCTTATTCTCTATTAAGTATAACATAACAAATTTTTTTTGAGAATAAATATTTTAACTTTTCTTACCTCTTGACATATATTAAAATGAGAGGTGATATTATGTATCCAAATCCTTATATGATAAGTCAAATACCAAAAACAAGTTTATTAACAAAAGGTATAAGTGCCATAAAATCTATTAATTGGTCAACTCTATTAGATGGTACTCAAAAAACATTAGGTGTAATCAACCAAGCCATACCAGTTGTCTATCAAATAAAACCAATTGTATCAAATGCTAAAACAATATTTAGGATAGCTGACTCTCTAAAATCAGATGATACTCCGACTCAAAACATAGTACAACCAGAACAATCTACACCTACACCTATACCTACTCCAACACCCACACCAACACAAACAAATAATTCACCAATTTTTTATATATAAAAAAACTAATCCATCACTGAATTAGTCATATATCAAAACTCAAAACTTGAGTAACTATCATATGGTAGCGAGAGAGGGATTCGAACCCCCGACATTCGCGGTATGAACGCGACGCTCTAGCCAACTGAGCTATCTCGCCATAAAACGTAAGCAATATAATAGTACCACAATAAACTTATTTTGACAATACGTTTTTTCAATTTTTTTCCAAGTTTTCTCTCAACCTTAACAGAAAAACAAAAAATATATTTTTAAAAACAAACCTTGTATAAAAGGTACACGAAGACATTTCTTCGTTTTTTTATGTTCTATTTCACGAACTATTTTTTTAGCAAGTCGATCTACTCTACCAGACTCTAATAATATAAATAACTTTCTT
>CALVSH010000016.1 GCA_944358945.1 uncultured Bacilli bacterium
TGGGAAAGGGCAAGCTCAATTCTTTTAGATAAGTTTTTTTTGATTAAATTATTGATTAAATTTTCATAATTATGTAGTATAATCTTCATAAGAGAAATCTCCTTTCGATGTATTTTTAGACACTTACGTTCTATCAGAGATTTCTCTTTTTGTATGCAATCCCGAAACCATTATACACAATCGTTGAAAGTGTAAAATTTGACAATTTGTTCGATTTATGGTATAATATGCACAATCAATTGAGTAAGAGGGGGATTCTGATGGAGGAGAAAAATAATATTTTATCAAATGTGAAATATAATTATAATCTATTATTCCATCCAGAAAAAATTGAAGCAGAGATTAATAAAAAGAATCTAACTAACAAAGAAAAGAAAAGAAAAACAGCCAAGATATACAAGGATAAATCAGAATTACATGCCAAGTTAGGTGCCAAGAAATTTCAAAAAGTAGTAATAAAGTTTGATGAACTAAAATTTAAGTTCCTTAAAAAATGTATAGGTGAAAAAAAATCAATCAGATTACTAGATAAACTTACAGATTATCAAATGAGACAAAATTTAAAAACAGCCAAAACTGATGAAGAAAAAATTGCAATAATAGAAAATAGTAAACGAGCTAAAAATTTAACAAGAGTTCAAATGCATGATGAAAAAAGTGCCAACTATTTTCCCGGGGTGGATAAACGTGAAGAAAACTTCCCATTTTATTTAGAAAACAACAAAAGAATTCATCAAGATGCTCTAAAAAGAAATGGTATCATATTTATTGCTGGTCTTGGATTAAGTATGGTAACCCCATCGCTACAACAAGGACTCATACAAGCTCTAATTCCATTAATTACAGCTTACCAAGTGCCAGCCGCTATAAAAAATTTACAGTGTATTAATATTCAAGATTACAACTTATCAAGAATGAAAAAAAGTAAAGATGCTATAGTAAAAGTTAATGTTAAAAAAATTGAGCAACTTAACAAAGATTATGAAGAACTTCTTCCTTTACTACAAAAGCAAAAAGGAAAAGAAATACAAGATATTAAAGAACAAGTACAAGAAATAGACTCAAATAAAACTATAGAGGATATAGAAAAAGATAATATAGAAGAAGATAATCTAAATAAATTTAAAGAATTAATTGAGCACGCTACAACAGAACAGGAACTAAAGCAACTAAGAGAACTACTATTAACAGGAACCGAAATAAAATATCCAACGATAAAAGTAGAATATTTAGATGAAGCTAATCAACAAGATAAAGCATTAGAAGAAATGATAATGCCACAAGAAAATAAAAAATATCAAGAGCAAAATAATAATATTATATTAATGAAAAAATAAGGAGGAGATTAATAATGGCAATAACAGATTTTACAAGTTCAGTTTTAACAGGAACAAACAGTCAAGGTACAATATCTTTACTAGCATCAGGAACAACAACAGGATTCATGGTATATAAAAATATAAAAAAGGAAGATGGAGTTTTTGATCCTGGTTCGGTTAGTTCTACAGCTGCATCAACATCACTATCAACATCATTTTTAGTAGCACATTTAAATGGTCTTTTAACATATGAACAAATGTTAAATGCAACAATACTTAGAGATATAAAAGATGTTGTAAATAATTTACCAGATGAAAACAGACAAATGTTAGTTAACGAAGTAGACAAAAAATTACAAACAATAGCAATGAATAATACTACTCAAAATTCTGATACATTATACTCAACAGAAATTCCAACACAACTTTCAGAGATAATGTTTGGTAACGATGACTATCAAGCAAAGATAACAGAAGTAAAAGTTTATCAAAAACACAGATAATAAAAATGAAAAAAGTATTGATTTTTAATACTTTTTTTAGTATAATCATAACTGGTACATTCGAAATATCCCCACGTTAATTAGGTCCTGGGAAAACCTAATTGAAGGTAAAGGAGAGAAAATTTATGAAAAGCTATATGCAAAAGAAAGAAACAGTTGAACGTAAATGGTATGTAATTGATGCTGAAGGTAAACCATTAGGTAGAGTAGCATCACTTGCCGCAACTTACTTACGCGGAAAACACAAACCAACATACACACCACATATTGATTGTGGAGATAACATTATTATTATCAACGCAGAAAAAGTTAAGTTAACAGGAAACAAATTAAACGATAAGATTTACTACAACCATTCACAATATTTAGGTGGATTAAGAGAAAGAACAGCAAAAGAAATGATCGAAAGATATCCAGTTGAAATGGTAGAAAGAGCAGTAAAAGGAATGCTACCACATAACAGATTAGGTAGACAAATGTATAAGAAATTACACGTATATACAGGAAGCGAGCACAAACATGAGGCACAAAAGCCAGAAGTGCTTGAAATGAAATAGGAGGTTTAAGTTATGGCAAAAGAAAAGAAAAATAGTTATTATGGAACTGGTCATAGAAAGACTAGTATTGCTAAAGTTACTTTAACTCCAGGAACTGGAAAAATTACTGTTAACGGAAGAGATGTAGAAGAATATTTCCCATCAAAAATCTGCGTAATGGATTTAAGTCAACCATTAGAATTAACAAATACAAAAGAAATGTTTGACGTAGATGCAAAAGTAAAAGGTGGAGGATACACTGGACAAACAGGAGCTATCCGTCATGGTATTACAAAAGCATTATTAGAGTATGATTCAACAACTCCAGCTGATTCTGAAAATAGTTACAGAAAAATCTTAAAAGCTGCAGGATTCATTACAAGAGATCCACGTAAGAAAGAACGTAAGAAACCAGGATTGAAGAAAGCACGTCGTGCACCTCAATTTAGTAAGCGTTAATCAAAATACTGTTTCCAAAAGCATCAAAAGATGCTTTTTTTGTGTCCCAAAAGAAAAATATGCATATAATACATCAGGTGATTAATATGTTAAATCTACAATATCTCCAACAACTACTAGTAATTGCCATCGCCTTAAGTGCTATTACATGCGCTGTAGTACAAAAAACAAAGTGTTGTTTTAAAACTAGTAATTACTTATGTTTATATTCTTTCTGTATTAATATGCTAATTGGTGTAATCTTTTGTTATACTTTCACTAATATTACACTACCTACGAGTTTATGGGTAGGATTTTTTTCGTTTATCGGAGCTGATACTATATATAAATCTCTAGAAGGAAAACTAGCATCTCATACAGAACTAATCAACAAAAATACTGTGACTATTTCAAAAGATAATATTATTAATGAAGAGGAGGAAGATACGTAATGGAAAAGGCAATCTATCCTTTAAAAAACATGAGAATTACACAAGGTTACGAAGAAGGAACTCACATAGATAGTTATGCAATAGATGATGCGGGTAAAAACACAAATATAGAAAATGTTTACGCTCCATTTACAGGAACAATAAAAAAGATTTATACTCAAGACGCTAATGAAGTATGGTTAGAAAGTGAAAATCCAGTAGAATATCCGGATGGAACTATTGACTATATGACAGTTCTATTTGCTCATGACAATGATATAAGTGATTTATATGTTGGAAAGAAGATAAAACAAAATGAAGCATTCTATCAAGAAGGAACAGCAGGAAACGCAACAGGAAATCATTGTCATATAGAATGCGCTAAAGGAAAATATATAGAACCAGGATGGCAACAAAATGAGGCAGGTTATTATAATATTATCAATGCTAAAAGACCAGAAGAATGTCTATGGCTAAACAATACAAACGTAATAGATAACCATGGCTATAATTTTATGGAGATACCAATTGATATAATTAATGCACCAAGTGATGAAGAAATAATTGAATCGCCATCAACAGAAGCACCAAATACTCCACCTGAGGAAGAGACTGATAATGAAGCAATTACAGAAGAAGCAAAACTTAGATTAATATACACTTGTACCAAGACAGATTTATATGGCATTTACTTAAAAGAAGGAGAACAAGTATACCTAAAATAAAACTATTTCTGCAAAACACAGAAATAGTTTTTTCATCCTAATGCAACATCTAAAATCATCATTACAGAAAATCCAATCAAAGTAAAGAGTGCCATTAAATCCTTCTTTTGATTAGATTGACTCTCCGGTATTAATTCTTCCACTACAACATAAATCATCGCTCCTGCCGCAAAAGCAAGTAAGAAGGGAAGTAATGACTGAATATGTAAAACTAATATAGCTCCCACGACAGCTGCGATAGGTTCTACAACACCACTTAATTGACCATAGAAAAAAGCTTTTTTTCTAGACATTCCCTCTCGACGCAAAGGAAGACTAACAGCACTACCTTCAGGAAAGTTCTGAAGACCAATCCCCAATGCTAATGTTAAACTAGATGCTAGAGTAGAACCTTCTAAACTATAAGCAAGGGAACCAAATGCTACACCCACGACTAATCCCTCAGGAATATTATGTAAGGTGATAGAAAAAACCAACATCAAACAACGTTTAATCTTAGAAGATTTAGAAGCAGTTATTCTCTTTTTATTACGATTTTGTAAAAAATCATATAACTTATCTCCCAAAAATAGTAATAGTCCTCCACTAAAGAAACCTAAAAAGACAACAAGCCAAGAAATCATTTTCATACTATTAGCCATATCGATAGCAGGACTAAGTAAAGACCAAAAAGAAGCTGCAATCATTACACCAGCAGAAAATCCCAACAAAGCATCCATAATTCCTTTTTTTACTTCTTTAAAGAAAAAGACGATAGATGCACCAAGCATCGTAACACCCCAGGTAAAAATAGTGGCAATGAGAGCTTGTAAAACAGGAGAGAGTTCATTAAAAAAATCAAACATTATATCTCACCAATATAATGTATTCTAAGCTTCAAACGATGAATAGGCATATAACTAGAGACAAAATAAAAAATCTAGATAAATTATTTTCAATACCATACACTCACCATCGTTAAATATAGTATAAAAAGAATTAATCCAGATTAAGATATAAAATCTTCTCAATATATATAAGCTCGACACCCTAAGTATACCATGGTGTTACACGGAATACAATCAAAATAAAATAAAGTCTAACTATTAATGTGTAAATCATATAATTAATAGGTGATATTGTGATAAAAATCAAATATAAAACGACTCTTTTAATTATCTTTTTTCTCTTAGTACTATCTCTACAAGTAATATCTGCTAAGCAATTACCATTAATCGATACTATCATAGTTGTAGATCCAGGTCATGGAGGTCGTGACAGCGGCACAACCTATGGAGAAATTCTAGAAAAAGACATTAATCTAGAGATATCAAAAGTACTAAAAAAAGAACTACAATCCAATGGAGCAACTGTTTACATGACAAGAACAAAAGATGAAGATCTTTCATCTATTTATGACCCAGCTAAAAAAAGAGGAGATTTATACAGAAGACTATTACTACTGCATAATAAAAAAAGTGATTTATATATTTCTATCCATATCAACTGGTATCCAAATACCTCCATATCTGGTGCAGAAGTTCTATATAATGAAATTAATCCAAGTAATAGATTATTAGCTAAATCCATCATGAATGAGTTTAAAAAGGACTTAAACTCAACCCGAAGAATCACAACAACAGACTTATATATGTATCGTAATACAACTATTCCAGGTGTTCTTGTTGAATGTGGTTATCTATCTAATTTAACTGAAAGAAAATTGCTTCAGACAAAAGAGTATCAAGAAAAGATATCAAAATCAATTACTGAAGGTATTATTAATTATTTAAAAAAAGAAAACAAAATAAAAAACATAATTTAAAAATTAAGTATTTAACACCAACAAAAGGTTAGAAAATAATGTTGTAAAAAGCTTAAAAACAAGATATAATTATCCTAGAGTAAAAGAATAAGTAAGGTTGGTGATATAGTGATTGTTAGATTGATAAAAAAATCAAAAATCTATAATTTTGTTTTGCCAACCAAGGTATCAGGAAATTACTGGATTACTGATAATGATTACTTAGGTAATGTTAGAAACTTAATAAATGTAGAAGAGTATAATGGACAGTGGAAAATAAAAAGTGACTTTGAAACCAAGATTATGTCAGGAGATCAAGAGATTGATTCTGCTATATTGAGAGATTATAGTCTATTTTTCTTAAAAATAAATACAGACAATGAATATGTAATTTTATATTGTTCTCCAACCATGGATGAAAATATTAAATGGTTACATCTAAAACAAGAAGGAGAAATCGTAATAGGTAATGACCCTAAAGCTCATATTCATTACAGTTATCCTTTAGTATCGAAACAGCATTCTAGATTGATTTATAGTAAAGGAAACTGGGTAGCACAAGACTTAAATAGCAAATATGGAACATACGTGAATAATATGGCAATCACCACGAAAAGATTAGAATATGGCGATATTATTTTCATCATGGGATTAAAAATTATTGTCATGAAAGACTCTATTTTAGTAAATAACATAGGTAACTTTTTAAAGTTTGACATGAATATGTTTGAAGTTCAGTACCCTGTAGTACAAAATCAATTAGAAATGGACAATCCAGATGAAGAAGGAATAGAATTTTTTAAAGAAGATGACTATTTCTTTAGAGCCCCTAGATTCAAAACTATGATTGAACCTGTAAATATAAAAATAGATCCACCGCCTGCCAAACAGGAAGAAGACAAAACTCCATTAATCTATACCCTTGGACCAATGATGACTATGGCCATGATGTCTGTTGCGATGGGTTATTCTGCTTTATCAGGTGTAATCGATGGCACAAGAGATCTATCAGATGCTCTACCAACCTTAATTATGTCTGGTGCTATGTTAATGACTATGTTACTATGGCCAATTTTACAAAAAAGTTATCAGAAACGTCAAAGAAAGAAAAGAGAAAAACTACGTCAAGATCGTTATACAGAATACATCAATGAAAAACGAAAATTAATCGACACCGAAATGAAAGTACAAAGACAAATTTTAATTGATAATTACGTTCCTTTAAATGTTACAAAAGAAATTATCTACAGTAAAAAAAGAAATTTATGGGAAAGAGAAATTGACAATGAAGACTTCCTAGATTTACGACTAGGAATGGGAAATACAGAATTACAAGGAAACTTAAGTTTCCCAGAGGAACACTTCTCCCTAGAAGATGACAATCTACTACAAGAAGTATACAAACTAGGAGCAGAGTCTCATATCTTAGAAAATGTTCCAATATCACTTTCATTTGTTAAAAACAGAGTAACGGCCATCATTGGTATGGCTGCTATGAAACAACAATTTATCGAAGGATTAATTCTTCAAATGATAGCTTATCACAGTTATGAAGATTTAAAAATTATACTCCTAACTAATGAAAAAAATGAATCTACCTGGGATTATTTAAAAGTATTACCACATTGTTGGAGTAACGATAAAACAACGCGTTACTTTGCTTCAAACTTAGACGAAGCAAAAGAAATATCTCTAGTCTTAGAACAAGAAATTCAGGCAAGAAAATATAGAGACAACAATGGCAAAAGAGAATTAAACACTCTAGACTATACAAAATATAAACCATACTATGTCATCATAACAGATGATTATAAAATGGTACGTGATATCGAATTAGTAAAAGATGTCTGTGGATTAGAATTAAATATAGGATTTAGTTTAATCGTAATCAGTCCAAGATTAGTAAATATTCCAAATGAATGTAAAACATTTATCAGTATTGGTGATAAAAAATCAGGAGTATTCCAAAACGAACTTGTATCCAATAAACAGAAAGAGTTTACAGCTGACTTTGATCAAACACTAAATATCTATGAATGTTGTAAAATATTAGCTAATATTCCAATCGATATTTCCAAAGAAAATCAAAGTCTACCAGGAAGTCTAAGTTTCCTAGAAATGTATAATGTTGGTATGATAGAACAGTTAAATATTCTAAATCGTTGGAAAAATAATGATCCAACCAAGTCCCTACAAGCTCCTGTAGGAGTAGACAAACACCAAGAATTATTTAAACTAGATTTACATGAAAAGTTCTATGGACCACATGGACTAATCGCTGGTATGACTGGTAGTGGTAAATCAGAATTTATTATTACCTACATCTTATCAATGGCTCTAAATTATCATCCATATGAAGTATCATTTGTTTTAATTGACTACAAAGGTGGAGGACTAACAGGAGCATTTGAAAACAAAGAAACAGGTATTAAACTACCTCATCTAGCAGGAACCATCACCAACTTAGATACAATTGAAATGAATCGTTCTCTAGCCTCTATTCAAAGTGAGCTAAGGAAACGTCAAAGAATATTTAATGCTGCAAGAGACAATCTAAACGAAAGCACTATTGATATTTATAAATATCAATCTCTGTATCGAAAAGGATTAGTAAAACAACCAGTATCTCATTTATTTATTATCAGTGATGAGTTTGCCGAACTAAAAGATCAACGTCCAGAGTTTATGGATCAGTTAATATCAACTGCTCGTATAGGACGTTCTCTAGGAGTCCATCTTATTCTTGCAACCCAGAAACCTGCCGGAGTAGTAAACGATCAAATATGGTCAAACTCTAAATTCAGAGTATGTCTAAAAGTTCAAGACAAATCTGACAGTATGGATATGATAAAATGTCCCGATGCCGCTTCATTAAAAAATCCAGGAAGATTTTATCTACAAGTAGGATATAACGAATTATTTGCTCTTGGACAAGCAGCCTGGGCAGGAGCACAGTATTATCCAACAGAAAAAAGAAAGAAAAAAGTAGACCAATCTGTAAATTTCTTAGATAATGTTGGAAACTATATCAAATCTTTTGATACCAAGCAGAATGAAGTAGCAGTAGAATCCAAAGGAGAAGAGATTACAAATATAGTCAATTATATTGTAAAAACTGCTAGAGATGAGAATATAACTATTCCACAACTATGGCTACCTAGAATACCAAATACAATCTATATTGAAGAGTTAAAAGAAAAATACCAATATCATGCTCAAAAGAACAATATCAATCCAATCATTGGAGAGTATGATGATCCAGACAATCAAAAACAAATGGTACTAACTCTACCAATTTCTAAAGAAGGAAATACTATTATATTTGGTAGTGCTGGAAGCGGAAAAGAACTTATGCTTTCAAGTATTGTTTATTCAACTATAGTATCTCATGACTCAAGAGAAGTAAATTTCTATTTACTAGATTTTGGAGCAGAGACACTAACAATGTTTAAAAATGCTCCTCATGTTGGTGATGTAATTTTATCAACAGAAAAAGAAAAGATAGAAAACTTATTCAAACTACTTCTTACAACCATAGAAGAAAGAAAGAAAACTTTTGTTGATTACAATGGATCATATGATTTTTATATTAATCATGGAGGAAAACAAATTCCAATGATTGTAATCGTTATCAACAACGTAGAAGGATTCTTAGATACTTATAATGAATATGAAGAAATCATTGGTCAAATTACAAGAGATTGTTTAAAATATGGAATTGTATTTATTTTAAGTACCAGTGGACCAAATACGATACGTTATCGTCTAAGACAAAACTTCAAACAAAATGTAGTATTACAATTTAACGACCCATCAGATTATGGAAGTATCATCGCTGGAGTTAGAAAAAAGGAACCATCAAAGGTATATGGACGTGGTTTAATAGCCTTAGATGGAATCTATGAATTTCAAACAGCTTATGCTTATAAAGAAGAAAAACTAACAGAATATATAAAAATAATCTGTGAAAAATTACAAACTATCTGTGACTATCAAGCCCGTAAAGTACCTGTTTTACCAGAGGTAGTCACAACAAGTTTATTAAATGAATCATTTACAAATATAAAAGAAATACCAGTTGGTATTAATAAAAACACTTTAGAAGTATCAACAGTTAATTTATTTGAAAATGGAATTTATACAATAACTGGAGAAGATTTATCATCAAGCTCTCCATTCTTACAAAGTTTAATGAAATTAATTCAGTCAAAAGAAGAATTAACATCAACTATTATAGATGGAAATAGCTTGATTAACCAAAATGAAATTCCTGGTATAACATATGCAGAAAGTAATCAAATAATAGAAACTCTAGAAAATATCTATCAGAATACCACAAAGGTTAATATTTGTATGATTACAGGATTAAATGGAATATTAAATAAAAAAAGTATTACAGAAAAAACCAAATTAACAGAATTATTAGATAGAGTAAAAACAACAAATCATGTAAAAGTTATTGTAGTAGACACCATTGATAATATTAAGACACTAAATTATGATACATGGTTTAAAAACAATGTAAGTCTATCAGAAGGTATTTGGATAGGAAATGGTATTGCTAACCAATTCACTTTAAAAGTAACGACAAGTGCTAGAATATTACGTGCAGAAATCGAACCAAACTTTGGATACGTAATTAGAAGAGGAAAAGCAAACTTAACCAAGTGGGTAACAGAGGACTAAGGAGGTCATAAAATGAATAAAAATAAAATATTAGTTCAACTATCTATTCCATTAATAGAGAAGAATTATGATCTATATATTCCTATTAATAAAAAGGTTGGAACCGTAAAAAAACTAATAGAAGAAGGCCTTCTAGAACTAACAGATAATGATTATATTATTAAAGAAGATAGTAATTTCTATAGTAGAGAAACAGGCGAAGTATATGATGTTAATAAAAATATCCGAGAAACAGATTTAAAAAATGGCTCTAGAATAATTTTAATATAGGAGGAGTATTATGGATTACAATAGTTATGCAAATGCTGTAAATAAGATATTTGAACTTATTAATCAAATGAAAGTGGCATGGCCAACTCCTACCAATAAAGCAAACGTCGAACAGATTGAAGAATATCGTGAAATGATTATAGAAAAATCAAAACATATTCAAGAAGAACTGAATAAGAGACCAACGATGGAGGAACTAGGTGAATGATAGGGAATCTAACATATGAACAAGTAGATGCAATCGCAACAGAATTAGGAAGTTCTGTAGAAACGATAAGAACAATTACTAAGAGCCTAAATATAGAAGAACTACAAGATTTTCTATCAACCGTAGAAGGATATTCTAAATATTTAAAAACGACTATAGAAATGAATAAAGATGCTGACAAAGCATTACAAGATTTAAATAATAAAAAATAAATACTGGAAAATCCAGTATTTTTTAGTAAAGAAAAGCTCTAGACTTAGTTCTAGAGCTTTATGATTTTATTTAATGATTTTTTTACTATCGCCATATTTTTCAATAGCTTTAATAATATCATCTTTACTAGATATATCAAAATAGAAATAAATTGGCATATCAGTTAAAATAGTAACAGTACGTTTTCCAATAACAACACCAGTTATTTTTTCCCATCTAAATGTCATCTTAATTCCAAAGTATGATTCATCAGTAATACCGTGTTTATCAATGGTAATTGTATTTTTAAAATCTTGGTCTTTTCTATAAAAATAGACAAGCGCGATAGTCGCAATGGCATGAATTAAATATACAACTGCAACTAGCGCAACAATCCAAGAAATTAAAATCATATTCATGTTCCAGCAACATAAAATTAAAAAGAATAAACTAACAACAAACATGATAGCTAGTATTAATAATTTTCGTTGCATATAAGTTAAACATTTACTACTCTTATTTTTTAATATTTTCTTTCTTCTTAACGCAATTCCTCTTGCTTCATCAAAAAGAGAAAAGAAATCCTTTGATATATCACTATTAATTTTCACTAAATCACTCCTACCCTATTCCCTATTATAAAATTATCATACCACAGTTTTATAAGTTTTTCAATTTAAAATTAGTTAAAAAAAACAAGCAAGAATATTCTTGGTTGTTAAAAAAATTAAGAATTAGCATCCATTACATATTGGCATAATTGAACTTTCGGAAAGTAATAATTTAAAATATTAGCATAACTGCAACCGTTTTTTGCTAAGTGACAACTACCCCAGATACTAAGTCCTAAAAAGTCACCCCAGCCTTTTGTAATAATAGAGACATCATGTTGATTTAAAATGATAGATAAATATTGGGATTTTAAATGCAATGTATTCGCAAACTGCTTACCATCTACCTCCTTACCAGCGATAGACAGTTTTAATACTTTACCATAAGGAGAAACCTCTAGTATTTCAAAAGTACTATCCTTGGTAATAGTAAAATGAAAAAGTTTACTAAGTAAATCATAAGAAAAGGAAATCGTATCTACATAAAACGGTGCGGAAGCATCCCATAAACTAGAAACAGAGGAAAGATAAGGATACCTAACATCTTCTAATGTCTGACCAAAATTAGAAATATGAATAAAAGGTAAAATAAAGTCATCCTTATAAGATAAAAACATCGAATTAGTTTGCCTTATTGCCTCTTCCAAAACAGAGACTATCTTATCATAATCAGGTGCAAAAGCAATCTTATAATAATCAATAGGTTTATAAACTAAAAAATCATCTACAACAGAAATAACTTGATAATTTGCCATTTGTTTAAAAGCATAAGTACGATATAAGATAGCCATAGCCTTTAATACTTCAATAGGTAAATCTGGTGTCATATTAGTCGCAAGGGCCCCCAGTAAAAATTCCTTTAAACTAATTTCAATAACAGAATTATCTTCTAACTGTAAGGTAACCATATATTCTAAATCATCAAATACATTTTTATTAATCTTTTTATCAATATGTTCTTCTTTAGGTAACTCAAAAGCCTTCACAATAACACCATCAATAACCAAGTAAACTTTACCACCATCAAACTGAATACCATTACTTTTTATAAAGTTATTTGTTCTCCTCAACAAATCCTTATCATCAGAACTACTACCAAGTTCCTTAGAAAATTCATAGTTCATCGTCAAATATAAGTACAAAACATCTTCAACACCGTTATTTTTTATTTCATATCTATAAAACATAATCTTCACCTAATCATAGTATGAAACAAAAGAAAAAAACTATACAAAAAAGAACTAAAACTCAAAATATTTTAGTTCTTTATCTAAATCACAATCTAATCCCGTAAGATAACTTAAATTCGTAAAAACACAACTTAAATCAACATCATCACCATCAAGATAAGAAAAGGTTTTCTCAATAGTAGATTTCGCTGTTTTTAAAGCTCTAGCATATAAATCATAAAAAGACTCTCTGCTAGTAATAGAATAAGTAGTTGGATTTCTCCAAATATGATGGTGAAAGTTTAAAAACTGATATTTTGTCTTCAAAGGACAATGATAACTAACAGCTTCAAATTTAAAAAAACTTCTAGGAGTAATACTATCAACCAACCGATAAACCCATCTTTTTACTCCGAAACGATCTTGTCTAAAAACTCTTAAAGAAAACTTCATATCTTTTAAAGATTGATAATACTTCTTATCCATATCAGAAATAGAAAAGACATCTTTGAAAGTAGAACGAATCACTTTATTTAATCCAGGTGAAAAACTTTTCATATCAAAACAAAAGTCAGTAATAGGAAATTGATATGGATTTTCTTTTTCTCTATCTAGAATCAAATAATTATCTAAAAAAACCTCCATCAATAAATGTAGATTATTATATTGATAAGTTTTAGAATCCTTCTTATTAAAATATCCAGTTTTATAATAAACATAAGGATGAACGATAGAATCTAGTACATAATGACAAATAAATCCACATAAGAAGGAACAAGTGTCCACATCTTTTTCTAAATGGTATTTTTTTATATAAGAAATGAGACTAACAAAAAACTCTCTAGTTTTTGTAGTATGAAAGACTCCCTGAAACTCACGCAATCTTTTACCACTTTTTAAGGAAAATAAATGATAAAAAATAAAAGAATCTGTACTTTGTCCAAACATTCTCATTCTTGAAGTAGAAAGATTTTTTTTAATAGTATTTGGTAATATATCATAGACATCATTAGAAAAATACGCATGAGTAACACTGGCAGGCATCAAACATTCCCCCTTAAAGATGATTAGTTTTATTATAACACGTATAATACTGAGTAGTAAATTGATGAAGTTGCAAATCATCTTTTTACAAGTATAATATTTTTACTCCTATATGAGTAAAATATACGATTGAGTTCAGGCAGATTATAACAGGGGTCTTAAGTA
>CALVSH010000017.1 GCA_944358945.1 uncultured Bacilli bacterium
AGTTACTATAGGTGGAAATGGTAAGATAATTGCTAATACTAATTGTACTAGTTTGTTTGGTTTGTTTTTTAATGTTCGTACTATTGATTTAACATATTTTGATACTTCTAAAGTAACAAATATGAGTAATATGTTTGATTTTGATCGTCAGTTAACGAGTTTGGATTTGAGTAATTTTGACACTTCAAATGTTGTTAGCATGTATAGTATGTTTAACCAGTGCAACTTTCTTACAAGTTTAAATTTGAGTAGCTTTAATACTTCAAAGGTTACTAATATGGGTGCTATGTTTTTTGCTTGCAATGTTCTTACTGGTTTAAATCTAAGTAACTTTGATACTAGTAGTGTTACAAATATGTCAGGTATGTTTAGTCTGTGTTCAACTCTTACCAGTTTAAATTTATCAAATTTCGATACATCTAATGTGACTGATATGAGTAATATGTTTCTGGACTGTGATAATCTTGCTAGTATAAATATCAATGGATGGAATACTTCTAAAGTAACAAATATGTCTACTTTGTTTAGTGGTTGTTATAATCTTACTAGTATAGATGTCAGTAGTTTTGATACAGGTAATGTTACAAATATGTCAGCTATGTTTTCTGATTGTAGTAAGCTTAACAATTTAGACATTAGTAATTTTGATACTTCTAATGTAACAGCAATGCATTATATGTTTCTGGGCTGTAGTGGACTTACTAGTTTAAATATGCAACAGGCAACATTTAACAGTGTATCTTCTTATGTGATGATGTTTAAAAATGTCAATAACTCTATCAATATTATTGTTAAAAATAATAGTGCTAAAAGTTGGATAGAATCTAGACTTGGTGATGTTAGTATTACAGGTGCAACTGTTACCACTGTTTAGTTGTGAGGTGAAAGTCTTGTCGAATGATGAGACTTTTTCTGTTTATTATATATTTATTATCCATAAAAATATGGATATGGATATTAGGGTTTGGTAGATTCTACCTAGTAGGAAGTTTTTGTAGTTTATTTTAGTATCAGAAATGATACTTTTTGTTTGCATGTGAACTGATATTCCTCCTATGGAGAAGAAAAATATAATTATTATGGCTCTTAGAGTATTGTTGGAAATTAAACTTGTTAAAAAGGTTCCATTTGTTAGATCAAATATACCATTTATTATTACATATTCTAGTAGAGGTAATTTTAGGTATTGATTGATAAAAAGAGAAATTAAAAAGAAAAATATCGAGGTTCCATAAATTAATATAATAGTCTTTATTGAATTTGTTATGGCTCTTGGTAATGCTTTAGAAAAAGAGGGTGTAGGTGATGATGGTAAAGTTATTTTGTTATTTTCTTTTGTTCTACTTATGATGGCGATAATTAAATTAGATAGTATTAGACTAAATAATATTTTGTAATTATATGTTTTTGATGGAAATAATAAAGATACCGGACCTAGTATAAAAATGGGATTTGGAAAATGAGTATATTTGATTAAGGAGTTGGCAGTTGTTTCTGTAATTAAATGTTTATCCAATAAATCTTTTGTATATTTACTACCACTGGGAAAGCCACTGATTAAAGACATCATTACTACGTAGAAAGAAGAAGAGTTTCTTTTTAGTAATTTAGATAATATTTGAATAGCATTGTAGTCAATTAGTAGAGATGATAATGTAAAAAATAGAAAACTAGAAGGAAATAGTTTTTCTATAAATAATTTGGTATATGATAATATTTGTTTCGTTACTAAAGTAGAATTTAATAATGATAGTATTGTTATAGTGATTAAGATTATTAAAATAAAATTGGTTTTTTTAATTTTTTTCATATTTCCTCATTTCTTTGTTATAATGTATATCATGGAGGTAATTTGATGGATAGATTCAAGAAATTTTATGAAAAAGTTGTTAACTTTATTAAAGATGAATATAAATTTATTTTATTTTTGATTGTTTTTTGTGTTGTTTGTACCTGGCCAGTCAATTATTATATTGTGATTGGTGGAGGTATTGATGATATTAGTGATAGAGTTGTTGTTAGTGATGGTTATCAGAGTGATGGTAGTTTTAACTTATCCTATGTTTCTGAATTGAAGGGAACTACTCTTAGCTATTTAGTTAGTTATGTTATGCCTAGATGGAAACGAGTTAGTATGGATGATTATAAATATAGCGAAGAGGAAGATTATCAAGATATTGAATTTCGTAGTGAACTTGATTTGTTATCTTCTAATAGTAATGCTATTTATTATGCTTATCAACTGGCAGATAAGGAGTGTAAGGTTACTAGTACCGATGTTTATGTTATCGTTACTTTTTCAGAGTATGATAATCCGTTGGAAGTTGGAGATAAGCTTTTAAAGGTTGATGGTACTTCTTATGATAGTTTGCTAGATTTTCAACAGGCAGTACAAAAAGTTAGTGGGGATGAAGTGGTTATCACGGTATTGCGTGATGATAAAGAAGTGGATTTGAAGTGTAAGTTGTACGAGGAAGAAGATAGAAAAGTACTAGGAGTTGCTTTACAGTCGGTTAGTACTTATGATGTTGATCCAGAGGTTAAATTTAATTTTGAGGTTAATGAGTCTGGTCCATCGGCAGGATTAATTACGACATTGTCAATTTATGATCAGTTGACAAAAAAGGATTTGACGAGTGGTAAAAATATTGCTGGTACGGGTACTATTGAGGCAGATGGTTCGATTGGTGAGATAGGAGAAGTTGAATATAAATTATTAGGTGCTGTCAGTGGTGGAGCTGATGTTTTCTTGGTACCAAGTGGTGATAATTATGATGCTTGTACGAAGATGAAGAAAGAAGAAAATTTGGATATTCAATTAATTGAAGTTAAAGATATTTGGGATGCTGTTAGTAAACTAGAAAAATTAGATTAGGGTGGTAAGATGCGTAAAGAAGAATTATTAGAGTATGGAAAAAATTATATGGAACAAGTGGGAGGTTTTATTAAACATAATCATTATCATCTAGTAGAGTTGGAAGAGAATCGTTGTACGATGGATGCTGTTATTAATCAAGATAGTTTAAATCCTTATGGAATGGTTCATGGAGGATTTATGTTCGGTCTTATGGATACGGCAACTGGTGTTCTTGCAAGATCAGGTGGTAGAAAAGCAGTTACTTTAAGTTCTCATATTCAATATTTACGTTCTGGATATGGTAGTAAAATTAATGTGGTTGTCACTAGAGTAAAAGATGGAAGAAAAATTAGTGTTTATGATGCTTGTTTATTTGATGATAAAGATGTTTTACTTGCTAAGGCAAGTTTTGAGTATTGTTATATAGATTAAATTTAATGGGGGTGAAGGTTATGGCAAATTATTCAATTAATCAATATTTAAAATTAAAAAAGATTGATTTAAGTGATGAGAAGGATTTGGACTTGGTTCGTTCTTTAACTGATGATCCCTTGGTATCTGGAAATGGGGAGATTTCCGGTTATTTGTGGGATTTAGAAAAGGATGTATCTTCTTTATGTCATTTAAAGCATGATAGATTAGTTGATTCTTCTTTTTCTATTTATCATGGTGATAAACCTATTGGTTTTTTAGAAATTTCGGATGTTTTTAAAGATTGTATAGAGTCACATGTTGATTTAGTTTATGCCTTGGTAAAGGAAGCAAGAGGTTATGGATATATGCATAAGACTTTAAATGTTATTAGTAATCGTCTATTAAATGATGATTGTTATGATATTGATTATTGTGAGTGTTTTATTGATTCTAATAATCAAGCCAGTATGGCTGTTGCAGAAAAATCTGGGTTTTCTAGAGACCAGTCTTTGGAATTTGGTTTTTGTTCTAATTTATTTTGTTATACAAAGAGAAGAAGGTAATTCTTTTCTTTTTTTGTTTATAAATAATTTGTTTCTATAAAATAATATTTTTAAAAAGGGAAAGGCTAAAAAAACAGAGTATAATATAGTGAATACATCAGGAGGGATGGGTTATGTATAAAGTTTATAAATTTAGACTTTATCCAAATAATAAACAGATAGAACTGATTCAAAAAACATTTGGATGTAGTCGGTTTGTTTATAATTATTACCTGGGTAAAAAGAAAATGTTATATGAAGAGAAAAAAGAAAGTTTATCTTGTTTTGATATGATAAAGGACTTAAAAAACTTATATATAGAGTATCCCTTTTTAAAAGAAGTGGATTTTTGTAGTTTAAGGTGTTCTTTGTTTAACTTAGATGATGCTTTTAAGAGATTTTATAAAAGACAAGGAGAATATCCTAAATTTAAAGGAAAGTATACATCAAGAAGAAGTTATAAAATCAATTATTTTAAAACTAATTATCAAGGTAGGGTTTATGAAAATATAAAATTAGATTTAAAAAGGAAAGTAATTATACTTCCTAAATTAGGAGAAGTAAATATTAGGGGATATAGAAATTTAGACTATATTCATGGAAGGATTATAAATTCCACGATAGAACAATTATCAACAGGCAAGTATTATGTTAGTGTTTTAGTGGAGGAAAGTAATGTATATAGTAGAATAAAACCTAGAAATATTATAGGAATTGATTTGGGTGTTAAAGATATAGTAATTACTAGTGATAATGAAAAAATTGGTAATCCTAATTTTATTAAGAAGTATGAAAAAAGAATTGCAAGATGCCATAGAGAGTTATTACGGAGAGTAAGAGGGAGTAATAATTACTACAAAACAAAGAAGAAGTTAGCTATACTTTATCAAAAGTTAAAGAATGCAAGAAAGTATTTAATCCATCAAATAACAAAAAAACTAGTAGTAGAAAACGATATCATAGTAACAGAAGACTTAAATGTAAAAGGTATGATAGAGGAGAAAAAACTATCTAAACAACTAACCAATGTAAGTCTGGGAGATATTTGTCGAGTCTTAGAAT
>CALVSH010000018.1 GCA_944358945.1 uncultured Bacilli bacterium
TAGATGTAATTGATTATCAAAATGATGTAAAACCTGTTAGTCTTGATCAAATAGAAGAAAAATCTAATGTAGTAAATGAAGTAAATAATAATGTTGAAATGTTAAATGAAATTAATGAAGAGGCTAATCATCAGTCTTTTGAAAGTGATGGGTTACAATATACAAGTATTGAACCTGATCCAAGTGAAGCACAAGCTGAGTTGATGCGACTTACTGAAGTTTTAGAGAAAGCAGAAGAAGAGACTAAAAATATTGATTTAACTGCTTTTGAGGAAGAACAAGAACAAAATGCAATTATTAGTTTAGATGAGTTGATGAGTCGTAATAAAGCTTTGTATGAGAGTGGTGAGTTAGAAAAGTTAGAGGATGAAGGTAATGAGCCTATTAGTATTCAAGATTTGGAAGAGAGAATGAAAGCTCAGAAAGAAGTGACAAATCCTGTTTCTGCTGTAGAAGAACCAGTTATTATTTCTACAGTTTCTGAAGAAAGACAAATGTCTTTGGATGACTTTCAAAGTGTTTCTATTCCAAGTGTTGAACCAGTTACTCCAGTTGTTGAGTCAGTTACTCCAAGGGTGGAAGAAAAACCTGTTTATCAAGAACATAAGAAGTTTAAGAGCAGTCCGGTTATTTCACCAGTTTATGGTATAGAAAAACCTGTTGTTAATAGTAGTAGTGATATTGAATTAGAAAATACGGCTAATTATGAGAAGTTAGATGAAGAAATTAGAAAGACAAATGAGTTCTTGATGACGTTAAGAGAATTACAAAAAAAATTAGATTAATTTTATTATGATAGCTCCTTCTGGGAGCTTTTTCTTTGGATTGAATTCTTGGTCATTTTATGGTATAATTTGAAGACGAGATGAGGTGATGCGGTATGAAGAAAAATCCTCTAGATATCGCGATATTAATTTGCCTGATTATTATCATTATTTTACTAATTATTTTGGTTTGGCCGGTTAAGGAAGATAGTGTAGAAAAGAAGAATAGTCAGGATGTTAGTGAAGAAGTTTTACAAGATGAAAGTAGTAAGACGGAAAGTGTTTCTTCAGAAGAAGATGTTAGCAAGACTTTATTTACTGATACGAGTACTGCTGGTAACGAAGAAGAAGTTGTTAGTTATGTAGAAGAGGTTTCACAAGAAGTAGAAAATTTGACTCATTCTTCTACTAGTAGCAGTGTTAAAGAAAAACTTGAAGATACTTTTATTACTTTGACGGATTTTATCTTTTATGGAGGTACGATTAAAGGAGTTACTTTTGATGAGTTGACGGATACTGCTAAGGAGAAAGTACTTACTTTGTATGAAAAGATGGATACAACGATAGAAAGTTATTTTCCTAATTATAAGGAGAATATTAAGGATACTGCAAAGAAGAGTTATACTACTACTGTTGATAAGGCAAAAGAGTTAAAAAATAAAATTGTTGAAGGTTATAAAGAAAAAGTTGGGGAAGATGCGTATAATAATGTTGTAAGTGGTTTTGAAGAAAATAAAAATAATTTGAAAGATAGTATTGAACCATATGTTGAAAAAGGAAAAGAAGTTGGAACTCAGGCTATTGAAAAAGGTAAGGAAGTACTGGGCAATGTTGGTAGTAACTTAGACCAGTGGTATCAAAATTTTAAAGAAAGTAGGGAATAATTTGCGAACAGTTGGAATTTTAACCTTAGGTTGTAAAGTAAATACTTATGAGAGTGAATACTTGGTTCATGTTTTAAAAGAAGCAGGATATGTTATTTTGGATTTTAATGATATTTGTGATGTGTATATTATTAATACTTGTACTGTAACAAACACTAGTGATATTAAGTCTAGAAAGATGATTCGTAAGGCTATTCGAAAAAATCCTGATGCTTGTGTTGTGGCGATGGGATGTTTTATAGAGGCAAATAAAGAGTTTTCAATTCCGGGACTTGATATTGTTTTAGGAAATAGAGATAAGTCTAAGATTGTAGAGTTGTTAGAAGAGTGGTTTTCTAAACGAGGTGAAATTCGTAGGTTATATCATAATCTTCCTTTGGAGTTTGAGGATATGTATATTGAAGAATTTCCAGGACGTACAAGAGCTTTTGTTAAAATACAAGATGGTTGCGAGAATTTTTGTTCTTATTGTATTATTCCTTATGTGAGAGGAAAATGCCGTAGTAAGAAAAGTGATGTTGTTGTTCGTGAAATTACTAATTTAGTTAAAAATGGTTATCAAGAGGTTGTGTTAACGGGAATTCATACTGGTAATTATGGAGTTGATTTAGATGCTAGCTTTGCAGAGTTATTGGAGATGATTGTAAAAATTCAGGGACTTAAGAGACTTCGTATTTCTTCTATTGAAATAACAGAGTTGACAGAAGATGTTTTGGATGTTATTTCTCGTTATGATGTTATTGTTGATCATATGCATATTCCTTTGCAGGCAGGTAGTAATCATGTTTTAAAACTAATGAATCGTAAGTATGATTTAGATTATTATTTTAACAAGATAAAAGAAATTAGAATGGTTCGTCCTAATATGGCAATTACTACCGATGTAATTGTTGGTTTTCCTGGAGAGAGTGAGGAAGACTTTTTAGAGACTATTGATACTTGTAAAAAAGTTGGCTTTACTAAAATTCATGTTTTTCCTTATAGTGAAAGAAAAGGGACAAAGGCTATGGAGTTACCTAATCATATAGATGGTAATGTAAAAAAAGATAGAGCTAGAAGACTTCTTCTTTTGTCAAAAGAATTAGAGAGTAATTACTATGAATCTTTTGTTGGTCGGGAAGTTGAAGTGTTAGTTGAAGAGGTTAAGTGTGGAAAGTGTTATGGACATACGGGAAATTATTTACATGTTGAGTTTGTAGGTGATGCCTTACCAAATACGTTTGTAAAAGTTAAAATAAAAGAAGTAAGTTATCCTTATTGTGTTGGAGAAGTATCTTTGATAGAATCAAAATAGGAGGATATCATTATGAATAATTTCATGTTTCAAAAGTTAATGTCTGTGAAAAAGAAGGAAGAAGAAAAAAAGAAGGATGAAGTTTCCCGTGAGAATGAGATTGAACTTTTGGATGTTGATTATGATGAATGTGAAAAGGAAAATGAAGATAGGTATGGAGTAAGTAAAAAACAAGAATAGTTTGAGGTGGATATGATGGATGCTTATATCAAAGGACATTATCAGCGAAGTTTTTATCAAAATGGAAATGGATATCACGTTGGACTTTTTAAAGTTAAAGAGACTAACGATGAAAAAATAATTCCTTTTTTAGATAAGACGATTACATTTACAGGGTATTTTCATGAATTGAATGATATGGATACCTATCTTTTTTTTGGTCAATTGGTAGAACATCCTAAGTATGGATTACAATTTTCTGTTACTAACTATGAAAGATGTAAGCCGGAAGAAAAAGATAGTATTTTTGAGTTTTTAACCAGTGGACTTTTTAAAGGAATTGGAGAGAAAAAAGCCAAAGCAATTGTTGATGTTTTAGGAAAGGATACTTTACAAGTTATTTTAGAAAATCCAGATAATTTAATTTTAATACCTGGTATTACTAGAAAAAATATAGATACTTTGCATAATAAATTAAAAGAATATGAATCTAGTTATGAGACAGTTTTGTATTTATCTGATTTAGGGTTTTCTACAAAAGATGCGATGCTTGTCTATAATCATTATAAAGATAAAGTAAAAAGTGTTATTGAAAAAGATATTTATCAATTAGAATATGATATTTATGAGTTAAGTTTTAAAAAGATTGATCGAATTGCTTTAAAGAATGGTGTAGAGCAAGATGCGATGATTCGTGTTAGAGCATCTATTTTATATATTATGGAAGAGGTTAGTAATACTTATGGACATAGTTATTTTTTCTATGATGAGATCTTTAATTATTTACCAAGAGTATTAGGTGTATTTGTTGGAGATACTATTTATCAGGAGGCATTAGGGTCTTTGATTGTTGATAGTATGGTTGTAAATAAGGATGAGAAGTATTACTTAAAAGAGATGTATGATAGTGAATGCTTTATTGTTAAAAGATTTCGGTTACTGGCTAGAGGTGAGAAGGAAACTTTTAAAAATTTGGATTTAAAGTTTCAAGAAATGGAAGAAGTCTTTGGTATTTCTTATAATAAAGAACAAAAAGAAGCGATTCTTCGTAGTGTTAGTGAAAACTTTTTAGTAATTACTGGTGGACCTGGTACGGGAAAAACTACTATTATGCGAGGAATTGTTGAATTATATAAAGAGCTTCATAAACTTAGTTATGAAAAGTTGGCTGAAAAAATAGCGTTACTTGCACCAACGGGAAGAGCTGCGAAAAGGATGAGTGATGCTACACTTATGCCAGCAAGTACTATTCATCGATTTTTAAAATGGCAAAAAGATACGAATAAGTTTCAGGTAAATGAGTATCATAAAAGTAAAGTTGAAATGGTAATATTAGATGAAGCTAGTATGGTAGATACTTTATTGATGGCTCATTTATTAAGAGGAATTTCTGCTAATTGTAAAATTATTATGGTGGGAGATAGTTATCAGTTACCATCTGTTGGACCAGGACAAGTTTTACATGATGTAATTAGTAGTGGTAAATTACCTGTTGTTTCTTTAAAAGAGTTATATCGTCAGGGAAAAGATTCTAATATTTTAACACTTGCCTATGATGTTAGAGATGGTGAAGTTGTAGATGATGTTTTTAATAAGTCTGGAGATTTAACTTTTATTGAATGTTTAGATGATCAAGTAATTCCTAATTTGATGGAAGTTAGTTCTACTTTTAAAGATTTAGATTATAAAAAATTCCAAATCTTGGCACCTATGTATAAAACTAGACATGGTATTGATATGATTAATGAAAAACTACAAAGTATTTTTAATCCTAAAGATAAAAGTAAAAAAGAAATTGTCGTTGGTGATGTTTTATTTCGTGAAGGAGATAAAGTTATTGAATTAAGTAATATGCCAGATGAAAATATTTATAATGGAGATATTGGAATTATTTCTCAGATTATTACTCAGAATGGTAGAAAGATTGTGATTGATTTTGATGGTAATGAAGTGACGTTTACAGCAGCTAATTTTAATAAATTTCGTCTTGCTTATGCAATATCGATTCATAAATCTCAGGGTAGTGAATTTGATGTTGTCGTGATGCCAATTGTTAAAGGATATAAGAAGATGCTTTATCGAAGGCTTGTTTATACGGGAATTACTAGAAGTAAAAAAATGTTATATTTAATTGGTGATAAAAGCGCTTTACGAGTAGCTGTTTCTAATACGGTAAGTGATGTTAGAAGAACGACGATTCAAGATTTTTTAGAAAATGGAATAAAATAAAAAAAACATCTCATAATAAAAATGAGGTGAATAATATGGAAAAAAAATCAATTAATAAAATGTTCTGGGCAGCAATCCTTGGTGGTATGGGAGTAGCGGGATATATGTACATGAAGAAAAATCCTAATGCTATGTCTAATATGAAAGAGATGGCTAAGAATGCTGCAAAAACAACTTATGATAAGTTAGAAGATATTGACTAGGTTTTATAAAACTAGTCTTTTTTTGGTCTATGTTAATATAGATATGAGCTGATTATATGACATGAAAGAACGCAAGATGTTAGTAGTGTTTATGATAATTTTGATCTTGAAAATGGTACTAAGCTGGTTTTAGATGTTGCTGGTGAGGAGTTTAAATTAGTGGTTGAATATTTGGTTGATTTAGAAGTTTATACGAAAGGGTTAACGGATGGTACAAAGGTCTATATTGATAATGTTCATATATCACTGTACTATCTATGGTATTCATGGTCATACATGTGGTAGTGTCGAGGAAAAACGATTTGAAGAAAGTGATTATTTAGAAAATGGAGTTTATGGTAGTTTGATTTCTTCTTCCTATGGTTCATTGGTTCAAAAAGGAGAAGAGGAGCTTTATGGAATAGATGTGGATTCTACCTTGGTTGTGTATGCTAGTAATGAAATTCAAGTTCAGTCTGATGATTCTATTATTACTTATTGCTATGATAGAACAGGAGAAAGATAAGAAGTGAAGGAAGAGAAAGTAAAAACTAAGTAAGATTTGTTTTACTTTTTAAAGGTGCAGGAATTTTGTTGGAGATGTGTCAAAAAAAGTAAAGTTTTCTTTGAAAAAACTTTACTTTTTGTTATAATGAATACAGTTAGATATTAGGAGTGATAATAAATGGCATTAAAATATGATGAGTCATCGATTAAGATATTAGAAGGACTGGAAGCAGTTAGAAAAAGACCTGGTATGTATATTGGTTCTACTGATAAAAGAGGACTTCACCACTTGGTATGGGAAATTGTAGATAATGCTATTGATGAAGCAATTAATGGGTTCGGAGATTATATCAAAATTATTTTACATAGTGATAAATCTGTTAGTGTGGAAGACCATGGACGTGGTATTCCTACTGGGATGCATGCTTCTGGTAAGTCTACTCCAGAAGTTATTTTTACTGTGCTTCATGCTGGTGGTAAGTTTGAAAGTGATGGTTATAAAGTAAGTGGTGGACTTCATGGAGTTGGAAGTAGTGTTGTTAATGCTTTATCGAAATGGATGGAAGTTACCATTAAACATGAAAAAGAAGAGTATTATATTAGGTTTGAAAATGGTGGGCATGTTGCGGTTCCTTTGAAAAAGATTGGTAATACAAAATCAAGTGGTACTACGGTACGTTTTTTACCTGATGATGAAATATTTTCTAGTACTAATTTTTCTTATACTACTATTTGTGAAAGAATGCAGGAGTCAGCTTTCCTTTTAAAAGGTATTACGATTGAAGTTATTGATGAAGAAGATGAAAGAAGTAGTAAATTTCATTATGAACGTGGTATTGAAGAGTTTGTTGAAGACATGAATAAGGGAAAGAATGTTTTACATAAGGTATTAGCTATTAATGGTGTTAAGGGTAAGATGGAAGTAGATGTTGCGATGCAGTATACGGATTCTTATAGTGAGACGATTGTTAGCTTTGTTAATAATGTAAAGACGATTGATGGTGGAACTCATGAAGTTGGATTTAAGACAGCTTTGACACGTGTGTTTAATGACTATGCTAAAAGTAATGGATTTATTAAGGCTAAGGATAAAGCATTAGAAGGTAGTGATGTTCGAGA
>CALVSH010000019.1 GCA_944358945.1 uncultured Bacilli bacterium
GTCTTAATCCTTCAAATTCTTCTCTAACCCTTTTCATTTCTTCAGTTTCTTTTACAGCATTATTATTTAATAAATTTGCATTATTTAAAATTATTTCACCAGATTTAATTAAATCTTTAGGTAATACAACACCTTGTCCTTCTAAATAATCAACCAAATATTTACTAGGCTCGTTTCTTATAACTCGACCTTCCATTGTTTTTCGGTATATAGTATTACTTTTTGCTTCGTTATCTTCAGTTACAAAAAATTCAACTACTTCTGCAATTTCACGCTTAAAGCTTTTTGTAACTTTATCTTGATATCCACGAACATATACTCCCAATTGTATATAGCGATAAATTGATTTTAAAAACTGATCAATATCTTGAGTAGTTTCCATTAAACTATACATACGATTAGGTATTGAAGATGCTTTATCAGCATGAATTGTTGATAAAATGTAGTGCCCCGAAGAAATTGAATTTCGAGCTGCAGTTACTGCTTCAGCACTACGAATTTCTGATAAAAGAATCCATTTAGGATTTTGTCGCATACAAGTTACTAATACATCACTATATGAAGCAATATTATTAGTTTTCATAGCCACAATATCACGGTGTGGAAAGATTCTATCCAAGTGAAGTTCTAGAGTATCTTCAATTGTAATTAACTTTTCATCATCCTTTGTATGAGCAGCTAAATACTTAACAAACTCTGTTTTACCACTACCAGTTTCTCCACTAACAATGATGTTACAATGTCCTTCAACACACTTCATTAGAAAATCATGAATATCTAATTCAATATATTTATCAGCAAGAATCTTATCTTTTTCAAGACGAATTTTAGCTGGAGTTTTACGAATAACACATGCAATACCATTTGTTGCGATAGAATCATGAACAAAGTTTAAACGAAGTTCGGCACTTTCAGCATCTAAGAATGGATGAGCCATATTAAATGATTTACCCATTGCATTAGAACACTGAAAGGCTAACTTTTCCATAAAAGCATCATTTATTTCTGCATTCTCTTCTCTAAATATACCTTTAGATAAAGTTTTCAAATGAATTTGACCATGATTACTATAAGAAATATCAGTAACATTATCATCTTGAAGATAAGCTTTTAAAGGTCCAAAATCAATTTGATTTAAAAAATTATCACTCATTATCGATTACCAAAAATGTTTTCTAAATTTCCACTTTCATTATTTTCTTCAGTAGCATTATCTTCTTTTTTATCTGTTTCGTTTTTTTGCTCTTCTGCTTCATTTTTTTGTTCTTCTGGAATTACTACAGTATTAGCATTAATAAATTCTTTTAAGAATTCAGTTGAAACTTGAGTTTGTCCAGTTGTATCAACTTTACCACCATGTGGTACTGGGAATAATTCTACACCAAAGTTATCCATATAACTTGCTTTTCTAAGTAAAATATTAATTTCATCATTAACTCCAAAAATCAAGAATGCTGGAACTCTTTCTTCCTCAGTATTTTCAAAAACATGTTTACCATTTGAATCTTTTACAGCTAAAACTTCCACATTTTCAATTAACTTTCCAACCATGATTTGTCCATCAAGATTTTCAGCTTTCATATATATATCAATTTTATTACCTGGATAAATTGAATTTCCATAAGTACTATCCATATCTACTGGGAAGTTGTATGGTACTTCATCTTTTTCAACTTTTACAAATGCTGAATCTGGTAATTCTTGTGCAGTAGTAAGTAATGCACTATAGAACATGCTTCCTTTAGGAATAACACTATTAACATTGGAATACTTTCCAATAATATCACTAGTTGAACGAACAACCTCATCACTAACTGCTTTTGCAGCAATATCTACTGTAGTTACCATTTCCTCAGTAATTAATGTTCTTGGTTGTATTGTAGTTGCAGCAACAGGAACACTTACTGGTGTAACGGCACTATTAATTGTTGATGTATAACCAAAGTATAAAATAATTAAGATAATAACTACACCTGCAATAGTTACAGTATTTTTGTTTCTTATAAATCTGTTTAAAGTTACAGATATACTATTCATATAAATTCACCCTTTCTTACCTTCTAATATGGAACTTCTAATATTGCATCTAAACGATTCCATATATTAAAATCTATTATTTCATTATTCAAAGCTGCTGCAGTGTGCTTTGATTTTATAAGTATACTCACCTTAGGTGGCAACTCATGAACATCATAGATTTCAATCGTATATTCTTGTGCTAAAGAAGCATCTTCAGCAAATCTTCTAATAAAATTTTCAACAAATTTTTCTCTATCAATACGAATATTTCCCGTTGCCGTATACGTTCCAAGATCAAACGCATCTATCATGGCTGCTTCTGTTGTTTCTTTTAATAAATTGTAATTATGTTCATCTGTATTAGTAAGTGTTTGGAAGAGATTGATTAAAACAATCGTAATAACACCTAACATCACTATAAATATCATCCAATACGATTCTTTCATCTAATCCCCCCTACTAGCAGATATACCTTTACATGCATACCAATCATCTTTTACTCCACAACCAGTTGCATAATCTTTTACAAAATCACTTCGACATTGACGATCATTTTTACAAGTTAAATTAAAATCATCATATGAATTAGTATCATTGTATTTTCTAATTGCTCCAATTGTATCTGCGTCCAAATCTATAACATACATTGGTTTCATATTATATATTTCATATTCTTTAACACCACGATTATTTGTAATATATTTATCTACATAATAATCACGATCTTGACTAGTTCCTCCACGATATGCCCAGTTAGAATAATAATACCAGTTATTGTTAGACCAAATACGATCTAATTTTTCAACACCTGGGAACGATTCATTAGT
>CALVSH010000020.1 GCA_944358945.1 uncultured Bacilli bacterium
CTGATGCTGAGTATATGATGAAGTTTAGGCAACAACAAGCAAAAGAAGCACAACGTGAACTTGATTTTGCTACTCAAGCTTATCAGAATTCAACTGGTTCAGAGAGAGAGGCAGCTTATAAAAGATATCAAGATGCTTACAAAAAATATGATCAATATAATGTTGCGGCACAAAAAGCAAAATCAACTTACGACAACATGAACGAGGATCGAAAACTACTGGGTGTTCAACCTCATGCTGGTGATAACTGGTCAACTAAATATAGGGCTAAAGGAACTTATCGTAGTCCTCTTGGTACTACAAATGATCCATATGGAACTGCTTCTAAGTTAAGTGAAGAACATGGTCTTCCAGAAAAACCTATAAATAATGATCAAGTCTTGGGTACTATTCAAGGACATTCTTCAGCAGTTAACAATTTTAGTGGAACTAGAGATGATTCTACACCTGGTTCTTTCGGTCATGGTTCTGATCCTCGAGGTCATTAGTAAAGTAAAAAGGAGTGTGATAGTTAGTGAATTATTTAATACCTGCTAATACAAAGAAAGGTCAATTAATCTTAGGATTATTTCGACCTTTCGATTTAATATTATTTTTAACTGGAGTCTTTATTACCGTAATACTACTTGCTTTTATGCCTCTTACTGAGACCTGGGTTACTATATTGGTTTTGAGTCCGGCAATTCTTTGTGGGTTCTTGGTAATGCCGGTTCCTTATTATCATAATGTTTTAACAATAATTATTGAGATGTATGAGTATTTTTCTACTCCTCAGACTTATCATTGGAAAGGTTGGTGTTTCATGGATGGCAAAGAAAATAAGCGGAAGTAATTATACGGAAAATTGGTTACCTGTTAAATCTATTCAAAATGGAATGATAATAACTTATAATAATTTAAAAGTATCTGGAGTGAAGATTGCTCCTCGTAATATTTTTATCTTAGATCCGCAAGCTCAAGATAATGTATTGATTAGTCTTAGAAATTTTTATAATATGTTAGATTTTGAATTTTGGTTAGTAGTTGCGGATAGACCTGTAGACATTTCTGTTTATATGTCGCAATTGCAACTTTTATATAATGATGCACCTAATCCAGCGATAAGAAAATTAATTATGCAAGATATAGATAAAGGTAATGCGTTTATTAATAATAATATTGTGGATACGGAGTATTATATTTTATTTAAAGAAAAAGATTCAGATGTAGTTGCAAAGAAGGTTCGTATGTTAATTAACGGTCTTGCTACTTGTGGATTAAATGCTTCACAAACTACAAATGATGATTTAAGAATTATTTTAGATAATTTCTTAAATGGGGGGTCTACTACTGAGTTTGGGACGGTGATGCCTGTATGAGTACAAGTTTAAGAAGTCAATTGGCTCCTAAGGGTCTTAGTTTTAATCCTAGTGATTTCTTTATTAGTGATAAGTATGCAACTATTATGACAGTTGTTTCTTATCCTAAGTATATTACACCTGGATATTTGTCGTCATTAACTAATATGCCTGGTATTAAGGTGGTTATTAAACATATTCCTGTACCATTTCAGACAATGTCTAAGATGTTAAATAGACAAGTAGCTGATTTGAAAGAGAAGTATCAACACGAACGTGATCAAACTATGCGTGAAAGATATCGTCAGGATGCCGAAAGTTTGGAATATTTTACTTCTATGTTAGCTGGTAGTCAGGCACGTATTTTTGATTTTCAAATGCACATTATGATTACAGCTGATACTAAGGAAGATTTAGAGTTAAAAAAAGTTAATGTAAAAAATTATTTGGATGCTATGGAACTTCGTGCTGTTTCTTTACGATTTGAACAAGAAAAAGTATTGAAGAGTATTTTACCAATTTTTCCGTCTCAAGATATTGAACAAAGAATTGGTACTCCAATTCCTTCAGTTACAATTGCGGCTATGTATCCATTTATCTTTGATAGTATTAAGGATCCTGGACTTTCCACTTTACTTGGTGTAGATTTTTCTGGAGGAGTAATTTTATTTAATCAGTTTTTATATAAAATTCGTAAAGAAAATAACCGTAATAATGCTAATATGATTATTCTTGGTACATCTGGTTCTGGTAAGTCTACGGCTGCGAAGATTTTACTTCGTACTCATATTCGTAATGGTTGTCAAATTGTTGCGATTGACCCAGAGGATGAGTTACGTGAAATTACTCAAACTTATGGTGGAGATACTATTGACATTGGTAAGGGTGGAGAATTTGGTATGATTAATCCACTTGAAATTGTTATTGATGCTGATGAAGAGGAGATTAAACAAGGATTAGGTTATACTGTTTTAACTCGTACTTTGCAATTTTTAAAAGCATTTTTGAAATATTATGATTCAACGATTACTGAAGATGTTTTAACGATGTTTAGTGAAGTTGCCCAAGATACTTATAAACGTTTTGGTATTGATTTTAATACGGATTTTTCTAAATTTACTTCAAAGGATTATCCAACGTTTTCTGATGTTTATGCAACTATTAAAGGTCGCTTGATGTCTATTACTGAAATGACTCAAGAAAGAGATGTTTTAGAAAGACTTGAATTAAAAATACGTCCTCTTACTAAAGAATTACGTTTTTACTTTGATGGTCATACAACGATAAGTAGGGATAGTGATTTTATGGTATTTAATATAAAAGAGTTAATGAATACGGATTCAAGTATTCGTAATGCTTTGTTCTTTAATGTATTGAAATATGCCTGGGGACTTTGTTTGGATTTTAATGTAGATACTGTATTAATGGTTGATGAAGCACATGTATTACTTGGAGCTAATAATGTACTTGGTGCTGAGTTCTTAGCGCAAGTAC
>CALVSH010000021.1 GCA_944358945.1 uncultured Bacilli bacterium
TAATTTGTGTTACTACATTTGGTTCAACTTCAATTACAGTAACTGGAATTAACTTACCGTTCTTAGTGAACACTTGAGTCATTCCAACTTTTTTACCTAAGATTCCTTTCATTATTATTTCCTCCTAATTATTTTGTTTTGATTTCAATGTTAACCCCGCTTGGTAAATCTAAACGAGCTAATGCATCAATAGTTTCCTTGCTAGGATTTTTGATATCAATAAGTCTTTTGTGCGTACGCATTTCGAATTGTTCACGTGAATCCTTATATTTGTGAACAGCTCTTAAAATTGTGAATTTTTCAATTTCAGTTGGAAGTGGTACTGGACCAGAAATTTCTCCACCTGTTCTTTTGATAGTTTCAACAATTTTAGTCACTGCATTATCAAGAATTCTGTGATCATATGATTTTAATCTAATACGAACTTTTGATGTTGACATTAAAAATCCTCCCTTCGCCTATATCTAGTATAGACTTGCTCCGTGCAAATAACCCGATACGTAGTTAACAACTTAACCTGGTGTATCGACAACCTCGCACATCTAAGCAGTCACACGTACTTAATTATAACAAGTAATATCAACAAATGCAAGCAATTTTTTACTTTTTTTAAAAAAAATTCTCAGTTTTTCTGAGAACTTTTCTTATTATCATCTAAACAATTTTGAATGACTAGATTTTCTTTTTTTGGGATTGCATTCGACTTTGATACTTTATGTCATTAAAAATTAGGCTATAAGATACTTTATCATCGTTATTACTATTATATCCTCCCTCTGATTCTAAATATTTTTTTAATGGTACTAAAACATTATCTCTATCATATAAAATCTTACCATTTGGTAATTCTTTTAAATCTATCGCACTAACGTTTGTACACCCTACTTTAATCATCTCACTTGGTAAACCAATCTTTTGGCAATTCTGTTCGCTATCGATATTTACATATTTAGTATCTTTGGATACATTATCATCATGTATTTCTACAAATTTGAATGTAATATCTCTTTCTGGAGTTAGTGGTGTAACAACATATATTCCAACTACTTCCTTGGCTTTCCATGGATCCCTTTTTATTTTATCAATTTCCTCACTTGCAATTGTTGAAATATCATCCATTGCTTTTTTATAAAGTTGATAAGTTCTGTCTTCACTTTCCATTTTCTTTTCCTTTGCATATATTTTTTGTGTCGATTATTGTTTTTTTATCCTATTATATATGCCTTTCCTTTCTCTTTTTGGCTTGTATTATAACATATTTTATTTTTTATTTCAATCTTTTTCATTTCTTTTGGATTTTGGAGCTCCTATAATTTTTAAAGATGCAGGAGCAACAATACTTTTTCCAAACTTTTGATTGATGTCATCGATTGTTTTTTGAATTTCTTCTTCTTGTGTTTCTTCTTCATTATCTGCATCATCAAAGAGACTTATTTGTTTTTCTTTTGTTTCTTTTAAATCTGCTAGTCTTACCCCAATTAGACGAATTGGGTCTTTTTTGTAACTAGTTTCAAATATTTTTATGACTAGTTTATAAATCTCTTTTGTACTTTTTGTCAAATATGGTAACTTGGCTTGTGCTGAATAATTTTGAAAGTCATTATTTTTATATATGATAGCTACTGTCTTAGCATATTGTTTTTGTTTTCTTAACTCTCTTGTCACATCTTCTGTTTGTCTAAATAATATTTCTTTTAATTCGTCTTCGTCTGTAACATTGTGATTTAGTGTCTCCGTCGTGGAAATACTGGTTGTCTTGGAACTTCTTGGAGCTACCTTGGTGTTATCGATACCGTGAGAAGCTTCTTTTAAATACTTGGCCTGACTTTTAAACTTTCTTTCTAGTAGTTTGTCGTTTGCAAAAGCTAAGTCTTTAATCGTATAAATATTTAGTTTATTTAGCTCTTCCTTGGTTCTTTTTCCTACCATAAATAAATCCCCTACGTCTAAAGGCCATAGTTTTTCTTCGATTTCCTCTTTTAAAAGGGTATGAACTTTATCTGGTTTTTCAAAATCTGATGCCATCTTGGCACACAATTTGTTATTTCCTATTCCAATATTAACGGTAAAGCCAAATTTATTTTTGATATCATCTTTTATTTTTAGAGCCAGTTGATAATAATCCTTATATAAATATTTGGTACCTGTCATATCTAGAAAGCATTCATCGATAGAAAATTGTTCTAGTACAGGTGAATATCTGGATAAGTATTGAAATAAGGCTTTTGATTGTTGATAATACCAATGATAATTTGGAGGAAACATTTGTAGTGATGGACATTTTTTCTTAGCTTGATAGATGGTTTCTGCCGTTTTTATACCATACTTTTTAGCAACTGGGGACTTAGCAAGAACGATACCTCGTCTTTCTTTTTCAGAACCTCCTATTATAGATGGTATTGTTCTGATATCTGTTTTATAACCTTGTTTTAATAATAAAACAGCAGTCCATGATAAAAAGGCATTGTTTACGTCTATGTGAAAAATCAATCGTTCTTTCATACTATCTCCTCAAGAACATTATAAAATACTTTTATTTGTGTTGCAATCGAACATTGAAAGATAAGTGTAGTCTTTTGGTTTACATATTATTTTTTAAAATTTGGGCATACTAAATCCAGGTGATACTATGGATAAAGAAGAAAGAAAAGAATATGAAAAGTTTTTTAAGAAAGTAGTTATTGAACATATCAGAGAAGCTAGAAAAGAAAAGGGCTGGACGCAGGCACAACTAGCAGAAGCGGTTTGTGTTTCTCATGAGTTTATACGTAATTTAGAATCTCAAAAGGGAGATGATCATTTTTCAGCTTTTACAGTATGGTTAATTGCTCGAGCATTAGATGTTGATTTAAATGATTTATTAGATTTTGATATGGAGGCATTTCGTTCTGTTATAGAAAAAGCAATGCAAAAGAAGCATCGTCCTTAAGCATTGCTTTATTTTTCTATTAAACTTTCTCCTGTCATTTCACTTGGTTTTTCTAGACTCATTAAATCTAGTATTGTTGGAGCAATATCTCCTAATTTACCAGGATGAAGTTTTAATCCATTCTCGGTAATGATAAAAGGTACTGGATTGGTGGTGTGTGAGGTTACAACGTTATTATTGTCATCTAACATTTCTTCACAGTTACCGTGATCAGCTGTGACAATTAGTATTCCTCCTAATTCCATTACTTTATCATAAATTTTTCCTAAATTTTTATCTACTGTTTCTACTGCTTCAATAGCAGCTTCTAATACACCTGTATGCCCTACCATATCCCCATTAGCAAAGTTAAGTATTACTAGGTCTTGTTCTGGTAATTCTTTTAATAATGCTTCTGTTACTTCATCGGCACTCATACTTGGTTTTAAATCATAGGTTGCGACCTTTGGCGATGGTATTAATAATTTCTTTTCCTTCTTATAATCTACTTCTTTTCCTCCATCAAAGAAGAAGGTAACATGAGCATATTTTTCAGTTTCTGCAATTCTTAGTTGTGATAAATCTTGCTTTTCAATGTATTCTCCTAAAATATTTGTTAATACTGGATCTGAAAAAGCATGTGGTGCTTTTACCGTATTTACTACAGGCATCATGGTAACTGTTTTTACATTAGTAAATTTTACAGTTTCCATGTCTACTTCAGTAGGATTCGTAATTGCTGTAAACAATTCACGTAATCTATCTTTTCTAAAGTTAAAGGCAATTACTCCATCATTTTCTTCTAGTGAACCATTTTCTGTAAATTTTGCTGGTAAAAAGAATTCATCTGTTATATTTTCTTGATAACTTTTTTCTATATATTCTCTTGGAGAGTTTTGTACTTCTCCTAAATTATTAACAATAACATCATAGGCCTTCTTTAATCTGTCATAGTTATTGTCACGGTCCATAGCATAATATCTTCCACTAATAGATGCGATTGTTCCGATTCCTAATTCACTTATTTTTTCTTCTACCTTTTCTATATAGGTGTAGGCACTCCTTGGCGGAACATCTCGACCATCGGTAAATAGATGAAGATAAACATTATTTATTTCTTCTTCTTTACACATATCTAGTAAAGCTAGTAAATGATTGATATGTGAATGAACTCCTCCATCGCTTATAAGTCCCATTAAGTGTAGTTTAGAACCATTTTCTTTTACATGATGCATTACTTTTTTTAGTTCTTCATTATCAAAAAACTCCTGATCTTCGATTGCTTTATTAATTAGTTCTAATGGTTGGTAAACAATTCTTCCAGCACCTATGTTCATGTGACCTACTTCACTGTTTCCCATTTGTCCTTCAGGAAGTCCTACTAATCTTCCTGATGCAGTTAATGTTGTGTGAGGATATGTTTCCCATAGTTTGGTAAAGATTGGATTGTTTGCTAGTTTTACAGCATTCCCATGAGTCTCTTCCCTTAATCCATATCCATCTAATATTGCTAATACAATTGGTTTTTTCATAATTTGTCCTCCTTACATCCTGTTATCGTTTAAACAAAACATTGCATAGATAGGAATATATCTTACTCCTTTTTTTGTTGCAAAATTGTTTTCTGTTACTCGATATGCTTCTGTTACTGTAAATTTTTTCATAAATACAGAAAGTGATTTTGCCTTTGAATCAGCTTTTGTAATTAATTCTATCGGTATTATTTTACCCATTCTGTTTTGAATTACAAAATTTACCTCTGCTTTTCCTTCTGATTGATAGTAATAAAGAGCATATCCGGCTTCCGCTAATGCTTTAGCGATACTATTTTCATATAATATCTCTTTTACTTTTTCATCACTAAGTAATTGTTTTGAGGTTACATGAAGCATTGAAAATAATAAGCCGTCATCAGGTAAGTATAATTTAAAACTGTCTTTTTGTCTACAACTACTTAGTGGAGATTTTATTGTTTTTACTTTATAACTTCTGTAAACAATCTGATTATTTACTAAAAAGTTAATGGTACTTTCATATTCTTTAGCTCTTCTTCCTGTTCCAATTACTCCATATTGAAATTTCTTGTTGTCTTTTTTTAATTGTTCTGGTAGAGATTCTATTACCTCTAATCCTCTTGGAATATCAATTAGATTTTTGCATGAGAATAGTTCTTTTTCATAAACTTCTAATATCTTTTGTTTAATAATATCTATTTCTTGTTCACTTTTTCCTTGTAGGTTTGCCGATACTACTTCTGGTAGACCTCCGGTCATTAAGTATTCTTGAAATAATTCTAAAGCAAGTTTATGAAAAGGACACGTCTTATGTTTTGTAAAGGATTCTCTAATTAATTCAGATAGAGCCTTCTCATTATGAGACCATAAGAATTCTTCGAAGTCCATGGCATTCATACTTTTAAACTGTAGTTCTTCTCCTTTAAATACATTTAGGTTTTCTCTACGAGAAGTAATTGCAATAATATGATATTTACTATGTTCACTACCAAATAATTTTAAACCTTTTACTATTTCTACACTATCTACATTATCAAAGATTATTAAAGTATCTCCTGGTAGAATAGTTTCTCCTGATAATAAAGATAAATTTAGTATTATACGTTCTGTTGATTTTTCTTTTTTGAATAATTCTTCTAATGGTTTATTATTACTGGTATTGAAATAAATTGTATTTTTGTAATTTGTTTTACCAAATTTTAAGGCAGAATAACTTTTTCCTACTTGTTTAGGGCCATATAAAATTAGTGGTTTTCTAATGATGTCGTTTTGCCATTTTTCTAGGAATTTATCTATTTTTCGTTCCATTATCTGTACCCTCCTAACACAATTTCTAAATTAAGTATACTTATTTTTGTAATGAAAGTCAACGATTCCGAAAAAAAAGGCAGACCTTTTTGTCTGTCTAAGTTCGTATTAGTTAGCTAATGGTTTAGAAAATTCTAGTCTTAATTTGTCAGCAACCGTTACAATAAATTCCGAGTTTGTTGGTTTCGCTTTGTCAATATCTACACTGTGTCCAAATATTTCTTCCATTAGTTGCCAGTTACCTCTATTCCAACTTACTTCTATGGCATGACGTATTGCTCTTTCTACACGAGATACTGTTGTATTAAATTTCTTTGCAACTTCTGGATATAGTTCCTTAGTAATTCCGCCTACCATCTCGGGATTTTCATATACTAAAGTAATACTTTCTCTAATATATTGATAGCCTTTTATGTGTGAGGGTACTCCTAGTTCGTGTAAGGTCTTGGTGATTGCAATTTGTAAATTATTGTGATACACATCTACTTCTTTTCCACCAAACTTTACACCTTCGGCTACTTCTAAAATTCTTTTTTCTAAATCTTCTAATTCAAAAGGTTTTAGAATAAAGTAACTGACACCTAATTCTGATACTTTACGTATCATATCTTGCGTATTATATGAAGTTAGAACAATTACCTTTTTATCAATTGCTTTCTTCTTCATATATTCCAGTACTGCAACTCCGTCTTTATTAGGCATGATCAAGTCTAATAGAACTATGTCATACTCATCCTGTTTCTTTTCAATCAAGCGAATTCCCTCTGTACCATCATAAGCTTCTAGCGAAATTGTGACATCGGGACGCTCTGTGAAGTATTCCTTAATCATCTCTACTAAACTCTTATTATCATCTACTACTAATACTCTTGTCTTTTTCATTTATTCTCCTCTCAGTACTGCACGTATTTTCATTATATACTGCTTTTCGAAAAAATGATAGAGAAAAAAAAGACAAGTTTTGTCGAAACTGTCTAATTTGTCTAATTTTTTAATTTTTTTAAGAAAATTTTTAATTGTTCTGGTTTTAAACTTAGTCCACCAACTAAATATCCATCAAGATTTGGAATACTTTTTAATTCGTCTATATTTTTTTCATTAGCACTTCCTCCATACAATACCTTGTTATGTGGATATTTTGTTTTTATAAATTCTATTATTTCACTTATTTCTTCTGTTGTTGGTATGATACCTGTTCCAATTGACCAAATTGGTTCGTAGGCGATTACTATTTTTTGTTGTTCAACTGGTGTTAATTCTTGTAAGACTTCTTTTAAATCTTTTTCTATTACTTGTTTTTCTTGGTGAGAATTTCTTTCTTGTTCTGTTTCACCAATACATAGTATAGGTATTATATTGCAGGATAGCAACCTTTTTACTTTGTCTTTTATTTGTTCGTTAGTCTCTTGTTGATATAGTCTTCTTTCAGAATGTCCTACTAAGCAATATAAGACATCTAGTGATTTTAGTTGGGAAGCAGATACTTCTCCTGTATAAGCACCACATTCTTTATCACTGACATTTTGTGCACCAAGTTTCATATTTGTTAAGTTTACTTTATCTAAATATATATTACTAGGACAAAGTATTAAATCAATATCTGTTTTTATTTCTTGTAATTGTTGTTGGTAGATTGTGAACTCTTCTTTATTTAAATTACATTTATTGTTTAATGCTACTATCATTTTATCAATTCCCCTCTTTTAAATTTGATGAGAAAAAGATTTCTGGGTAGGTTTTGATTTTAAGTATATTTGTAAACTACCTTCTTTTCCTAAATTATCAAATCCTTTGTTTTTAAAATAATTAGATGATATACGACTACCTTCATCTTGTAGAATCATAATTTCTTCCATACCCAGGTTAAAAGCATATTGTTCTGCTGCTTGTAATAGTTTTTCTTGAAGTTTGGCAGTAGATGTATTATCTATATTTATTCGACAGACTTTTCGATCTTTTTCTCCTAGTAAATGAACTGCTGTCATAATCTTTTCCTCTTGTTGTAGAAATAGTGTTTTTACTATTTCAGGTTTTTCTTGTTCTAATTGTTTATAATCTACTTCACTCATTAAGCTCATGGCCTGTTTTAGATATTCTGATGTTGCATGCGTTAAGTTATTTTCTTTTTCATATTGTTCTAGTAATTTTATATGTTCTTCTTTATAGGGATTGGCAACTTCTATTATTTGTTTCATGTTATTTTATTGCTTCCAACCCTGGTAGTTTTTTACCTTCTAAGTATTCTAAGGTTGCTCCTCCACCAGTTGAGGCGTGATATACTTTTTCTTTATAACCAGATTGAGAAGCTGCAGCAACGATATCTCCTCCACCTAAAATTATTTTAATGTTATTATCTACTACGAATTTTAGAATATGGTCTGTTCCTTGTTTATACTTTTCAAATTCGTAGACACCAAGTGGGCCATTCCAAACAGCAATACTTGCCTCTTTTAGATAGTTTTCAAATAATTTTTCTGTACTTGGTCCAATATCTAATCCCATTTCGTTATATTCTAAATCACTAATATCTTTTACTTTATAATCTTCTTTTTCACTATACTCTGTTGTAACAGCAACATCTACTGGTAAGACAATTTTGTCTGGATGTTCTTTTATTACTTTTTGACAGAATTCTATATTTTCTTGGTCTAATAGAGAATTACCTATTTCATATCCTTCTGCTTTTAAAAAAGTAAAAGCCATTCCTCCACCAATTAATATTTTGTCTGCTTTTTTTACTAAGTTTTCAATGACACCAATTTTGTCTGCTACCTTAGCTCCTCCTAATACTACTACAAAAGGATGTTTTGGATTATCTAGTTCTTGTAGCGCTGTCAATTCTTTTTCGATTAAGAAACCTACGCAAGAGTTTAAGTGAGAAGCAATTCCTACATTAGAAGCGTGAGCTCTATGAATTGTTCCGAAGGCATCATTTACAAATACATCTCCTAAAGAGGCCCAGTATGCACCTAGTTCTGGATCGTTTTTACTTTCTTTTTTGCCTTCTAAATCTTCATATCTAGTATTTTGTACTAAGATAATATCCTTTTCTTTCATGTTGTTGATAGCGTTTTCTAATTCTTCTCCACGGGTCTTATCTATGAATGTTACTGGTTGTCCAAGTAATTCTTCTAATCTCTTGGCAACTGGCGCTAGATTGTTTTTTTCTAGGTCACTTGCTTCTTTTACTCTACCTAGATGGGAAAATAAAATTACCTTGGCATTTTTTTCTAGACAATATTTTATCGTTGGTAATGCTGCGGTAATTCTGGTGTCGTCGGCAATTTTCCCTTCTTTCATTGGTACATTAAAGTCGCAACGAATTAATACTTTTTTATTTTCTATATTTATATCTTTTAGTGTTTTCATGTCTATCCTCCTATCTCTTTCAGTATAACATTTTTCAGAATGAAAAAAAAGAAGTGGTTCTCCTTTTTTTATTGTTCCATTAAGTATTTAGCAGTTCTAACCATTTGAGCAGTGTAGCTCATTTCATTATCATACCATGATACTACTCTAGCTAGTTGCTTTCCGTCTACTTCTAATATACTAGTAGATAATCCGTCTACTAATGATCCACAGTGTCTACCGATTACGTCACTAGATACAATAGGGTCATCTGTATATTGAAGAGTTTCGTTTTGTGCTCCTTTTAATACGCCATTGATTTCTTCTACCGTCGTATTCTTTTTAAATTCAAGTACTAAATCAATTACTGATCCAGTAGAAACAGGAACACGCATTGCAGCTCCATCTAGTTTTCCATCTAGGTTTGGACATACTTTGCCGATAGCTGCTGCTGCTCCAGTTGATGCTGGTACAATATTAGCAGCACAAGCTCTTCCACGACGAGCTTTAATTCCTTTTTTGTGTGGAACATCTAGTGTAGCTTGGTCATTAGTGTAAGCATGAACTGTTGTCATATATCCTTTTTCTATACCAAATGCTTTATCTAGTACATCTACTACAGGTGCTAGACAGTTTGTTGTACAGCTAGCGGCTGAAATAATTTTTTCTTCTCCTGTTAATATCATATGATTTACATTATAAACAATTGTCTTGATATCTCCTTTAGCTGGAGCTGAAATAATCACTTTTTTAGCTCCGGCATTGATATGAGCCATTGCCTTTTCTTCTGATGTAAATCTACCAGTACATTCAAGTACTACATCAATATTTAAATCTTTCCATGGAAGATTGTTAGGATCTGTTTCAGCATATACTTTAATGCTTCTATCTCCTACTACAATTGTATCTTCCTCATTATGAATTTCGTCTATTCTATAATTTCTATGATTTGTGTCATATTTTAACAAATATGCTAATGTCTCAGCATCTGTTAAGTCATTAATAGCAACAATTTCAAAATCTGGATCTTCTTCCATTAAACGGAAAGCAAGTCTTCCGATTCTTCCAAATCCATTGATTGCGACTCTTACCATAAATCATTCCTCCTTTATTTTCATTATATAGTGTTCTTTTTTTTGTTTCAATATATTCAAAAAAATTTTGACACTTACTTGTCGAAAAAAATATCCACAGATTTTGTGGATAATTATTCATTAAAATAGCTATTTCCAATAAACTCTCTTAAAATAGAATCCTGTGGGATTACATCCGCTGGTATTGGTAGAAATAATCTTAAGAATTCAATTAGTCTTTTTGCTTCTTCATAACATGGAGAGTCTTGATGAACTGAATATAATAATGGTTCTACATAAGTTTTTAACACTCCTATTTCATAGATTAATGCAGAATTAAAAGTAAAATCTGCTTCATCTTGGTATGGGAAAATATACTTTTCTTCTCCATGCCTTACATCATCCCAGGTCATTAATGTGTGTTCTACATTGTTATTTCTCGTTCTATTATCGCGAATAATTCTTCTTAACAGGCGATTATCTGTTGTAGCTACTCGGTTGTGATTATCAATATTTATTTCTGTTAAGGCAGATATATAAATCTTATATTTTTTATTTCTTGGGATGTTTGTTAGAATTTTGTTATCTAGAGCGTGAATTCCTTCAATTAATAAAATATCTTCATCTTCTAATTTTATTTCATGATTAAATTCTTTTTTGCCTAATGGGAAGATATATGTTGGAATTTTTACTGTTTCTCCTTTTAACAATGCTTCTACTTGTTTATCAAATAATTTTAAGTCAATAGCTTCTAAGCATTCATAATCTGGTTTACCATTTTTATCTACTGGCGTAATTTCTTTTTCTACAAAGTAATCATCCATTGATAATACTTTAGGATGTAGACCAAAACTTTCTAAATACATTCTTAATTTTTTTGATGTTGTAGTTTTACCAGATGAAGATGGTCCGGCCATTAAAACAATTTTTATCTCTTTTCTTTTCTTATTTATTTCTCTTGCTAGATTTAGAAGTCTATTACTTTGTAAGGTCTCATCTATTTTAATTAAATCTCCTATTTTTCCTAATGATACTATTCTATTTAAATCTACGGCATTTTCTACCCCTATTAACTTTGCCCAGTCTCTACATTCCTGGAAGACCTCAAACATGTGTGGATGGTGTTTGTATGTAGGTATTTTAACTGATTGATAGATAGTTGGGAATTGTAGTACAAATCCGTTTTCTTTTACCATGGTTATATCAAAGTCTTTTACTTTTCCGGTAGATGATGGCATTAAATTATAAAAATAGTTATAATAATTTCCTAGACGATATAGTGAAATGTAACCATTGGTAATATAGGTCATCACCCCTACCTTGGCTTCATCATTTTTACTTTCAAAATATTTGATTGCCTCTTTTCTATCTACTGTACTTTTTATAATAGGAATATCGGCTGCGATAATTTTGTTCATTGTTTCTTTGATATTTTTTACTCTGTTTTCTGTTAGACGGAAAGTTGTTTCAATATAGATTCCTTTGTCTAATGAGTGTTGAACAATAATATCTGCTTCTTCTCCAAATAACTTTTTAATCGCATATAATAATACATATGTAAGCCCACTGATATGTGTTCTGTTTCCATCTCTTGTTGTTAAGTCTATAAATTCAATCTTTGATGGTTTTTCTAATTTTTTACTTAACTCTTTTAGACGATTGTTTACTTTTGCTAATAAAATAGGATATTTATATTCTTTTTGGAATTCCTTGGCTATTTCTTCTAGAGTCATGCCCCTGGTCATTTGGTATTTTTTACCTTTTATTTCAACTTCCATTGTTTCCATCATAGTTTCACCCTCTTTATTTTCTCTTATTATTGTATCATACTTTGTCGTTTTAGAATATGCATATTTTGATTGCTTTACACCTATACTATGGATAGGTGATGATTATGGGACTTGTACCAGTTGTTGTAGAAAGAGAATTAGATGGAGAAAGAAGTTATGATATTTTTTCTAGGTTACTAAAAGAGAGAATTATTTTTATTAGCGGAGAAATCAATGATAGCCTGGCAAATAATGTTATTGCTTCTTTATTATACTTAGATTCTATTAGTCATGACGATATTTGTATTTATATCAATTCTCCTGGTGGTAGTGTATCAAGTGGATTTGCGATATATGATACGATGCAACATGTATCTAGTGATGTTTCTACTATTTGTGTAGGAATGGCTGCTAGTATGGGAGCATTTTTATTATCTAGTGGAACTAAAAATAAAAGATATGCTTTACCTAATGCTGATATTATGATTCATCAACCGTTAGGTGGTGCTGAAGGTCAAGCTAGCGATATAAAAATTGTTGCGGATAGAATTATACTTTTGAGAAAAAGATTAAATAAGATACTGGCTAAGAATACTGGATGCTCACTAAAAAAAATTGAAAAAGATACCGAAAGGGACTATTATTTAGATGCTGAAGAAGCCTTGGCGTATGGTTTGATTGATGGTATTATAAAGTAAAATGTTAATTTCACATTTTTTAGTTATAGACATTATTAAAAAGACATGATTTTTCATGCCTTTTCATTTTCTTTTTCTAGGTTTTTGAATTTTGTTGCGAGTTCTTTTATCTTTCTGAATCTATGGTTTAAACCTGACTTACTAATTGATTTTCCCGTTTCTAATGAGATGATTTCGCTTAATTCTTTTAAGGAGGTTTCTGGATATTTTTTTCTATATTCTAAAGCTTCTAAAGTTTTGTCATCTAATAGACTAGTTCCTAAGTTTTCTTCTATTATCTTTATATCATCTAGTTGAGCCGTGGCGGTTGCGATTACTTTGTCCATATTCGCTTGTTCACAGTTATTTAGTCTGTTAGCTTGATTTTTTTTGTTGCGATATATTCTTTGATTTTCAAAGTATAATACGGCATTATTGGCTTTGATAATTTTTAGATAATCACTAATTTTATCAGCTTCTTTAATATATAACATATACCCTTTGTCTCTTGTTAGTATTTTTACATTTAAATCAAATAGGTTTAGTAGTTTTTGAACAAAGACTGCTTCTTCTGCTTGTTCAATTAGTAATTCCATATGATACCTTGATGTTTTAGGGTCGTTAATACTTCCTGATGATAGAAAAACTCCTTTTAAATAGGCTCTTATTTCTTCGTTAGCTCCTACAATATATTCTGGTGGTCGGCCTAGATAGTTTCCCTCTTTGTCTTGATAACCTATATCTTCTAAGATAAAGTCTTTTTTTTCTTCAATTGTTAAGACTAGTAAGTCTTTTTTACTGAAGTTTAGACTGTCTTTTACTTCTTTTTTTACTTTTGTTTCATATAGTGTTTCGATTTGTTTTTCAATTCTTTCACAAATATACGGATTTTCTGTTGTTAGTTGAAAACCATGAGGTGTGTTGTGCCCATTATTTCTGATATAACCTGATAATTCAGCAATTGTTTCTGATTTAGAACTAATGTTTTTTGATATTTCTTCTTTGATTGTCGTGGTGTATGACATATTATTTCCTCATTAAATAATTGAATATTAATCCACTTAATTTTAGACTATTGTGTCTTAATATATTATCTTCTATAACAATTAAATCATCTTCTATTAGTTCTGTTTTTAAACTTTCTATAGCTGCATAATCTATTTTTACTGGTGATTTTTGTTCATCCGTTTCATATTTTTCGGCTATCTTTTTATCTATTTTTGTATTACTAGCGATTACTACATCAATTTGTCGTTTATCTAGATATTGATTTAGTAGTTTTATGTGATCACTTACTGTGAAATTGTCTGTTTCTCCTGGTTGTGTTACTACATTACATAAATACATAATTGGTGCTTTTGTTCTATTTAGAGCATCTTGTACTTCGCTACAAATTATATTAGGTAAAATACTTGTAAATAGACTTCCCATGCTAAAGATAACTAGATCAGCATCTAGTATGGCATTGATTACTTCTGGTAATACTTTTGGTTCTTCCTTGTAGAATATTTTTTGGAATTTTTTGTTTGCATGAGTAATTTGTTCTTCTCCTTCTACTACATCTCCATCTTTACCTAGTCCCATTAAGGTTAGGGATGAGTCTTCAGAAATTGGTAATACTGTTTGCTTTACATCAAATAACTTGCTTAAATAAGCAATCGATTCTTTTAGGGAACCAGTGATATCTAACATAGATGTTAAAATTAGATTTCCCATGGCATGACCATTTAGATCACTAGATGTATTGAAACGATATTCCATCATTTCTTTGATTGGTTTATCAATATTTGATAATGATGTGATAACCTTTCTAATATCTCCTACAGCTGGAGTATTAAATTCTTTTCTTAATTTTCCCGTTGAACGACCATTGTCTGATACTGTAATTACTGCCGTAATATCAATTGGAAAATCTTTTAAACCTCTTAATAGATAAGAAATTCCGGTTCCTCCACCAAATACAACAACTTTTTTATTCATTTTTACCTCCTAATTTATGTACAACATTCTTATTTTTCAAACTCTTTATTATTATTAGAGTAAGACCTGATATGACGAAGATGATGGATACTAGTTGTGCTATCTTGATAGGACCTAACATTAGAGAGTCTGTTCTCATAGCTTCTATCATAAAACGAATAATTCCATACCAAATTAAATAGAAGCCCGTTAGGTATCCTGGTTTTAATTTTTTATACTTACGTAATAATAACATTATAATAAAGCCAATTAAACACCAAGTTGATTCATAGAAAAAAGTGGGATGGTGATATGCACCTGAAATGTACATTCCCTCTATGATAAAGTTGGGAAGAAATAGAGATGTTAGATTCTCTTTTGTAGTTATAGGTCCGTAGGCTTCTTGGTTGAAGAAATTTCCCCAGCGACCGATTGCTTGTGCTACTATTAGTCCAACTACTACCATATCTAATATTTTGTATATATCCACTTTGTATTTTTTACAGTAATATATGATAAATAGAAGGCCAGCAATGATTCCTCCATGAATTGCTAGGCCTCCATTCCAGATTTTTATTATTTCTATAGGATTTGATAAGTAATAAGATAAATTAAATATTATATAGTAAAGTCTTGCACCTAGTATTCCTATTAATATAGTATAAAAAGTTAAGTTTATCAAGAACTCTTCGTCTATCTTATTTTTTTTTGCTTCTTTGTATATCAAAATGCAGGCTACTAGTATTCCTGTAAATATACAGATAGAATACCAGCGTATTTGAAGTGGTCCTAATTCTAGAGCTATTTTATCCATAGGCTACCTCTTATCCTTGTAATATTTTCTTTAAGAATTGACCGGTATAGGATTCTTTTACTTCGGCTACTTCCTCTGGTGTTCCAGTTGCGACAATTTGTCCACCTTCATCTCCACCCTCTGGTCCTAAGTCAATAATGTGATCAGCCACTTTGATAACATCTAAGTTGTGTTCAATCACTACTACGGTATCTTTATTATCTACTATTTTTTGTAAAATTGCAAGTAATCGCTTGATATCATGAGTGTGAAGTCCAGTCGTTGGTTCATCTAGAACAAATAGAGTTTTTCCTGTTGCTTTCTTTTGTAGTTCTTTCGCTAATTTTACACGTTCCGCTTCTCCTCCTGATAGAGTTGGAGCTGGTTGACCTAATTTAATATATCCTAATCCAACATCTTCTATTACTTGAAGTTTCTTTTTAATTCTTGGCACATTTGAGAAAAATTCTAAAGCTTCTGATACTCGCATATCCAACACTTCGGCGATATTTTTCCCCTTATATTTTATGTTTAGAGTTTCTCTATTATACCTTGTTCCATGACATACTTCGCATGGTACATAAACATCTGGTAGGAAGTGCATTTCAATCTTTTTGACACCGTCTCCACGACAAGCTTCACAACGTCCTCCTTTTACATTAAATGAGAAACGATTCTTTTCAAAACCATACATTTTAGCTTCTTTTGTGGTAGTGAAGAGGGTACGTATGTCATCGAATACTCCGGTGTATGTTGCGGGATTTGATCTTGGTGTTCTTCCAATTGGATTTTGAGATATCGCAACAATTTTATCAATGTTATTTAAACCTAAAATCTTTTTATGATTTCCTGGTTTTTCTTTAGAATGATATAGATTTTGTGATACTGCTTTACATAGAATTTCATTTATTAAGCTACTCTTTCCACTTCCTGATACTCCTGTTATACAGGTAAATGTTCCAAGTGGAATGTCTACGTCGATATTTTTTAGATTATGTTCACTAGCTCCCTTTATTTTTAAGAATTTTTTATTGCCTTTTCTTCTTGTTTTCGGAATTTCTATACATTTCTTACCACTTAAGTATTGTCCAGTTAAACTGTTCTCATTTTTCATTACTTCCTCTGGTGTTCCTGCTGCGACGATTTGTCCTCCGTGGTCTCCAGCACCTGGACCAATGTCTACTAGATAATCACAAGCTAACATTGTATCTGTATCATGTTCTACAACTACTAGGGTATTACCTAAATCTCTCATTTCTAACATAGATTTTATTAATTTTTCATTATCCCTTTGATGTAGTCCAATACTAGGTTCATCTAATACATATAATACCCCTGTTAAATGAGAACCAATCTGGGTTGCTAGACGGATACGTTGTGCTTCTCCTCCCGATAGGGTTCCCGCACTTCTACTTAGTGTTAAATATTCTAATCCAACATTAGCTAGGAAATGAAGACGGTCTTGAACTTCTTTAATCACTAGCTTAGCAATTTCTTTTTTCTCTTCTGATAATTTTAGATTATCAAAGAAAGGAATTAATTCTTTAATACTCATCTGGGTTACTTCGTAGATATTCTTTCCATTTAACTTTACAGATAACACATCATCATTTAAACGAGCTCCATGACAAGTTTCACAAGTATGTTCAACCATATAATTTTCTAACCATTCTCTAATCCAAGTAGAACTTGTTTCCATGTATCTTCTTTCTAAGTTATTGATAATTCCTTCATAATAATCTCTAGAATTATATTTGTTTCCACTCTTAGAAGAATACTGGAAGTGAATTATTTCATCTGAACCATAAAGAATTACATTTTGTTGTTTTTTTGTTAGAGATTTCCAAGGTTTTGTCATATCAATTTTATAGTGTTTACAAAGACATTCCAATTTTTGATAATCTAATCCTTCTTGGTCATCTGTTAGAGTCTTTATACAACCTGTCGCAATAGATTTTGTTTTATCTGGAATGATTAAGTCTTCATCAATTTTTGACTTTATTCCTAATCCTTTACAGTCTGGGCATGCTCCATAAGGGGCATTAAAACTAAAGATTCTTGGTTCTAACTCTGGTAGGGAAAACTCACAGTAAGGACACGCAAATGATTCTGATAAAACTATTTCTTTTCTATTTTCTCCTAGGATATCAATTACTACTTTACCTTCTGATAATTTGGTTGCGGCTTCGATTGCTTCAAATAGTCTAGATCTTGATCCTTCTTTGATTATTAACCTGTCAATTACTACATCAATTTTATGTTTTTTATTTTTATCTAAGGTGATATCTTCTGATAAGTCTTGCATTTCTTCATCGACACGAACTCGGATATATCCTTCTTTTCTTAAATGCTCTAGTAAATCTTTTTGTGTTCCTTTTTCCCCATGAACTACAGGAGACATAATAATAATCTTAGTACCTTCTGGATACTCTAATACTTTATTCGTCATTTCTTCCACACTTTGAGAAGATATTGGAATATGATGATTTGGACAATATGGAACTCCTACTCTGGCAAATATTAGTCTTAAGTAATCATAAATTTCCGTTACTGTACCTACTGTTGATCTAGGGTTATTATTAGTAGTTTTTTGATCAATACTAATTGCAGGAGATAGTCCTTCAATACTGTCTACATCTGGTTTTTCACTACCACCTAAAAATTGTCTGGCATAAGCAGATAAACTTTCTACATAGCGTCTTTGCCCTTCTGCATAAATAGTATCAAAAGCTAAAGAACTTTTTCCACTTCCTGATACTCCTGTCATAACAACTAATTTATTCTTTGGTATTTCTATATTAACATTCTTTAAGTTATTTTCTCTTGCACCTTTTACAATTATTTTATCCATATACTTCACCTGCCATATTTCTTTTTGTAAAATAACATCTATATTTTAATCACATTAGCTTTTTTCGTCAATCGAACAAATTAAAATCAGAAGAAATTCTTCCGATTATTTTATTTTAATTGTTTTTCTATTCTTTTTTTAAGTGCCTTGGCGTTTTGTAGGACTTGATCTTGAATTTGATTACTTAACATATCTGGAGTAATGAAATGTTGGTCTAATACAGCTTCTAGAGCTTTGGCTTTTCTTTCATCATTTTCTTTCCATCTTGCTTGACCTATGTAAAAATTGGATGTATTAAATGGAACTAGATAGTTGTAGTCTTCCATTTGGAATGGTGTAGTAGAAAAATCAGTAATAAAACGTTTTAGGTTTTCTAGGAATTCTATTGCTGTGGTTGGATATAAGGTCATAATTTTGTCTATATTTTTTCCTTCTACCTCTAATTTTTCTATATATAACATTTTTAAAATATCATCTGATGTGTGTTTTCTTGCTTCTCCACTTATGCCTTCTAGTGATTCCTGGGTAGTGACAAATAGATTTTTATTTTTCTCTGGTTTATCTAGGTACATGAACATAGTAGAAAATTCATGATCTATCATAGGGGCAATTTCTAGTCCTTCTTCTCCTTGATAGAATAAAACATTTTCATAATGATAGTTTTGATCTTGTCTTAAAACAGAACATAATATTTGTTTCACAACGGATTCTGCAAGACCGGGATGTTGTTTCATAAATTCTGAGTCTAATATTTTAGTATAATCATAAAACACTTCACAGTAGTTGATATATGTTGAAATATCTGGTAATGTGTTTTTGTTTGCTTGACATAATTGATATAAGTTTATTAAGTTTTTCTTTTCTGTTCCTAATTTTTCTACTACTGTTCCATGATGATATTTATTAGGATATTCTTCTTCTATATTTTGACATGTCGCTAAATGATATATAGGAGTTGTTGGATCAAAGTAGTTGTGAAATATAGTTGACCAAAACACTTCACTATACGCAAAAAAGGGAGTTGATAATGGCTTGGTTTTAGAAAGCGGCTTAAAAACCATTTCTTTTCCATTGTCCAAAAATACAGGGAAATGTTTTTCACTTTTTACTGTTCCTTGAGCTTCTGATGTTAAATTCCCTATTCTTTGGTGATAATCATAATTATAAACCGTCCAATCAAAATTCACATTTATTCTCCTCTACTGGTATTTTCGTTCTTTAAAAGTACAAGACTGGCATAACTTTTCACTTGGTTTTCTATCTTGAAAAGATTTTTTTAGTCTTTGATATCTTTCTTTATTTTGAATTTGTTCTATTGTTTCTTTGTAAATATTTCCTAAATTGATGATACCGTTGCAGTCAAGGCAACATGGTACTACAGTGCCATCTACTAATATAGCGACATGGGTCTTTAAAGCATAACAATATCCACAACTATTGTGATTTGTGATGCTAGGCCATAAAAATTCATTATCTTTATCCACATATATTGTGGAAGAAATTTTTACGTTGTTTTCTGTTTTTAGTTTTTCCACTGTTTTTTTGGATAAATGGTAATGTTTTTTTAACTTTTCCACCGTTTTTGTGGATTGTTCATTCAGTTTACCATCTTTTAAAGTCCAAATTCGATAGATAATCACAGTATTAGTGGATAACTTTTCTACATTTTTGAATATTTCTTCTTCATAATGGGGATTATTTTGTTCACAATGAAGAGAGAAATTTATTTTATGTAACGAAGAACAGTCTTTTAGTTTGTCTACTAATTTAGGAAATAGAGTGCCATTGGTTGTTAGATTTACTTGGAGTTGATATTTCTCGGCTAGTTTTAAGAAGTTGATTATTTTAGGATGAAGTAAAGGCTCTCCTTTTACGTGAAGATATATTACTTTTGTTACCTGGGATACTTCTTTTAGAATGTGTTCAAATTCTTGTTCTGTCATAAATCTTTTTTCTTTTGTTACTTCAGAACAGAATGAGCAAGCTAAGTTACAACAATTTGTTATTTCTATATATACTTTTTTGTACTTATGCATATTAAGACCCTGATTTCATTTCAAATAAAATATCACGTAGTTCCATAGCGCGTTCGAAGTCTAATGCCTTGGCAGCTTCTCTCATCTCTTGTTCGATAGCGTCTACTGTCTTAGCAAACTCTTTCTTAGTCATCTTCTTAGGTTTTTCAGTAGCCTTTTCATCCACATTACTGATAACTTCTCTGATTTCTTTTTGAATTGTCTGTGGAGTAATTCCATGTTTCTTATTATATTCTTGTTGGATTTTTCTACGTCTTGCAGTCTCTTCAATAGTTTCTTTCATAGAATCCGTAATCTTGTCTCCATACATAATAACATGACCATTGGCATTTCTAGCACAACGTCCGACTGTTTGAATTAGACTTCGACTACTACGTAGAAAACCTTCTTTATCAGCATCTAATATGGCAATAAGAGATACTTCTGGAATATCAATTCCTTCACGTAATAGGTTAATTCCTACTACTACATCATATTTTCCAACACGTAAATCATGAATAATTTGAAGTCGTTCTAGGGTTTTTATCTCAGAATGAAGATACGCTACTTTGATATCTAATTCTTTTAGATAGTTTGTTAATTCTTCTGACATACGAATAGTTAGTGTTGTTACTAGGACTCTTTCATTTTTTTCTATTCTGTCTTTGATTTCTCCTACTAAATCATCAATTTGTCCTTCTGTTTTTCTTACTTCAATCGTTGGATCTAATAGTCCAGTTGGACGAATAATTTGTTCTACAAATTTTCCACCAGTATGTTCTAACTCTAGGTCTCCTGGTGTTGCGGATACGTAGATAGCTTGATTTATTTTTTTCTCAAACTCATCATATTTTAAAGGTCTGTTATCAAGGGCACTAGGAAGACGGAATCCATACTCTACAAGATTCATTTTTCTAGCTCTATCTCCATTATACATTCCTCTAACCTGTGGTAGAGTAACATGAGATTCATCCACTACTAATAAATAATCCTTGGGAAAGAAATCCATTAGTGTCGTTGGTGTTTCCCCTTTTTTTCTTCCGGCCATAGGAGCAGAATAGTTTTCAATTCCAGAACAGAAACCAGTCTCTTCTAACATTTCAATATCATAATTGGTTCTTTGTTCTAGACGTTCTGCTGCTAAAAGTTTGTTGTTATCTTTTAATTCTTTTAGACGGTCTTTTAACTCTTCTTTAATACGAACGATGGCGGCTTTTAATTTATCATCACTTACTACGAAGTGGCTGGCTGGAAAAATGCTTACGTTCTTCTTATTAGAGATGATTGCTCCTGTTAATGTATCAATTTCACTAATTCTATCTATTTCGTTACCAAAGAACTCTACTCGATATCCTGTAGTATTTTGGTAAGCAGGGATGATTTCTACTATATCTCCTCTAACTCTAAAAGTACCACGCTTAAAGTCTAGGTCGTTTCGCTCATACATCATTTCAATTAGTTTTGTTAGTATTTCGTTTCGTTCTACTTCTTGTCCTATTGATAAAGTTAACATCTTGTTGCGGTATTCTTCTACTTCTCCAATACCATAAATACAAGAAACACTGGCTACTACAATAACGTCTCTTGTTGATAGAAGGCTACTGGTTGCGGCATGACGAAGTTCATCAATCTCATCATTAATAGATGAGTCCTTTTCAATATATGTATCCGTTGATGGAACATATGCTTCTGGCTGATAATAATCATAGTAAGAGACAAAATATTCAACACGGTTTTCAGGAAATAACTCTTTCAGTTCTGAATAAAGTTGACCGGCTAAGGTCTTGTTGTGGGCTAAAACTAAAGTAGGTTTATTTACTTCTTTTATGACGTTTGCAATGGTAAATGTCTTTCCTGTTCCTGTTGCCCCTAAAAGTACTTGTTCTTTTTTTCCTTCTTTGATACCTTCTACTAATTCTTTAATTGCTTCCGGTTGATCTCCAGATGGTTTGAATTTTGATACTAATTTGAACATATATATCACCCTTTTACAGAATTTTTTGTTTGTGTAATATTAGATTACTAGATGTTCTAGGCATTAATTTCATGAACTATTCTATCATTTTTTCCCGTTATAAACAATAGAACATAAAGAATACTAATTTTTAAAAAATAAAAAGACTATTAACAAAATTTACTTTGTCAACAGTCTAGAAAACGATATTTGATGTACAGATATCGTTTGTAAAATGTTTAAGTAAATATTTTAATTACTCTCAGTTAGAATTGTAATTGCTTTCATAACAGCTATTTTACCATACGAATAAGTTAAACTTCCTTGTTGGTATGCTATATAAGGTTCTCTTATTGGTCCATCACAGGAAAGTTCAATTGATGATCCTTGCGTGAACGAACCAGATGCCATAACAACTTTATCATCATATCCAGGCATATCCCATGGCGATGGTTTTGCAAATGAATCAACTGGTGATGCACCTTGAATACCAATACAATACTTAACTAAATCACTTTCATTTCCAAAAGTAATATTTTGAACAATATCTGCTCTTTTTTCGTTATATAAAGGCTCCACATCATAACCTAAATCCCCTAAAACTTTACTTGTTAATACTGCCGTTTTTAAGGCCGATGCAACAACAGAAGGAGCCATAAATAAACCTTGAAGAATTGACTTGTTAATACCAAGAGTTGGGCCAACTTCTCTTCCCTCACCAGGAAGTGTCAATCTTTCTCCAGCCAAATCAACTAACTCTTTTTTACCAGCTATATATGCCCCATTAGGTGCAATTCCACCGCCTAAATTCTTAATTAAAGAACCCACGATTATATCTGCTCCAACTTCTAGTGGAGTCTTATCTTCAACAAACTCACAATAACAATTATCAATCATGATAATAACATCTTTATCAACACTTCTTATTTCTTTAATTACTTTTTCTACTTTTTCTATAACTATACTCTTTCTTTTAGAATATCCTTTACTTCTTTGTATTTCAATTAACTTTACTTTATTATTTCTTAAATATTCTTTTATTTTTTCATAATCAAAGTCATTATCTATTAATTCTATTTGATCATATCTAACTCCAAAGGATTTTAAAGAACTTTTATTTTCTTTTATTCCTATTACCTCATGAAGGGTATCATAAGGAGTTCCCGTTATACTAAGCATTAAATCTTTCGGTCTTAAATAGGCAAATAATGCAACACAAAGAGCATGAGATCCTGATATAAACTGAGACCTTACTAGAGCGTCTTCTGCTTTCAAGACACTTGAGAAAACACGTTCTATCGCATCACGACCAATATCATCATAACCATAGCCAGTAGTACTTCCAAAGTGTGCTTCAGATATATTATTTTTATTAAAAGCATTAAGAACCTTTAAACTATTTACATCGCATAATTCATCTATCTTTTTAAATTCTTCTTTTAAGTTTTCTTCTGCATTTAAAACTAAATCTTTAGCTTTATTGCTTATTCCAAATTCATTATACATAATAACCTCTTTCTATTTATTTCTATCTATTTTTAACTAATTTACCTTAACGTGTTATTGATGACTTGCTCCACCGTCTACTCTTAAAACTTCATTGTTTATATAACTTGCATCATCACTTGCTAAAAAGTATATCGCTTTAGCTATTTCTTCCGGTTCTGCAAATCTTTTTAAGTAAATACTATCACATTCCTCAGCTATATAATCTTCGTCTAGTTCTTTATTCATTTCTGTATTTACCCAGCCAGGAGCAACGGCATTTACCCTTACGTATGGGGAATAATACTCTGATAAGTTATGAGTAAGAGAAATTAACGCAGCTTTAGAAGCATCGTAATCTAGGCTATATTCATAATATGTATCTATTCCATTTGTAGATGAAACATTTACAATGGAACCACTTTTTTGCTTTAGCATATATTTACCAACTTCTTTAGAAACTATAAATGATCCAATTAAGTTAACGTCTAATATTTTTCTAAAATTTTCTACATTTTTGTCCTCAAACATTGTATCAATTGCAATACCAGCATTATTAACAAGTACGTCTATCTTTCCAAAGTAATCAATTATATTTTTTACCATTTCTTTTACTTTGTCTTCTTTTGATACATCACACTTACAAATCATTACGTTGACATTATAGTTTTTTGTTAGTAAACTTTTTAAATTTTGAGCAGCACTATCGTCTGATACGTAGTTAATTACCACGTTATAACCTTTTTTTGCAAATTCTATTGCAGTAGCTCGTCCTATTCCTCTTGATGCTCCCGTTATCAGAACTGTTTTATTCATAAAAACTCTTCCTTTCTATATATATATTATAACACAATATTAATCATGTCCTATGCTGGTTACAAAATCATAACATGCTATTTCCAATTTAAACTTATTATATTTTGTTTTCGTCTTGATTTTCTTTGACAATTTCAATGATATTTTAGTTTCTGTCATAGAGTTTGTCAATCTTTTATGATTTTTTAGATTTAATAACCCTAAACATAGTCAAATTTCTAGAGCAATTGCCACCAAAAAATAAGTTGACTTTTAGCAACTTATTTTGACCTTTTCGTACCACTTTAAATATATTGAAATTTTTTTAAAATAGCTAGTTTGTCAACACTTTAAAAAACACCTTTACTTCTCTTGTTATTTTTTCAATAGCATAGTTTTTGTAGACACTTTCTTTATTATGAAGGCAGGAATGGATGCAATTGATAAGAATTCTATCATTCTTGCAGGATTTGACCTTCCATATTTTTCATATAAAGACTTTTCATCTTCTGTTTCTTTTATATCTTCCACTAATTTTTCTGGAATTATTACTTGGTCACTATCATAGGAAGAAGTGGCAGATAAAAGATGATTGGATGGAGATGTCATGTAAGCGAGACCTGTGTTTAAATTTTCTAATAAATAGTTTGATACCAATGGAAGAACATTGATATTAGTTGTGTCTATGTAATAATATTTGTTATCTATATTTACTATATTCCAGGCATGATTATCGCTCTCTACAATATATGATTTAATACCTGATTTTTGGAGAAGGATATTTGTTAGATAAGAAAAACTTCTACAAACACCTTTCTTCTCTTTTAACATTGTCGTTAGGGGGAGTTCATTTGATTCTGCTTGTAAGTTTTCATCATAAGAATAGTTTTTTATTACATAGGAAGTAATTGTTTGTATTTTTTCTTGGTCGGTCATATTGGGCCTTATTATTTTTTTAATTATATCATCAACTTCTTTAGAAATATCTATCATTTCTGGAGTAATATTATGACGAATATTATTACTGTCTAAATAATTTACTAATTCTTCTGTAACGTATGCAGATTCCCTTATAAACACATATTCTAAGTCTTCTAATTGATAAGTAAATGATAAGTCTGATACTGCTGGACAACAATCTAGGGTTAAATTTTCTAAATTGGGACATTTTTCAGTTATGATATCTATATCTTCTATGTAGTTACAATAATCAAAAGCGATATCTTTTACATTTGCATTTAAGTTAATTAAGTCTTCATCACATATATTGGCATATCTATAGGATACTTCTTCTGATGTACTTAATTCCTTTTTATAATCTTCGGGTGACAGTTGTTCTGCATTTTCAATCGCTTTAGAACACCCCGTTAATGATAAAACTAATATTGTTCCTATTGTTGCCAGTGACTTTGTTTTTGATATTCTTGTTTTTCTTTCTTTTAAGTTATTAATATTGATATTTGTTAATCTCATCCAGTTCTCCCCTTTTTCGCTGAACAATATTATATCATCTTAAAACTTATTGTCAATTTTATTTAAATTTTGACTAAATATCATTTCTTCTTTTGCTTGATGCTGTTTCTCCTTTTTAAGTAAACTAAAAATTATTATAATAAATAACTTCCATTATATATTCTATACATTCCCTTCTTACAAACATTTTTGATCATTTATTTTACTTTCTTTTTCTAAAACTTTGCTTATGTATTCAAACCCTTTATTTATTTTATTTTCTATTTTAATGTCTTCGCTGTAAATTTTTCTAAGATTATCCATTACTAATATTTTGCCATCATACATATTATAAAAACTATCGTATCCATATTCTTGAAACGGAAACATATCAGAAAAAGGTTTATTATTTAAAATTGGATCTGTTACCATCTCACTATACTGCCAAGTAATGAATGGAGAATCATATTCTCTTCTTGGAGTTTCTGGATACATTTTTTTCCATTTTTCAAACCATAAAAAATGTAGGGTTTCATGAGCACATGTTTCTATTAACTTCCAATCTTCTACTCCAGTTGAAATAGAAAAACTAAAACTATCTAAATATCTTGGAAATACAGGAATCAATCCTACTTTAGCATCAATGGTATTTAAATCCTTTGGCCAGTTAACACATAAATAATTTTCTAATGTATGAAAATAAACATCATTATATTTTTTCCATAAATTATTATATCGTATTACTTCTTGTTCAATCCTTTTTTCATACTTCTCATAATCCTCTTTCACTACTTTCTCTATTATTTTATAAACTTCTTTCTGAGAAAGATTTTTATCTATATTTGCTAGTTGTGGGAAGTATTGAATGGTAAAATCGTGAACACCTAAAATACCAATATCTTCATAATACGCCCATTTTATTGTATCTACATTTTCTTTCAAAGTCATTTTTCTAAACTGTAATTTTGGAATATTCATATATTACTCTCCCACTTTTAAAAGATTTATTACTATCTATCATATTATTGTCTATTGTTATTTTTTCATTATAGTGTTTTTATTAGATTTATAGTTCAAAGGGCTAAAACATCTCTATTCATACAATAATCATAATATTTTATACTATCTTGTTTTTTTGTGAATTATTGTTGGATGGTGGTGCCTTTTTTCCAACTTGTTTTTGAATTTCTGTATTTGTTGTATTAAGACTTTGATAATTATTTGATCCATTATAATCTTGATTCATTATTTATCACTCCGCCTACTTTATATCATTGTACCAACTTTCTAGCTAAAAGTCATTAGAATTAAATATAAAATATGATATTATAAAACCCTATAAAACAAATCTCTTTTTAAGAGAATACTTTATAGGGTATTATCAATTTTATTTAATTTCTTGTGTTTTGGTATTCTTTTGTCTTTGTAGACATATTTTTATTATTTTCTATTATAAGATAACTTGGTATATAGCCATTTTGACTATTTAATTTTTCTAATAGTGTCGTTGCCTCTTCCACAATAAAATCTTGATTATACATTTCATCACTGACTGAATTTATAGCATTTAGCATATAAACTCCTTCTTCTGTTTTAGGACTTAATTTTAATTTTCTATCTTTTGTTTTTTTAAGAGAATAATAAGTAATATCGTCTTTTGTATCTAAGATATCAAATATTTTATTGGATAGTTGTTTATCTTTTACTCTAGATAAAATATGACTTGTTTCCATATGATTATTGAAAACTAATAAATCTTGATCTTTTAAATGACTTTGGTAAATTAACGGAACTGATTGGGTTCTAGGGGAAGTTTCCATTACTTTCATGACATAAGAATCAATAATCTCTATTGGTGTATTTGATTTTATTTTGTTCTTTCTTTCTAGCTTAGCTAAAAAATCTATAAAATCTTCTATTTCCCTTGGTTGGAATTGGTTTTTTAAATCATCTTTTGTGTAATATTTATCTATTTTTATATTAGCAGGTGTGATGTCTTTATGAACAATATCTTGTTTTTTAAAGCCATTAATAAAAGCAATTGTAGGATAAACGTTATCTTCTTCCAAGGTAGAGAAATTTAAATCATAGTCTATTAGTTGTTGTTTTACGGAATCTAATTCATTCTTAATACTACTGTTATCTAATATATGGATATTCATGTTAATTTTTTTATTTCCTTCATACACTATCGAAAATGCATATTGATCAAATCCTTCTACTTGAAATGTCTTTATTTTTGAAGATGGTAAGTACTCAGAGTACCCTTTTATCTTGTTTGTTTCTACTTTTCTTTCCAAATTATATAAATATAATGATTCTTTTTCTGATTCTGATAATGGCTTTATCTCTTGTTGTTCTTTTAGATTTAAGCCTGCTTGTAGTTGTTCAATATCTCTAATTACTGTTTGAGAAGAAGCATAGCTTTTATTTATTATGAAGTCTTTAAACTCTCTTAGTTTTGTGTTATATACTTCTTGTTCATTAGGATTTAACTTTGTATGATTGTTCATAAATAGTTTAAGGATTTCTTTATAATAACCAGGTTCTATATAGTAATTACCTTGATTTAAAAGTTTTACTTTGTAATTATATATAAATTTATCTAATATTGATAATACAATGTGTTCTTTTTCTGTTTTTACTACTGTCTTATTATTGTGATGTTCTTTTTTACGAACTTTTGCTCTTGCCTTTTTAAATTCTTCTATCTTTAATAGTCTTTTAATATATTCATAATTTCTATCATCATCTAATAACTTTTCTAGTATGTGATAATAAGCACTTGTATCTTCTGTATCTTCATAGACCATAGGACGACTTCTTTCAAACTCGTTACCTACCATCTTTAAAAACTCACGTTCTCTATCTCCTTCTATACTTTCTCCGTATCTAATACTTTTTCTTTTATTTTTAATGATATCAACCGCTAATATAATTAACTCTTCTATTTCAGATATTGTTAATTTATTCAGTTCTTTTAGTAAATCTTGTATTTCTCTTGGAATAGAATTTTCATCATTATTTTTACTTGTTAAATACTCACCATTACTTATTTTTATTAGAACTTTTTGATAGTCTTTTTCTACCTCATTTTTTGGCTCAATAAATCTGTTCTTATCTATTAAATCTTCATTTGTTAGTTCTAATCTATTTGGTGTTTTTTTGTTTGTACTTTCTATTTTTTTAAGTCTTTTTAAGTCTTGCAGTACCCTATATATCTTTCTATTTTTATTGGTAACTTGAGATAGTTCTGTATGATACTTTTTATATTTTTCCGTGTTTAAGTGGCTAAAGATTAGTTTTTTTGCGGTACTTTTCCTTTCTCGTATATTTTCTCTTTTTACTATCATCTTGGTTATTTCTTCTTCTTTTTGTCTATACTCAGTCATTGTCTGTTCTTCATAGTTTGTATATTGTTGGATTAGATAATCTAATAATTCCATTTTTTCTTTTGTTATTCTGCTTTCTTTATATTGATTGAATACCTCTTCTGCTTCTGGAGTTACCCAGTAGTTTAGTTTAGATATTTCCATTAAAATACTTTGTATTCTATTATATTGTTTTAAAGAAGTTGAATCATTTTGATCATCTGTTTTTATTTCTCGTAATTTTCTGTATGTTTCTTTGATTCTTTCTCGTTTTAATCTTAATCCAAGTGATAAATCAAAATCTCCTCTTGTGTTGTGTTTGGTTATTAATCTTGATGTCTTTTTATTTAGTAGATTTAATTCTTCTAATAATTGTTCCTGGGTACTTGGTGTCCATTTTTCACCTAGAATTTTTTCTAGATCTTCTTGTGTCTTAATTTCCTCAATTATGCTTATAATACTTTCTAATTCTTCTTTAAATATTTCTTTCTTTTCCTTCATAGTCTCCCACTTTTCTATTTTAGTTTTATTTGGTAGATATTAAGATACATCCTCTCCTTTTGCCCTTATTCTACCACAGATTAGTCTTTTCTTAAATGTTTATTTTCTTTAAAAACAAAAAAAGAATGAAATCATTCATTCTCTTAGTAAGCTTTTCGCAAGATATCCTGCTCTTAGTATTTGAATTTTGTCATTTTCTACTTTGATTAGTGTTGATGATGCTTTATTTATCGTACCTCCATCTACAATATAGTCAATCTTTTCTCTCATTCTTGGTTCTATTTGATTGGTGTTGGTAATTACTTCATGAGAAGAGATGTTGGCACTGGTAGAAATTAAAGGCTTGTTTAAAGTGTTCATAATGTGAATTAGTCTTTCATCATTAGGTATTCTAATGGCTATATATTCTGAGTTAGCTGTTAGAAGAGGAGATACTTTATCTGTTTTCTTAAATAGAATGGTTAAGGGACCTGGCCAATAATCATTCATTAACTGTTGAATACGATCTGGTATTTCTGTTACAAGTTCTTTTAACATTTTTTCATTGGATACTAATATCAATAATGGTTTTTCATAGCTTCTTTCTTTTATATCATATACCTTTTTTATTACCTTCTCATCCGTGGCATCTCCAATGATTCCATAGATAGTATCCGTTGGCATAATGACTAAGTGACCTTTTTTTAATTCTTCTATTATTTTTTCTTCTTCCATATTATTTTCTCTTTTCTAATTTATTATTTGCGATTTGTTTCGATAAGTTCCAATCTCTAATATCATTGGTTTTAAAGTTTTGTTCTTCTATGTAATCTGTTAATATCCCATCTATATCATCATCTTCTACTTCTTCTAAGAAATCCACTAATTCTGGGATATTGTCAGCATGATTATTCATCAAATAGTACAAATCGATATCTTTTTTCTTTTCATACCTATCAATATTTCTTACGGCGATTAATTTATCTATATTGATAAAGTTTATTATCGTATAGATGGTAATGATGATAATTAAATAACTTTTTACGATTGAGAACTTTTCCTTTATTATATACATAATTGTTGGGATTAAGCAAATCGTTTCTGTAAATAAGGTAATATAGACAAGTAATCTTAGTAATGTATAACCATACTCTTGTTCATATAGATACATTCTGTAGAAAGAAGAAATAATAATTAGAAAGGTTGATAACACTAAACATAATGTTAGGGCTTTTATTTTTTTACTAGGTTTATATTTTTTAGTATATAGAATTACACATAAATTAATAAAAGATACGATTAGTAATTGAAAAAATCCTCTTCTAGCATATTCTGCATAGGTAAAGTTTGAGTCTAGTGAGTGAAAGAATAAAGACTTTATTTGAATAATATCAAATACTAAGTAAATTATATTTAATGAAATTAATAATATTTGAATAGAATCTGGCTTCTTTTTACTTATTTTTTTGACATCATATCTTTCTTCTTTTTCATAGTTTGTTATTAAGTAAAATAAACTGGCAGAAAAATAGAAGAAAAATAAGATTATCATAATGATTCTTAGTATGAATTCTTTGAAATCCAATCTACTTGTAAGTTGAGTTGGAACTTCTAAAATTTTATCAATTAATTGATAAAAAACTTGATCTGCTGATGATAAAAGTATGATTACTATAATTATTATAGGAATTATTAGTAGGTAACTTTTTACTTTTTGAAAGGTTTGACTTTTTATTTTCAATTTTTTTGTTATGAATTCTTTTACTTTTGTTGTGATGTCTTTTATATGGTCCATAGGGCTTAATAGAATACAAACACAATCTGCGATGATATCATATAAATGAAATGTTGGTCTTATTGTCATGATATAGAATAATAGAAATAAACCTGTAATAACAAAAATATTTAATATCTTGAAAAACATATTATCAAATAAAAAATAGGTTGTGGATAATAATAGTATTGGTAGTAATAGAATCAAACCTTTTTTGTTATTTAATTTGTTGTTTTTCTTTAATGTTTTGTAAACTACAAATATTAAGGGAATCATGAATAATATTACTGATAGACCAAGTTTTGTTCCATAAAACAGGATACAAAAATAGATTGCTAGTAATAGAGTATATAATAGATTAATCATTTTCATTCTCCTTTTCATAGTCTAGAATATCCCCTGGTTTACAATCTAGTACTTCACATAATTTATTTAAGGTTGAAAATCGAATTGCTTTTCCTTTATTTGTTTTTAATATAGATAGATTGGCCTGGGTAATTCCTATTTTTTCGGCTAATTCTTGTGATGATATTTTTCTTTTAGCCATCATAACGTCTAGATTTACAATGATTGCCATAGGTACCTCCTTTAAATTGTTAAATCATTTTCTTCTTTATATTCCGTTGCTTGTCTAAATAATTCTGATAATAAATATAAAGCAATTCCTACTCCAAGGAATAATATAAAGAAGAAGGTTAAAGATATTTTTACTGCTATTGTATATGTTGGATAGACTATTATTGATAAAATTAAGGCTATCGCAATTATAATATCAATAATAAAACTGATTATCATTGAGTTTTTTAAATATTTTACTGTTTCTTTTGAGAATGGTTTTTCTAGTTTTAATTGATTAAATAGCTTAATGAATATGTAGATAAATGCTAGAAATAAAATGATACATGGATAAATTAGAAAGGTTAATAGATCTTGTTTGATATTTAGTTTGTCTAGAATACTATTTAACAGTATTAGTATGATTACTCCTATTGGTATACTTATTTTTAACAATGTAGTTATAAAATTTACAATTATTTTGGTCTTTGATTTTTGCATTTTTATGCCTCCTTTTACTACTATTATATGTTATAAATATTAAAAGTCAATATATTTTTATTGTTTTTCGATAATTTTATGATATTAAAAAAAAGGACTTTTGTCCTTTTTCATAAACTATTTACTGTACCACCATGAATATAGTCCACTTGGGAATCCAATGTAATTTCTAGGATTTAGGGTACTATTTTGATATTGTGCCCAGGTACATCCTCCACCTCTATTCCAATCACATGTTGTGATTTCTAAGTGAAGATGTGGTCCTGATGAATTACCAGTTGATCCCATACGACCAATTACGGTATCTGGCGTTACGATATCTCCTACATTTACATACCATGCTGATAAATGAGCGTAGGTTGAATATAGATATCTTCCATTTACATAGTGTCTAATCTTTAATACTAAAGCTCCAGCACTATCATAGTATTTAGCAAATACTACACCCGTTGCGACTGGATAGATTTCAATATTTGTATAATTTCTATTTCCAAGGTCTATACCTAAGTGACCATAATTCATCCAGTTTTGTGTTACGTATCCTGTTACCATTGGTCTATAGAATCCACTTGCTGATGGTGGAATTACATTTCCGGCTCCGCCGCTTCCACCACTTCCACCGCCACTACTTGCATGTGCTTGGTCGTAACGAATTTGACAACTGAAAATGTTTTCATTTTCTCCACAGCCAATGGATTCATAATATTCTACGTTTTCCTTGGCAGAGTCAATTTGTTCTTGAATGGCAGGCATTGCATCTTTTAGAGCCTGAGTATCAGCATTAATTCTTTCACGTTCACTTTCTAGTTCTTTTTGAAGATCTTGTTGTTGTTTTTGCTTGGTTGTTAAATCTTTTTGTTGCTGTTTATTTTTAGCAATTAACTCATCTAACTCATTCATTACCTTATCATTATACTCTGTTAACTGCTCTACTACTGACATACGGTAAATCATATCAGTAATATCGGTTGCTCCAAAGGCATACTCTAAATAAGCATTTTCTCCGTTTGCAACTTGATAATATTCTATAATCTTTTTACTCTCTTCACTTTTTTCTTTTATTTCTTGATTACTTTTATCTATTTCTACTTGAAGAGTACCAATTTCTTCTACAATTGTATCTAACTCATTTTCAATCTCTGAAATTCTTGCTTTTATTTCTGCGACTTCTTGATCATTTTTAGCTACTTTATCTTGTTTTTCTTGTAGCTCAGCTGTATATTGTTCTACTTCAGCTCTGAATCCTGCTAAAGTAGAGGAATCTGCATAGGCATCCATAGGTAGTATTATATAGGATGCAATGATAGAAGTTATAACTGAGAGTGCTATTATCTTTTTCTTCATTATATCTTCAAATACTTTCTTACGGCTCCGGCACTACCAACCATACCGACTAAGATACCAATTATTACAACAATTCCAGCAGTTGAATAGATAAATGGTTCTGGTTCTATTAATTCAATTAACTGTGTAAATAGATATCCATCAAAATGTTTGTAGAATGCTAAATATCCATAGGTTGTAAATATTACTGGAACAATGGATCCTAATAAACCTAGAATCATACCTTCTACAATGAATGGAGTTTTAATTGTAAAATTACTTGCTCCTACTAATCGCATAATTCCAATTTCTCTACGTCTTGCAGAAATCGTTAATTTAATGGTATTGATAATTAAGAATACTGTTACGATTACTAAAGCAATTACTACTCCATAGGTTACTTTTTCGATAGATGAGAATGCAGAAATCATTTGATCTACCATTCCTTCTCCATATCTAACTGTATTTACTTGATTTATCTTTTCTATTCTTTCTGCAGTATCTGAAATTTTTTCAACATTTTTTACTTTTACTTGGAATGTGTCTTTTAACGGACTTTCTGTATCATCCCATTCGTCTAAAACTGTATCAAAAACTTCTGATTCTTGTTGCATTTCTTCTTTTACATCTTGTTTAGAGGCAAAAACAACACTATCTTGATCAACATTTGGAATTTGTTTTATCTCTTCTTCTACTCTTGTAATATCTTCGTCTGTTACTTCATTATTTAAAAATATTACTATTGTCAAATCTTTTTCAATCTCTTGTGTAAAGTTTTGAACATTGAATGAAGCCATAATAGCGATTGCTACTATGATTAGAGTAATGGTAATACAGGAGATAGATGCTAGTGATAAGCTGAAGTTTCTGATTACACTTTTGAAGGCGTCTCTTATACTTCGCCCTAACATTCTAATTATTCTCATCTATATATGTTCCTTTCTTCTTAAAGTTAACCAAGTGACCATCTTTTAGAGTTACTACTTGTTTTTTCATACTATTAACTATTTCTTTATCATGGGTTGCCATTATAATTGTCGTTCCTCTTGTCTTATTAATGTTATCTAATACTTTCATGATTTCCATACTTCGCTCTGGATCTAGGTTTCCAGTTGGTTCATCACACAATAATAATTTAGGATTATTTACAATTGCTCTTGCTATGGCAACACGTTGTTGTTCTCCTCCAGATAATTGGTCTGGGTAATTATGAACTTTATTTTTTAATCCTACTTCCTCTAGTGCACGTAAAACATTTCTCCTTGTAACTTCTTTTGTTGCTCCAATTACTTCCATGGCAAACGCAACATTTTCGTATACCGTTAACTTTGGTAATAGGCGGTAGTCCTGGAAGACAATACCAAGTTTTCTTCTTAATTTATATACCTTAGTATTTCTAAGCTTCGCTACATCAAGTCCACCAACTATAATTTGTCCTTTCGTTGGTCGTTCTTCTCTATATAACATTTTAATTAATGTTGATTTTCCACTACCTGATCCACCAATTACGAAAGTAAACGAACCTTTTTCAATGGCTAAATTTAAGTCATAGATTGCTGTTACGCCATTTTTATATTTTTTTGATACATTTTTTAATCTAATTAAGTCCATATTTACCTCCATCCTAGTATATTTAATTATACCATATATTTCGACATAACAAAAGAGGGGTTTTGTGAAATTTCCCCTCTTTTGGACATTATTTTCCTCCTTGGACTTCATATGCATCTTCTACAACAAAAAATACTTCAGGATCAATTAATTTTATTCCTTCTGTTACTTTATAATAATCTCTCGTTGGTACAACAGTAAATAACACCTTTTTCTTCTTGGCTAAAAATGCACCTTTTACATCAAAAATGGTTAGTGTATGATGTAGTTTGTTAACAATATATTCTTTTATTTCTTTGTCTTTCTTGGTAACAATATAGAATGCCTTGTTTTTAGAAATTCCTAATAAAACTTTATCAATCATTAGATTATTGATAAATATTAATATGATTGCATACATCATCATGGAGAAACCAAGGAAGATACTTCCGATGAGAATAATAACACCATTTATTATCATACTAGATTTTGCGACTGGTATTTTGAAGTATTTATATAATATTTGACTAATAATTGGTAATCCTCCATTACTGTAACCTGTTTTATAAATAAATCCATTGGCTAGACCACCGATTACTCCAGCAAAAATAATCATTAAGAACGTATCTTCATAGTTCAATGTTATATTTTGTGTCAATATAGCTGTTATTTTTACAAATAGCGGATAAAGAAAGGTTGCTAGTATGGAGCCAGTAGTTCTTTCTTTTCCTAAGTACATAGCACTAAAAAATAGACATGAAAGTGAGACTAAGAATATCATAAGAGAAGAATCAATTTCATAAACATAATTGGTAATTAGGGCAATACCATTTACTCCTCCGGCTACTAGTCCACTTGGGAGAAGAAATAAATTATATACTAGTGCTAAGATAAATAAAGATATTACTAAGATAATTATTCGACGGGTATGACTTTTTCTTTTGACTTTTTCTATTATCTCTTCAAAAAAATTTTCCATTATTCACCTCCAAAGACTTCATATGCATCTGTTACTACAAAGAAAGAATTGGGATCTATTTCATGTATTCCTTCTTTTAGTTTGTAGTAGTCTTTTGTTGGTAATACACACATTAATACTGTTTGGTTTTCCTTGGCATAGCCTCCTTTGGCATTAAATACAGTTACACCATGATTTAAATATTTAATAATGTATTCTTTTATTTTTCTTTCTTCTTTTGTAACGATATAGAAAGCTTTACTATCGGACACTCCTAGTATTACCCTATCAGAGATGAAACTAATTACGTATAAAACAATGATTGAATACATAAAGTGAGTAGGTCCAAATACAAAGGCCGTTAATAGGACAATAGTACCATCACAATAGAGCATACTTTTTCCAATGCTTGTTTTGAAATATTTAGATATAATTTGATTAATGATATCTGTTCCTCCTGTTGTAAAACCTGCTTTATAAATCATTCCAGCACCAAAACCATATACAACTCCTCCAAACGCTGATAATAACAGTAGTTGATCTGTGTTTATATCGATGATAGAGCTAATGCTACTCGTTAAGTTTACAAATATAGGAAATAGTATGGAACCTAACATGGTGGCTTTTGTTTTTTTCTTCCCTAGTAAAAAATAACTTAGTATTAGTAAAAAAATGTTTGCTACTAAAATGAAAATAGAATTATCTAACTTAGTTAAGTAATTAATTATAATAGCAAGTCCGCCAACTCCTCCAGCTACTATATTATTGGGCGCTAGAAATAAATTATATGATATTGCTATTAATAGGCAGCCTAAAACAAACTGAATATGTCTTTTAACTGTTGATTTTGAATAGATTTGTTCTAATATTTTTAAGTCTTTTGTTTTAAAAAAAATATCCATAATTACCCCTCACTATTATTCTTATTTTTGTTGTTTTAAATTCGCTTCTATAAATATGTCGATATCTCCATCTAGTACTTTTCCTACGTTACTGGTTTCTACATTCGTTCTATGGTCTTTCACTAAGGAATATGGGTGTAGAATGTAACTTCTAATTTGAGATCCAAAGTTTATATTCATTTGGTCTCCTTTTATTTCGTTTAGTTCTTTTTCTTGTTCTTCTAGTTTTTTTATTAAAAGTTTGTTTTTTAAAACTTTTAAAGCTTGTTCTTTATTTTGTATTTGACTTCTTTCATTTTGGCAAGTTACTACTATCTTAGTTGGTAGATGAGTGATTCTTACGGCAGAATCTGTTGTGTTTACTCCTTGCCCACCAGCTCCTGTTGAGCGATAAACATCGATCTTTAAATCTTTTTCATCTATCTCAATCGTATTATCTTGTTCTATTTCTGGTGTTACTTCGACTGATGCAAAAGAGGTATGGCGTCTATTGTTAGAATCAAATGGAGATAGTCTTACTAAACGATGTACACCTTTTTCATTTTTTAAGTAACCATAGGCATTTTGTCCCTTTACTCTGATTGCCACACTCTTTATTCCAGCTTCTTCACCATCTTGATAATCTAAAAGTTCTACTTTGTATTTCTTTTTTTCACACCATCTAGTATACATACGATATAACATTAAAGCCCAGTCGCAAGATTCTGTTCCACCGGCACCTGGATGAATTTCTAGGATACAATCATTTTTATCATATGGACCTGATAACAAGAGCAATAAACTTACTTCTTCTACTTTCTGAGTTGTTAATACAGTTTCTTGTTCTAATTCTTGAATGGATGACTCATCATTTTCTATTTCTAACAAATTAGTTAGTTCTAAATTATCAGATATTCCTTTTAGTAATTGTTCTATACTGTCTACTATATTTTTTTCTTCATTTAATTCTTTGATTGTTTTTTCGGCCTGAACTCGATCATTCCAAAAATTGGGTTCATTTGTGATTTTTTCTAGCTGATTAATTTTCTCTTTTTTGGAATCAATGTCAAAGTGACCTCCATAATTCTTTTAATTTTTTTTCATTTTGAGTTAATACTTCTTTTATTTCTCTTAATTCCATAGTTCTCTCCTTTTTAGTTTGTTCTAAAATTTATTTTCTATTCTTTTCTAAAGTCAATCATAAAATAACATATATTTATATTTTTCTCAAATCTTTTTTATTATTTTGTATATTATTTTTTTACCTGCATATATTATTTATGAGGAAGGTTCACTGTTACGTGTGAAGATCCTCTGTAAATAGATTTAGGAGTTTTGCTCCTTTAAAAAAAAGTATTGCCTATGATGTAAGTATTTTAAACATCATACTAGCAATACTTTTTATTTTATATATTTTAATTCTCCCATACGTGATGTTGGTATAAAGCCAGATTCTGAGGCTATCACATCTGGTATTCTATTTACCACGGTTGCACAAGTAAGTTCTACTGTATTCGGTTTTTCAATTACCATAGTAGTATTTGGTTCTCCATAAACAGTCCATTCATTTCTATCAAATTCATCTTTATTGTATACTTTTCCAATACATTCTGTCTCTAGAGTGATACCTTCTTTTGTTTCAGTAGTAACTACGGCACTCATTCCTGTTGCCATACCTGCTTTTACAGTCATACCTAATGTAGATGATTCAATATCATAATCATTGAATTGTGGTACACATTTTTGTCTTTGACTAATTACTGTTAATCCTAATTTATCACAAAGCCAACCATTTACATTCCACATATATGATGGGGCATAAGCACCACTTTCAATAACTTTTTGTCTTTCTTCATCAGATATTTCGTCGGCACTTGCGACATCACGAGCAAATTTTTCTGCCGTTAGTCCGGCACCATGAGCTTTCGCTAAGGCAATACCGTAATCTTCTACATTATAAGAAGAACTTCCTTTTATTTTAGTGATGTTATGACTTGCTCCTACTAGAGTGGTAATTAAATTTCCCCAGAAGGCATCTTGATAACCACTACCTGTAATAGTACAATTATTTTCTTTTGCCAACTTATCAATTTTTTCTGTAAGTGTTGGATTAGAATTCATTGGGAAGAATGCTTCTTCACAAGTAGTAATTGCATTAATACCACATTTTGCACATACCATTAAAGCATCTTCTACATCTGCAAGTAAACTCATTGTTGTTATAATTGTGCAATCTGGTTTTAAAGTTGTTAAAAGATTTTCTACTTTCGTAACATCTTCTACTACAACTCCAATTTTATCAGTACCCATGATTTCTCCAACATCTTTCCCTATTACTGCTGGATTATTGTCTACGGCTCCTACTATTTCTCCACCGTTTTCGATAACATAGCGCATGGTGTAAACGCTCATCTTTCCACAGCCATATTGAAATATTTTTAGTCCTTTCATATTTCCCTACCTTTCTTTTTTATTATAACACGTAAATTAAAAATTATTTTTAGGTTGAAATAGAAAATTAATTACAGTAGACATTTTAGTCAATATATTTACACTGTTGGTACTGTATTATTTTTTATTCATAGGTTTTAGGGATAAAGATAATTGTTTAGGAGTGTCGGTATTTCTATTTTGATAAAATCTTCTTCTGTTTCTTACTTCTTTACAAATTGTCATTACTTCTTTTGTTTTATCACGTCTTTCTTCAACCGCTTGTAAGAACACATCACCTTGTTTAAATTGTTTTTGTTTATAATATTCTTGGGCATATAATAAATTTAATTTATCAATTGCATCTTGAGGAATTCCAAGCTGTGTACAAGCAGTGGTGACATCAAGTCCGGAGTTGATAATATACTCATTCAGTTTTTCAAATTCCTCATCTATAGAACTATTCGTTTCAAAGTCTGTTAAATTCATACTAACTTTTGCCTTGGGTTCCAAATAATTTTTTCTATTAAATATAGATTCTAATATTTTGCCTGTATTATTTTTATATTTTCTATTAGTGGCGATTGCGTAATAAATATTTAAATATTTGATATATTCATCTTCCTTCTTTATTTTAGAAAATAAATATCCTAGAGAAAAAATAATGTTTTCATCTAATGTATCTGCGTTTTGTAGTAATATTAGATTGTTTTTAATACTGTCATGATATCTTTTTTGTTTTGAGGCTAATTTAGCTTCTTTTAAAACCTCTTTTTGGTTTATATCCTCTTGATTATGATATTTTAAAACAATCATTTCTTTTGTGATACCCTGTATAACAAACGGTAATATATCAGAATAGTTAGATGTCAAATCTAACATAATATCTTTATCTTCTTTTTTCATATCATCTACTAAGATGACACCTTTGTCTTTTATTAACTTGTTGTGTGATTCAGCGATATATTTTTCTAATTCTTGTTTTCTTTTTTCTATCATTTTATCTTTAACGAAATCTTTTTCTAACTGACATATTTTGGTTAATAATATGTATAGTGCATTTGTTTCTGGTTGTTCATTTCTTTTTTTCAAAGATAATATCACATTATCTAATGCAGTCATGTAATCATTGTTGTCAATTGCTTTATAAAAATTGTCATTTGTGTCTTTATTCACTTTTTTAGGAATTTCATTCGTTTCTTGCATAGCAATTATCTGTTTTGCTAACTTAAGTGAAGATCTGTTATATTTACTTAAGTCTGCTTTTTTTGATTGTTCTTCTAGATAGTCAATTATCTTTTGATACTCTTCTTGACTAGAAAAATCAGTTATTGTTTTTCTTATGTTACTCTCTATTTCAAATTGATATATTTTATCTTGTTTCATATAATACCTCCTCTAACACATTTATAAGGATATAGTAACATATAAATGTTTTCGTAACAAGAATAACAAAAGAAAAAGCTGTTTATTTCAACAGCTTTCATAATAATATACTTTAGAGATGAGTTATGTTTATGAATTATATATAAATTAAGAGGGAAATAATTCTTTTAATTTTTTCTTTTCTTTAAATTGTTGCTATTTCTATTCTTTTCTAGAAGTGTATTAATATTCTAATTTAAAAATATTAGTTAATTACTTATTATAATTACATTGGATATAGTGATATATATCTTTCCAAGTCTTAAAAGTTGCTAAATCATTATTACTTCTTTTGTTACTTATTCTTATCGCCTTTATACCAGCACTTTCTACTGTTAGGCAGTTAGATTCACTGTCATCAATAAATAAATCTATATTTTCTTCTATACATGCTTTTTTCTTATCTCTTTTGTTTACTACTAATTTATCATAGTAAATATTATTTTTATCTAGCCATTCTTTACTATATTTATAAGGGTCATCATGAAACTCGCTATCTCTTGCTGTTATAATTATAATTTCATTTCCATCTTTTTTTAGTTTTTGTATAACATCTACCACACCTTCTCTTGGGACTGCTTTATTTGTAATTTCTTCTTGTATTTCTTTTAAAAAATATTTTAATTCTTGGTAATCAAAGTGGAAAACTTCTTGCCATTTATTACCATTATTGTTTTTGTCTTCAAAATTATTTATTGACTCAATTTTCTTTCCTAGAGTTGTGGCATAGTTTGTTGCTGCTTGATATAGTTCATCTTTAATATCCGTTAAAGTATCATCTATATCTATTCCTATTCTCGTATACTTCACCCTCTCATACCTCTTGTTTCTTGTGATAGCTTTATTATTCATAATTAATTATCAAGAATAGTGGCTAGTGTTTAATCTTTGTTTAAATAATTAATATATAGATTTTTTTATACTTTTTAGCACAAAATCACTATTTAAAGATTAATTTCTTTGGTTCTTGACTGTTATTTATATTATGACGATTTTGGATATTTAAATTATTTCTCATTTCTAGATTTAAAAGAAACACTTCTGATGTAGTATCATATATTTTTAAACCCTTTATTCGTGGGCGAATGTCACCAGAGTTACTTAGCAATGATTGACTATATTTTCTTCCAATTTTAAATCATTCTTTTATTTTCTATTTTAGTGCTTCATTAATTTATAAGTTCTTTCCTAGCACGTTTATAACTACAAATTGTGAAACATTGTCTACATCGTTATTTAATTTAAATATATCATATTTCACTGTTTTATAAAATGTTGTTAACACATTTATTACTAACATTTTATTCTTATAACCTGGTTTTGCTTTCATGCATATATAAATTTTTAAAGTGTTCTTTTGTCATGATTGTTGTGTATGTTGTAATTGGTACACCGTTTTTTTGCCAAGCACTTGGTTCTACTTTATATGGCATAAATCCTATTTTCTCTCCAATATTTTTCGACTTTATATTTCCTTCATCGTATCCACATAAAATTTTTTCATATCCTTGATTAAATAAAAACTTCATAATTTCTATTAGGGCTTCTACTGTATAACCATTTCTCCAAAAGGTTGGATGGGTATTAAAAGCAAGTTCAATACCCTTTATATCTTTCTGTTCTCTATCTGCAACAATGTTTCCGATTGGTTCACCAGATGATTTAAGATAGAGAATCCAATCATATGATTCAGGATACACTTTTTCATACCCTTCTATCTTTTTTGGATCTTGTTTTATAAACTCAAACTCTCCATTAATATCTCTTAGTTTTGTAAAATCATACTTATATACTTTTTGATAGTCTTCTAGTGTCCCTCTTTTTAATATTAGTCTCTCAGTCTCAATGATAGGTGTTTCATATTCCATAATTTTATTTCTCCTTTTTATAAATTATCGTAATAATATAATGTTTTTCTAATTAAATTACTTCTTTCTAACCTTAATAACTGAAAAAAGTGTCTATATAAACATATAGCACTTTTCATAAAATACAATTCTATTTTTTTCCACAACATTGTTTATATTTCTTGCCACTTCCACATGTTATTTTGGTTAAAGGATTATAAAGATTTACAATATTTATAATATTATGTGTTCACGTTGGAATATAAGGTCAAGTTGCTTTTTATATTTATAGTATTTATTGTATTAATAATATTATAAAGATTGCTGTTTTGTGAACAAATTGTGGATAATGTCTACATTCCGTTTTACACATAAAATCAACAATTTTAACCTTATTTATTGTTAATCTTTTATTTATCACAGCTCTGTTTTATATAGTTATTGGCCTTATTTCTTATATCTTCCATTTGTATTTTGGCAATGCTATTTTTATAATTGAATCTATCAACTAAAATATTTATATAATCCTTATTTCTCACTACCTCAAGACTTTCCTTGAAATAAAATCCAAAAATAAACGCAATATAAGATACCCAAATATCTAGTCCAGTTTTTCTATCCTTACTTAATATTGTTTTTTCATTCATAAAGTCATTATATATCTTATCTGAAATTACACTGTATTCTATATCTTTTCTTGTAATATTTGCCATTGTATAAACATCCGATACCGTTTTTGCTCTAAATGAATCTAATTTATCAGCATCCCTTATTATTTTGCAGTGTAATATTTCATCTTTTGTCATATTTGCTGTGTCTAATATATATTTGCTATGATTTTCAATAGCTTTTTTCATGATACTATCGTATTTTCTATTATCAATAAAGTTTTTTATTAAATTATCATTAAATAGAAGTTTAGCACCTAAAGTCGCATGTTCCATTTTATGCAAATCTTCCCTAAAACTTTGATAATCCCTTGCTTCATAAAATCTACCAAAATCATGAAATAAAGCTATTAATTTGGCAAGTTCAATTTCTTCTGCATTTAAACCTAATTTTTTTGATAAATATTCAGCATTGTCAACAACATAGAAAGTATGTTGTAATTTATGTTTTACTTTGTCATCATTAATATCAAAGGTTTCTTTTATAAATAAAATTAATTTTTCTTTCGCGTAATTATACATATTACCTCCTGTT